>JAFMHC010000078.1 GCA_017854775.1 Gammaproteobacteria bacterium | reverse complement strand
CTGTATCTCACCGTTCGCTCGGTTCAACTGGTCAGTGTCAGGACCCAGGTAAAGTCTTTAAAGGCAAGAAAATGGGCGGACACATGGGTGCACGTAAGCGTACTCAGCAAGGCTTGGAAGTAGTTCGAGTAGACGCTGAGCGTAACGTTATTTTGGTTAAAGGCTCTGTGCCTGGATCAAAAGGCGGTAGCGTGATCATCAAGCCTTCCGTTAAATCGAAAGATAAAACTCAGAAGTAGGTCGCATCATGGAACTAAAACAAAATAACGGTTCAGCTTTGAACGTATCTGACGATGTATTTGGCGTCGAGTACAATGAAAACCTGATCCATCAAGCAGTTGTCGCTTATCAAGCGGGTGCTCGTCAAGGCACACGCAGCCAAAAGAACCGTTCTTCGGTATCTGGTGGCGGTGCTAAGCCTTGGCGTCAAAAAGGTACTGGCCGAGCTCGTGCCGGTACTTCGCGAAGCCCAATTTGGCGTGGTGGTGGTAAAACATTCCCAGCAGCACCTCAAGATTTCTCACAAAAAATGAATCGCAAGGCATACAGAACAGCGATGCGTTCAATTTTGTCTGAGTTGGTACGTCAAGATCGTTTGATTATTGCTGATGACTTTACTGTTGCTGAGCCTAAAACTAAGCAGCTAGTCGCCAGAATGAATGAGATGAAGATCGAAGACGTATTGGTAGTAACGCATGAGTTTGATGAGAACTTGGCGTTGGCATCTCGCAACTTGTATCACGTTGGTATTTTAGAAGCTGACGAGATCAATCCGATCAGCTTAATCGGTTTCGATAAAGTCTTAATGACTTCAGCGGCGGTTAAGCAAATCGAGGAGACTTTCGCATGAGCCAAAGTAAACATTATGGCGGCTCCGCGCTGTCAAAAGACGAATTGTATCAAGTGCTAATCGCACCTGTTGTTACAGAGAAAAGCACACGAGCCGCTGAAGTGTCCGGCCAAGCTGTATTTCAAGTAGCTAATAGCGCCACACGTAATGACGTGAAAGCGGCAATTGAGCAAGCATTCGACGTTGAAGTTGAGTCAGTGAAAATCTTAAACGTTAAAGGTAAGACTAAACGTTTTGGCAAATCAATTGGCAAACGAAACGATCGAAAAAAAGCATACATCCGCTTGAAAGACGGCAGCGATATTGATTTCGCTGAGTTTCAAGCATAAGACTGTAAGGTAAATAGAAATGGCATTGGTAAAGTTAAAACCTACCTCTCCGGGTCGTCGCGGCACAGTACGTGTTGTTAACCCTGATTTGCACAAAGGCGAGCCGTTCAAAGCTCTGCTTGAGTCAAAGCGGGCGATAAACGGACGTAACAATGTAGGTCGCATCACTGTCCGTCATCGAGGTGGCGGTCACAAGCGTAAATATCGTGTTATAGATTTTCGTCGTAACAAAGATGCAATACCTGCAAAGGTAGAGCGTTTGGAATACGATCCAAATCGAAGCGCACACTTAGCACTATTATTGTACGCCGACGGCGAACGTCGTTATATCTTGGCGCCAAAAGGCATCAAGGCAGACGATAAAGTAATCTCTGGCATCGATGCGCCAATCGCGACAGGTAACTGTTTGCCATTGCGTAACATCCCGGTAGGTTCGGTTGTACACAACGTTGAGTTGAAGCCAGAAAAAGGCGGCCAATTGGCTCGTTCTGCTGGTACTTCAATCCAAGTCGTTGGTAAAGAGGGCAAGTACGCTCAAATCCGTTTACGCTCTGGCGAAATGCGCAAGGTTCTTCTTGAATGTCGTGCAACCCTAGGCGAAGTCGGTAATTCAGAGCATTCTCTACGTAAATTGGGTAAAGCCGGTGCTAAGCGCTGGCGTGGTATTCGCCCAACTGTTCGTGGTGTTGCTATGAACCCAGTAGATCACCCACATGGTGGTGGTGAAGGCCGTACGTCCGGTGGTCGTCATCCGGTATCACCTACTGGTGTACCTACTAAGGGTTACCGTACTCGTTCAAACAAACGCAGCGATTCGATGATTATTCGTCGTCGCAAGAAATAGGGGACTAGCTAATGGCACGTTCAATTAAAAAAGGCCCATTCGTAGATCACCACCTATGGGCAAAAGTTGAGAAGGCAGCGGCAGCACATGACCGCAAGCCTATCAAAACTTGGTCACGTCGTAGCATGATCATGCCGGAATTTGTCGGTTTGACTATTGCTGTTCATAACGGTCGTCAACACATACCAGTGTTGATTTCGGAAAATATGGTTGGACACAAGTTGGGTGAATTTTCGCCAACTCGTACGTTCAAAGGCCATATTGCTGATAAGAAAGGTCGATAGGGGTTAACTATAATGCAAGTTAAAGCTACTGCGAAAAATGTTCGCATCTCACCACAAAAAGCACGTCTAGCAGTGGATCTAATCCGCGGTAAGTCTGTGTCTCGTGCGCTAGAGATTCTTTCTTTCGGTGAGACCAAAGCGTCGAGCCTAGTATTGAAAACACTTGAGTCGGCTATCGCCAACGCTGAGCACAATGAAAGTGCAGACATCGATGAGTTGTTTGTATCTAAGTGCTTCGTTGACGAAGGTCCAACCATGAAGCGTATGCGTCCTCGAGCTAAAGGGCGTGCGTTTGGAATTTTGAAACGTTCTAGTCACATCACAGTTTCTGTGAGCGACGAACTAGGTGTCCACAGCGCCAGCAACGGAGGCCAATAAAATGGGTCAAAAAGTACATCCTAACGGTATGCGTTTGGGCATTGTTAAAGATTTCAATGCCAAATGGTTTGCTGACAAAACTGATTACTCGAAGTTCTTATTGCAAGACTTGAAAGTTCGTGAGTTTCTTGAAAAGAAATTAAAGAACGCGGCGGTAAGTAATATTACGATTGAGCGCCCAGCGCAAAACATCAATGTAATTATCCATACAGCCCGCCCAGGTATTGTTATTGGTAAGAAAGGCGAAGACATTGATCGCATGCGTAAAGCTATTGCGGCGATGACTGGCCTACCAACACAAGTGTCGGTTGAAGAAATTCGCAAGCCTGAGATTGATTCTCAGTTAGTTGCAGACGGCATCTGCCAGCAGCTAGAAAAGCGCGTAATGTTCCGTCGTGCAATGAAGCGTTCTGTTCAATCAGCCATGCGTGCTGGTGCTCAAGGCGTAAAGGTTATGATCTCGGGTCGTTTGAATGGTGCTGAAATTGCGCGTTCAGAATGGTACCGCGAAGGTCGTGTGCCACTTCATACGCTACGTGCCGATATCGATTATGCAACCAGCGAAGCATTGACTACTTACGGCATCATTGGTGTCAAAGTGTGGATCTTCAAAGGCGAAATTTTCCAACCTGTTAATAGTGTAGTGTCTGAAGACAAAGCTACGCCTGCCGCTAAATAGCGCGCTGACTATAGAGGAAGATAAAAATGTTATTACCAAAACGTACCAAATTCCGCAAAGCGCATAAAGGGCGTAATCGCGGATTAGCCACCACTGGTAACAAGGTGAGCTTCGGTGAATTCGGTTTGCAATCAACTACACGTGGTCGCATGACTTCGCGTCAGATTGAGGCAGCACGTAGAACAATTACTCGTCACATTAAACGTGGCGGTCGTGTTTGGATTCGTGTTTTCCCAGACAAGCCGGTTTCTAAGAAGCCGTTAGAAACCCGAATGGGTAAAGGTAAAGGTAACCCCGAATTTTGGGTTATGGAAGTAAAGCCAGGCCAAATGTTATATGAACTTCAAGGTGTTAGCGAAGAGCTTGCACGTGAGGCGTTCACTTTAGCGGCTGCGAAACTTCCGTTTAAATGTAAATTTGTTAAGCGTCAGGTAGGTGACTAATGGCTACTGAATCAAAAGCTGCGGTAATACGCGCAAAGTCAGCTACCGAGCTGAAAGACGAATTGGTTGAGCTTCGTAAAGAAGAATTCAGCCTTCGTATGAAAAGAGGCACTGGTCAACTTTCGGATACATCACGTTTCAAAAAGATTCGTCGTGAAGTAGCTCGTATCAAGACTATCCTAAACGAGCTAGCTGCTATAGCTGCTCAAAGTTAGAGGTTATTGAAATGACTGAAAATACTGGCGCTCGTAGCGTTGAAGGCAAAGTGGTAAGCAACAAAGGCGAAAAAACTATCTCAGTGATGGTAGAACGCCGCGAAAAGCACCCTTTGTACGGTAAGTACATCCGTAAATCGACTAAGTTTTTGGCTCATGACGAAGAGAATGTGTGTGGCGAAGGCGACACTGTACTCATTGAAGAATGTCGTCCGCTGTCAAAGAATAAGTCTTGGCGCTTGGTTAAAGTTGTAGATAAAGCCGTTATTGCTTAGTCTGCTTCGTTAATCAATCATAAGAATTTAAGCACTGAATAGAATTGGAGTAACCCCATGATTCAAATGCAAAGTATTTTAGAAGTAGCTGACAACAGCGGTGCACGTAAAGTAATGTGTATCAAAGTTCTTGGTGGCTCTAAGCGACGTTATGCCGGTATCGGCGACGTTATTAAAGTAAGTGTTCGAGAAGCACTTCCTAACTCACGTGTTAAGAAAGGTGCTGTGTATGACGCAGTTATCGTTCGCACTCGTAAAGGTGTTCGTCGTTCAGATGGTTCAGTTATCCGTTTTGATAAGAACGCTGCAGTTATCTTGAACGCATCAAGACAGCCTATGGGTACTCGTATCTTTGGCCCAGTAACTCGCGAGTTACGTAACGATAACTTTATGAAGATCGTTTCACTAGCACCTGAAGTGCTATAAACGATTATCAGAATAGGCTAAGACTATGAACAAGATTAAAAAAGGCGATCAAGTGATCGTAGTATCAGGACGCGATAAGGGTAAAACCGGAGCTATTCTTCAGATTATGGAAGATGGTCGCGCCTTGGTTAATGATATTCAGTTGGTTAAAAAGCACGTTAAAGCTAACCCTATGGCGGGCGTGACGGGCGGCATCATCTCTAAAGAGGCGCCAATCCAACTATCAAACGTTGCAATCTTAAACCCTACAACCAACAAAGCGGACAAAGTGCGCATTGAAGGCGAAGGCAAAGATAAGCACCGCGTATTCAAATCTGATGGAAGTAAAGTAGACGCTTAGGCGTTGCACTTCCACTAAAAGGTATAAAACAATGAAAAGAATGCAAGAACATTACGTGAAGAACGTAGTTCCACAATTGCAAGAAAAGTTTAAATTTTCGAGTGCAATGCAAATCCCTCGTATAACCATGATTTCGATCAACATGGGTTTGGGTGAAGCAGTTGGTAACAAGAAAATTATTGAAAGTGCGGTCGCCGATCTGGAACGCATTTGCGGTCAAAAGCCAGTTGTAACTTTGGCTCGTAAATCAGTAGCCGGCTTTAAAATTCGTGACGGTTGGCCGATTGGCGCGAAGGTAAACCTTCGTCGTGATCGCATGTATGAATTTTTTGATCGCTTAGTAACTGTTGCAATCCCACGTATTCGTGACTTTCGTGGTTTGAACCTTAAATCTTTCGACGGACGTGGTAACTACACTTTCGGTCTGAAAGAGCAGATCGTATTCCCAGAAATCGAATATGACAAAGTTGACGCGCTACGCGGTATGGACATCACCATTACTACAAGTGCTGCAAACAACGAGGAAGCTGAAGCGTTACTACGCGGATTCAACTTTCCTCTTAAGACTAAATAATTAGAGACTAAAGCTATGGCTAAGAAATCTATGATCGCTCGTGACGTTAAGCGCACGAAACTAAATGACCGCTTCCAAAAGCGTCGCGATGAGCTAACTGAAGTTATAAGCGACCCTGAGGTCGAATATGACGATAAATGGGCGGCGATGATGGCATTGCAAAAGTTGCCACGTGACTCTAGTAAGTCTCGTCAACGTAATCGCTGCGCCTTAACGGGTCGTCCACACGGTTACTACCGCAAGTTTGGCTTAAGTCGTATCAAGCTACGCGAAGTAATTCTTAAAGGCCAAGCGCCAGGTGTAGTGAAAGCGAGCTGGTAAGTTCGAACTCCACAACATTTAGTACAGCTGCTTAAAGATTAGTTTTGAGCAGCGCAACAGATAAAAACGGTACACCATTATGATGACTGACCCAATCGCGGATCTGCTAACACGCATCCGTAACGCGCATCACGCGGAAAAAGTGTCTTTAACAATGCCTGGTTCTAAAATCAAGGCAGCAATTGCTAAGGTATTAAAAGAAGAAGGTTACATTGAAGATTTCAGTGCTTCGGTAGAAGATAAAAAACCATCTTTGACAATTAAGTTGAAATATTTTGAAGGCGCTCCAGTAATTGAGCTAATTCAACGTATTAGTAAGCCTGGTCTTCGTGTTTATAAAAACGCTGAAGAGCTGCCGAAAGTAAATGGCGGTTTAGGTGTGGCTATTATTTCTACTAGTAAAGGCATTATGACCGATCGCGCAGCACGTTCTGCGGGTGTTGGTGGTGAAGTGCTTTGCCACGTAAGTTAAGCCTTTAAGTCTATGTTTGTTATAACAAACGGCGGGATTTGTTTTCCTTCAATTTGTTATAACAAAAGGCTATAGCGATAGCCAATTTGCTGTTAGTATAGCCGCCCCTTGAGGCCTTGGCCTCAAGCTGTGTTAAAGCCTTCATTAACCGGAGTCTCTAACGTAAATGAATTAAGTAAGCCTCGGCAATGGTGCCAAAGCTGCATTAATAGAGAAAATAGAATGTCAAGAATTGCAAACGCACCTGTCAGTTTGCCAAGCGGCGTCGATGTGACGTTGAATGGCCAATTGGTTAAGGTGAAAGGTGCAAAAGGCGAGCTAGAGTGGAATGTCCATCAGCTTGTCTCAGTCGCCCAAGAAGATGCAACTATTAAAGTTGCCGCCAACGTGACCAGCAAAGACGCAATCGCGCTTGCTGGCACCACACGTGCTCTGATCAATAATATGGTAAAGGGCGTTACGTCCGGCTTTGAAAAGAAGCTTACTATTGTTGGTGTTGGTTATCGTGCCCAAGCCCAAGGTCAAAAATTGAACCTTACTCTTGGTTTTTCACACCCTGTTGTATACGAAGTGCGTGATGGCATTACGGTTACAACTCCGAGCAATACAGAAATCGTTGTTACTGGTATCGACAAGCAGAAAGTCGGTCAAGTAGCTGCTGAGATCCGTTCATATCGTAAGCCTGAGCCATATAAAGGCAAAGGCGTACGTTATGCCGATGAATACGTATTGCGCAAGCAAGCTAAGAAGAAGTAAGCGGAGTCTAAGATGAAAGATAAAAAACAAGCTCGTCTACGTCGCGCCAAGAAATTGCGTGCCAAGATTGCTCGTCAAGGCGTAAGCCGATTGAGCGTTCACCGTACTTCTCAGCATATCTATGCGCAAGTTATCGATGAAACCGGCGGTAATGTGTTGGCCGCAGTGTCAACGCTTGATGCCGGTATTAAGAAAGAGGCGAAGAATACAAGTAATTGCGATGCTGCTGCATTAGTAGGCAAGCAAATTGCTGAACTCGCTAAGCAAGCTGGCGTTGAGTCAGTCGCCTTCGATCGATCTGGTTTTCGTTACCACGGTCGCGTAAAAGCACTAGCTGAAGCCGCTCGCGAAGCTGGCCTCAAGCTGTAACGGATACCGTTTAGGGTCTTAGGAGATATAATATGGCTGGTCCAAAAAGAAATAATCGCAATGATCGTACACCTGTTGATGAGAGCTTAGAGCAACTTATTAATGTGCGTCGCGTAGCGAAAGTAGTAAAAGGTGGTCGAATTTTTGGTTTTTCCGCGCTAACGGTTGTTGGTGATGGGAAAGGCAGCGTCGGCATTGGTCGAGGTAAGTCGAAAGAAGTGCCGTTGGCAGTGTCTAAAGCAATGGATTCTGGTCGTCGAGAGATGAAGAAAGTTCATTTGGTTGGTGGCACATTGCAATACCCTGTTGTTGCGACACACGCCGGTTCTACCGTCGTAATGCGTCCAGCATCAGAAGGTACGGGCATCATCGCGGGTGGCACAATGCGTGCTGTATTCGAAGCGGTTGGTGTTAAAGACGTATTGGCGAAATGCATTGGTTCAACTAATCCTGTAAATGTTGTTCGCGCAACAATTAAAGGTTTACGTTCGATCAATAGCCCAGCGTCGGTTGCTGCTAAGCGCGGTAAGTCAGTTAAAGAAATTATGGAGTAGCGGTAACGCTCTCCTGATTACATTCGGTATAGACAAATGGCTAACGAAAAGAAAATCCAAGTAACCTTAGTTAAAAGCATGTTCGGTCGTGGTGCAAAGCACATGGCTTGTGTGAAAGGCTTAGGTTTGCGTCGCATGCACCAAACGGTTGAGGTAATAGATACCCCTGAAAACCGCGGCATGATTAATAAAGTTTCTTACTTACTAAAGTGGGAAGAGGTATAAAACAATGCGTTTAAATACAATTAAACCAGCTGAAGGTGCTAAGCATTCGCGTAAACGCGTAGGCCGTGGTATCGGTTCTGGAACTGGTAAGACAGCGGGGCGTGGTCACAAAGGCCAAAAGTCTCGTACTGGCGGTACAATTCGAATCGGTTTTGAAGGTGGTCAAATGCCTCTTCAACGTCGTTTGCCAAAACGTGGTTTTCGTTCAATGATGGCTAAAAACATGGCGGAAATTCGTTTGCACGAATTAAACCTAGTTGAAGGCGAAACGGTCGATTTAGCCGCTCTTCGTTCAGCCGGATTGTTAAACGCAGGTCATCTACGGGCGAAAGTTGTTCTTTCTGGTGAGTTGACTAAAGCAGTAACGCTTCAAGGCGTCGGTGCAACGAAAGGCGCGAAAGCGGCGATCGAAGCTGCTGGCGGAAAAGTAGAAGACTAGTTTAGTCTTCTACCGACACCTTTAAAGTTACTGTTAAGTCCCAATAAAGCTACTACGATAATTAACACAAAAGTCACGGAATAAGAGCTTAGGATTAAATAATGTCACGAGAACAAGCTGCGGCCCTAGCTGGGTCTGGAAAACTAAAAGAACTTTGGTCGCGAATAGGTTTCGTGTTGGCTGCATTGGTAGTCTATCGACTAGGCACCCATGTACCGGTACCTGGTGTCGATCCAATTGCCATTTCCGCTCTTTTTGAGCAAAACCGTGGTTCTATTCTAGATGTATTGAATATGTTCTCCGGTGGAGCACTGAGCCGACTGTCAGTTATGGCACTTGGCGTGATGCCCTATATATCTGCATCGATTATTATTCAGATGCTGACTGCAGTTGAGCCACGGCTCAAGCAGATTAAGGCTGAAGGTGAGTCTGGCAGGCGCAAGATTCAAAAGTGGACCAAGTATGCCGCGGTAGTGCTAGCTACTTTCCAAGCATTTGGTGTCGCGAGTACAGTGCAGTCGCAGACGGCTAACGGTGTGCCAGTAACATTAATAACGGGAATGCAATTCACCATCGTTTGTGTGTTGGCATTGGTCGCCGGAACTATGTTTTTGGTTTGGCTGGGTGAGCAGATCACTGAGCGCGGTATTGGTAATGGCATGTCGCTGATCATTTTCGCGGGAATTGTCGCTGGCTTGCCTAGCGCTATTGGTGGAACCATCGAGTTAGCTAATAGCGGTGAGTTCTCGCCTTTATTCGTGGTGTTCTTATTGCTCGCAGTTGCCGCCGTAACCGCTTTTGTGGTGTTCGTTGAACGCGGCCAACGTCGATTGACTGTGAATTATGCGCGCCAACAACGTGGCAACCAAGTAATGCAAGCACCGGCTTCTTATTTTCCATTGAAGATGAATATGGCTGGAGTAATTCCACCGATTTTTGCTTCGAGCATAATTTTGTTCCCAGCGAGTCTGGTCGGTTTTTTCGGTAACGAGTCCGCTACCGGTGTTGCTGGTGTGTTGAGAGATATCTCAACTAAGATGCAACCTGGTGAGTTGGTTTACACAATCATGTACATTGGCATGATCTTGTTCTTTGCCTTCTTTTACACCGCGTTGACGTTTGACCCTAAAGAGATTGCCGAGAATTTGAAGAAACAAGGTGCGTTTGTTCCTGGTATAAGACCTGGTCAACAAACCGCCCGTTATATAGATGGCGTGGTATCTAAGCTGACGTTGGTCGGTGCTATCTACTTAGCAGTCGTTTGCTTGCTTCCCGAGCTATTGATTGTGAATTACAATGTGCCGTTTTATTTTGGTGGTACATCGTTGCTTATTATTGTTGTTGTGATTATGGATTTGATGGGCCAAGTGCAATCTCATCTAATGTCGCAGCAGTATGAAAGCTTAATGAAGAAAACAAACTTAACCGGTAAATCTGGTAACGGCCGAAAACGCCGTCGCTAGATCGACTGAAGAGTAAAATAAGAACATTTTAGAACATAGTTCTGAGGTAAATCATGAAAGTTCGTGCATCAGTAAAAAAAATCTGCCGTAACTGTAAAGTTGTTCGTCGTAAAGGTGTTGTTCGCGTTATATGCAGCGAGCCACGTCATAAGCAGCGTCAAGGCTAACTTCGCATTATAGGCACTGATCTTTTGCTCCCATACTTCGTTGCTTGTTAATTTTAAATGCTCATGTGCAACAGCACACTCCGCTTTAAAACTAACAAGCGCCTCGTTTGGAAACAAAATCACAGAACCTCTAACGCAAAGTAAATATTTAAAAGGTTTGAAACAGTTTTCTACTTGCTTTTAGCTTGTAAAAGGTTGCTTTCTAAACACCCAAACAGTATTCTAGCGCGCCTTTCAGGTAGTACTAGAAAGTAAATCAAAATGTCCTTTGGGACCTTGTTGTTCAAGGCGCTGTTAACGGCGTGGTTCAGCGATGGGTTCTAAAGGTAATAGAAACGCATCCGGAGACACACAGTGGCACGTATTGCAGGTATTAATCTACCATCACACAAACATGTTGAGATTGCACTAACGTCAATCTACGGCATCGGTAAAACTCGCTCACACTCAATTTGTGATGCGGCAGGAATTGAACGCTCTACTAAAGTTAGCGCATTGTCTGAGCCAGAAGCTGAAAAGCTTCGTGCTGAGGTAGCTAAGTTCGAAGTAGAGGGTGACTTACGTCGTGAAGTATCCATGAACATCAAGCGTTTGATGGACTTGGGGTGCTTTCGTGGTATCCGTCATCGTCGTGGTTTGCCTTTGCGCGGACAACGGACTAAAACTAATGCGCGTACTCGTAAGGGTCCACGTAAACCAATCAAGCGCTAAAGCGCCAGCTTCTTTATTAGTCATCGGTAATTAACCTATATATTGGTTAGGCCGGTGAGGAACGTAGAAGATCTGTTTTTGAGAAAATAAAATGGCTAAATCACCTAGCAAAACGAAGAAGAAAGTTAAAAAGCATATCGTTGATGGTATCGCTCATATCCAAGCTTCTTTCAACAATACAATCATCACTATAAGCGACCGTCACGGTAATGCTTTGTGCTGGGCAACTGCTGGCGGCTCTGGTTTCCGCGGTTCACGTAAAAGTACTCCTTTTGCTGCTCAAGTAGCCGCTGATCGCTGCGGTAAGATGGCGCAAGAATTTGGTATGAAGAACATCGAAGTTCGCGTTAAGGGCCCTGGTCCTGGTCGTGAGTCAGCGGTTCGTGCGCTAAATAACTGTGGTTTCGACGTAACGCAAATTACAGACGTAACTCCAATTCCACATAATGGTTGTCGCCCTTCTAAGAAGCGTCGCGTATAACCCGTTCGATTCTATGGCTTCAAATCCGCAAGGAGTAGAAGCGCGTCACATAGGTCGAGAGCAACTTTAAAGACAGGACAAACAAAATGGCAAGATATATAGGCCCAACTTGTAAGTTGGCGCGTCGCGAAGGCACGGATTTATTCCTTAAAAGCCCTGCGCGTTCGCTAGAATCAAAATGTAAGATGGACAAAGTACCGGGAGCGACCGCGCAGTCTCGTCGTCCGCGTACTACTGTTTACGGTACACAGCTTCGTGAGAAGCAAAAGTTACGTCGTATTTATGGCGTATTAGAGAAGAAATTCCGCGCATACTACACTGAAGCTGCTCGTGTGAAAGGTTCAACAGGTGAGAACTTGTTGACGCTGCTTGAGTCTCGTTTAGATAACGTTGTATACCGCATGGGTTTTGCTGTTACGCGTGCTGAAGCTCGACAGTTAGTTAGCCATAAGTCAATTAAGGTTAACGGTCAATTGGTTAACATTCCTTCTTACAATGTGAAGCCAGGCGATGAAATCGAGATTCGCGATAAAGCTAAAAAGCAACTACGTATCGGCGCAGCATTAGAAATCGCTGAACAAATTGGTTTGCCTGATTGGTGTAAAGTTGAAGTTGCTGCGAAGAAAGGTGTTTTCAAAGCAGCTCCTGAGCGCAGTGAATTGTCTGCCGATATCGACGAATCATTAGTAGTGGCACTTTACTCTAAGTAAAACGCTTCTTTAGGCAAGCGCTTTTTTAGCGCTTGCTTAATCTTTAGACCGTAAACATTTAACCGTTGCCCGCCAGAGGGTCCGGTAAATAACTGGAGACAATCCAAAATGTCAGAAACTATTGAACAATTGTTAACCCCACGCTTTGTAGACGTTACTACTGAAGACGGTACGCGCTCCAAAGTTGTGATCGAGCCGCTAGAACGTGGTTTTGGTTATACATTAGGTAACGCTTTGCGTCGCATTTTGTTGTCATGTATTCCTGGTGCCGCTATTACAGAAGTAAAGATTGATGGCGTATTGCACGAATATTCTTCTATTGAAGGCGTGCAAGAGGATGTGATTGATATTTTGTTGAACCTTAAAGGCGTAGCCGTTAAGAAAGAGTTTGATGAGTCGGTTACCCTTACGCTGAGTGCTAACGGCGAAGGCGTATTAAGAGCCGGAGATATTCAAACAGTAGCGGATGTTGAGATTTCAAACCCTGATCATATAATTGCTCATTTGTCTAAGGATGCTAAGTTCCATGCTGAATTGACAGTTCGTAGCGGTCGTGGTTATCAACTTTCTGAGGCTCGTAAGAGTGATACTGAAGACAAAGAAATTGGTTTGATGCAGCTTGATGCGACATACAGTCCAGTACTGAAAGTGTCTTACTCAGTGGATGATGCTCGTGTTGAGCAGCGTACAGACTTAGATAAATTGACCTTGAAGATAGAAACTAACGGAACGATTGATCCCGAAGATGCTATCCGTAAAGCAGCGACTGCACTGAGCCAACAAATTCAAGTTTTTGTTAATTTGGAAGAAATTGCTGCTGTTACTCAAGAAGAAAAAGAACCTGAAGTGGATCCTGTATTGCTTCGTCCGGTAGATGAATTAGAGCTAACGGTTCGTTCGGCTAATTGCTTAAAAGCAGAGAGCATCTACTACATCGGTGATTTGGTATTACGTTCAGAAGTAGAGTTGATGAAGACTCCAAACTTGGGTAAAAAATCACTTACTGAGATCAAAGACGTACTCGCACAACGCGGATTGTCTTTGGGTATGCAATTACAAAATTGGCCGCCTGCTGCACTTCGTGTAGACAGTGATAGCTAGAATTAATTTAATAGAGATAGGTTTCTGTCATGAGACATAGAAAATCAGGCCGTCAGTTCAACCGTAATTCAAGCCACCGTCAAGCGATGTTTCGCAATATGATGGTGTCTTTGTTGAAGCACGAGCAAATCAAAACTACCGTCGCGAAAGCTAAAGAGCTTCGTATGTTTGTTGAACCAATGATCACTCTTAGTAAGAATGTGACATTAGCCAACAAGCGTATCGCCTTTGCTAAGTTACAAGATCGCGATATCGTTGCTAAGTTGTTCGACGAAATTGGTGAGCGTATGAAGGATCGTCCAGGTGGTTATACCCGTGTTCTTAAATGCGGCAACCGTGCTGGCGATAACGCACCAATGGCGTATATCCAACTGGTTGATTTCGACTTAGAAGCTCATGCAGCTTTATTTGACGTCGAAGAAGATTTTGAAGAAGAAGACGCAGCTTAAGTCTTAAAGTTTTCGAATCAAAAAGCCTGCGCTCTTTATTGAGTGCAGGTTTTTTTCGTTTGTACTAGTGATGATGATTCTGATCCTGCGGCCAAGAAGCTATTAGGTAATGGTGATGGCAATGGATTTAGTTGTCTGTGACTTAGCCCTAGATAATCTTGCTTCATTTTGAAGGCCAAGCGGTAATCGGTCTTAACGGAAGATGGGCCGGTAAGTCAGTTTGCAAACCGATGTGGCCTAATGAATTACCAAGGTTGGGTGACGGTGAGTCCGCGTGGGCAACTTTTTTTGCTGAAACATCGCGGTGTGAGAAGCTTATTCAGAAGATATTGTAGTTTTTAGAAAAACGCGCCAAAATTGCGCCGTTAGCTCTATCCAAGCAAGAGCCAACAGATCCTCAATTTTGTACTAATATGTCCGCTCGACTGAAAACTGGGCTAACTTCATTAGTGCTTGCTTGTATTGAGATTCAGGCAGCACCTCTAGGCATGATTGTGCAAGCGTCGCTTGCTCACGTGCTATGCGGGCGGTGTAGGCAAGTGAACCGGTTTGCTCGATGAGGTTTAATACTGCATCGAGGTTGTCGCGGCTTGCATTGGTAATGGCGTCTTCTAAAAGTTGTTTATCAGCGCCGGTAGAACGCTTTATTGCGTTAATAAGGGGTAGGGTTGGCTTGCCTTCTGCAAGGTCGTCGCCGACATTCTTGCCCATAGCCTCAGCGTCAGCGGTGTAGTCGAGAATATCATCTACTAACTGAAAAGCGGTTCCAAGATGCAACCCATAAGCGGCCATCGCTTCTTCCACTGGACGGGCCTGCTTACTTATCACGGCGCCGAGACGAGTAGAGGCCTCAAATAAAATCGCAGTCTTTGACTGAATAGTTTCCATATACTGAGCTTCGGTGGTGTCTGCCGAGCCACAGTTGATCAGTTGCATCACCTCACCTTCGGCGATCTGATTGGTGGTGCGCGATAAAATTTCCATAACACGCATGCTGCCAACGTCTACCATCATCTGAAAAGCGCGTGAGTATAGGTAGTCGCCCACTAAAACGCTGGCAGCGTTTCCGAATACTTCATTTGCTGTTTCACGGCCGCGACGCATATCTGACTCGTCAACTACGTCATCGTGGAGAAGGGTCGCGGTATGAATGAATTCGACGATGGCCGCTAATAACGTTTGATCTGATGAGGTAACCGTTTGTTCCGGATTCGCCGCTTTGGCGGTGAGCAGTAATGCAACGGGTCGTAATCGCTTGCCTCCCGCCTGAACGATATAAGCGCCCAATTGATTTATTAAGGCTACATCGCTGTCGAGATTTTTTGCGATAGTTTGGTTGACAGTCGTCATGTCATGCTCAACCAGAGAAATAACTGATTGAATATCAATGGCTTGCGACCTTGTGTCAGAAATAGGGTGGCTACTTAGTGTCATAGTCTCGAATTATAGCGCAGAGTGATTGAAAACGGCCGTTTTTAGTGGGCTATTTACAACTGGCGTTGAATCGTGAAAAGCCCTAATTATTGCTCCGTAAGAGTTGACCCAAGCCGTTGTAAACACTAGAATTCTCGCCCTGTTCGCTGGGTCCGTATTTGGAAGAAAGATAAATCACCCTTTTATTCGTGATTTAACCCCTTCAGAACGCAAAACTAGGCTGAAGAGCCGGAGTATTATAATGTACGCAGTAGTAAAAACTGGCGGTAAGCAATATCGCGTCGTTGTAGGCGACAAATTGAAAGTTGAGTCTTTAGATGTACAAGAAGGCGACAAAGTAACTTTAGATCAAGTATTAATGATTGGCGATGGAGATAGCGTAGAAGTAGGGACTCCTACTTTGGCTAAAACTGTTGAAGCAACAGTATTAAGCAATGGCCGTGGTAAAAAGCTACGTATTGTTAAGTTCCGTCGTCGTCAAAACTCTCGCACACGTACTGGCCATCGCCAGAACTATACTGAGCTAGAGATTACCGCCATTGGTGGTAAAGCAGCCGCTAAAAAGGCAGCCTCGCCTAAGAAAGCAGCAGCTACTGAGAAGGCGGCAGCGCCGAAAGCGGCCGCTAAAAAAGAAGCAGCTCCAAAAAAAGCAGCTAAAGCTGGTGATGATTTGAGCAAGATCTCTGGCGTAGGCCCAGTTATCGTTGGTAAACTAGAAGGCTTAGGCATTAATACTTTCCAACAAATTGCTGATTTCACAGCTGAAGATATTACTCGCATCGACGAAGAATTAAACTTCAAAGGTCGTATTGAGCGTGATGAATGGGTTAAACAAGCAACTGAACTGGCTAAAAGCTAGTTTATTCGCTAACTGAAGAGGCACATAAAAAATGGCACATAAGAAAGCAGGCGGTAGTTCACGGAACGGTCGCGATTCTAATTCCAAGCGTCTTGGCGTAAAACGTTACGCTGGTCAACTCATCAACGCAGGCACTATCATTGTTCGCCAACGTGGAAGCGCTTTTCATCCCGGCACTGATGTTGGTATGGGCAGAGATTACACGTTGTTCGCACTTAAAGATGGTGTAGTAAAATTTGAAGTAAAGGGTCCTAAAAACCGTAAGCACGTAAGCATCGTTGCATCAGAAGAAGCAGCTGCATAGTTGCTTCTGTTCCAAGCTGCGGCCTGGAGCTTTTTAATCTAAGCTTTACCTAAGAGCCTCGTATTTTACGGGGCTTTTTGTTTTTTGAGCTACCCAAATTGAGGCCTTACACTGAGACCGATTGAATTCACTACAACGATACCTTAATGATTAGATTGACCTTAGTGCTCTTACTGTTTTTATTTGCCTGCACGTCATACGCAACTACGATTCAAATGCTCGACAATTGCAATGCGCCTTTAGTGAAATCGCCTGTGTACACAATATTGTCTAGCGATCGAAACACACTTAATGGTTGGAGCCATATTAATAAGGCAAAGCCGAATGGGGAATTCGCGTCGTTGACGCTTGATGATAGTGACTATTCCATTAGTCGAGATAACTATTTAAGTGATGAAAGCTGTGAAGGCAAGAAAGTTCAAAATGTGATTTTAGTCATGAAGTTGAGCGACTGGACGCGGCAGCACAGTAATGGAATAGAGGCAGTTCTTGAGGGTCGAGATATTGCTTTCGGCGACATTACCCATGTACTTATGGATATTCGGGTTAATAGCACCGGCACATTTATTCTAAACCCAGATGCTTTGAACGACAGTTATAAGTTGTATCTGGAGCCTGAGCAGTTCAAACAATTCGACCAAGGAAAGGTTAACCTAGGCATTAACTTGTACCATCAAGGATCGCCCAACCCGTTCAGCGAGGCTCTTAATTTAGAGCTTTTTGTCGAAATCGATCAGGCTATTTACGCCGATCGATGGGTACGCATATTGATGCCCCTATCTGAATTTAAAGCTAATACCGATAAGGCGTCGAGCGGCGTTACACGTGAACTGCGAGATGTTCATAAAGCTAAAGTCAATGGTCTCCGAATTAATCCTGAGAATAGTCAAGGAAAGCAATTGAGGAATCTAATCGGTAGCGACTG
>JAFMHC010000326.1 GCA_017854775.1 Gammaproteobacteria bacterium | reverse complement strand
ACCCACATTAGGCCTACCCACGACAGCCATTTTAATGCCCTTCGTTTCTTCTAGCTCGTCTTCCGTAAGCTCAGGCTCAGGCAATAGCTCAAGGGTTTTTTCCATTAACGCACGAACACCACGGCCTTGCGTCGCAGTAATACCAAATAGATGCTCAAGACCCAGCTCATAAAAAGGCGCTACCACAATCTCCGGGTTGCTGCCGTCAACCTTATTAACCACCAACAAAATACGCTTACCGGTGGTACGTAAATGATTAGCAATATGGATATCAGATGGCGTTAAGCCGGCACGACAATCGACAAGAAACAACACTAAATCAGCTTCTGTAATAGCCAGCAACGACTGCTCAGCCATAGCGCCATCAACACCCTCTTCGCCTCCCGTTAAACCGCCGGTATCAATACAAATTAACTGGCGATCACCAAACTGAGCTTCACCGTATTTTCTGTCACGGGTTAAGCCAGAATAGTTAGCAACTAAAGCATCTCGAGTTTTAGTGAGACGGTTGAACAGAGTGGATTTTCCCACATTGGGGCGCCCAACAAGGGCAATGACAGGTAACATCGGTTAGACCAGTTAGAATTTAAATAAATAAACAGCAATAGAGGCTAAGATGCCATCATTACCTAGAACATAGAGATACGAACCGTCTGAGACCATGGGCGAACGCACGCCGTCACTATCGATTCTAAAACGATCCAAAATAGAGCCTGAATCGGTGTCAAACACATGCACATAGCCTTCATAATCGGCCGTTACTGCAAAGCCTGACAAATTTTGTGGCGCTGCTAATTTTCGACCCGATAATAATTTGCTTTCCCAAATCAACAAACCAGTTTCAGCATTGAAGGCTTTCATCCAACCCTCTGCGGTAGAAACGATGACTCTATTATCAATAACCACAGGACTGCTGTAACTAGACGTAGTTTGCGACCAGACAATGTCACCTCGCGGAGTTAAGGCACTCAAGGTTCCGTTGTAGCTGGTGGCATAAATCAGCTGACCGCTAATGACTGGAGTACCATCAATATCGACCACTCTTTCAATATCTGACTTACCCTGGGGACGAGCGATACGTCGCTCCCAATAAGGCGTTCCATCTAAAGCAGATAGCGCGACTAACTTACCATTGGCAAATCCAGTAATAACGTTCGGACCAAATACTTGTGGAGTCGCTGTACCTCTCAAGGTCAAAATAGGCAATTGCGTTGTGTAGGCCCAAACACTTTCGCCCGTTTTAGCATCTAAGCCGAGTAGCTTGCCATCATTGGTTTGAATTACGACGATAGAACCGTTACTTTGAGGCGGAGCCAACACTTCACTGGTAATATTCGAGCGCCAACGCTCCTCACCAGACTCTTTATTTAGTGCGACAATATCGCCATCCAAAGATGCTATCAAAACCGAGTCAGCACTGACACCAACCCCGGCGGCAATATCTAAATTCAAGTCTTGTCGCCATTGACGTTGACCGGTTTCGCGATTAAAAGAATAAATACGTCCTTTGTAATCATTCGCATAAACACTATCTTGATCGATCACCGGTGGCATCAAACGATAGAGCTCACTCAGCCCAGAACCGACATCTGCTTCCCAGCGCTGCTGAATAGTAACTCGCTGAGTAATATTAGTGAGTTCATTGGGCTGTTTTTGTTTGTCACCAAACCAAGAGCAGGCAGAGACACTCGCTATCACTAGCAATAAGCCGAGTGATCGTAAGACAAACATTAAGACTGGTCTCCAACTGCAGGCAAATTAGACAACTTAACTTCTAACAACTGCCTCTGTAAGCCGCTGTTTCTATCTACTGGGTTGGCTGTCAATAAACCCATTGCCTGCTGATACGCGTTGCGAGCCAGTTCGATATCCCCTTTAGCAAGCAGGACATCACCACGCAAAACCGCATACGTGGCAGCAAAAGCATCATTTTTATCATAGGTCGCCATGACTAATGCTTCGTCATACTTCTCTTGTGCCAAGTAAACTTTGGCCAATCTCAAAGACGCGATGGTATTAACATCCTCATCATTATAATGTAGAGCCTTTTTCAGTTCAGATTCTGCCGTGGGTAAATCATCTTTTTCAACGGCTAGCTTTGCAGCTAACATAGACGCATTGGCAGCATAGAGCGTGTTTTCATAATCGCTCTGTAACTGCTCGATTAAAAACTGAGCCGTTTTTTGCTGTTCTTCCGTAAGGTCTTCTCCATTAGCCGTTGCCACTGTTTCTGACAAATCGGTATAAATAGCGGCGGCACCCTCTGAATAATCTTTTTGATACTGAGTCCACCACTGCCAACCAAAATAAGCCGTTAAACCAATAGCGATAGCGCCGATCAAAAACCGGCCATTTTCACTCCACCAGTTTTTGAGGACTTGCAATTGCTCTTCATCTGATAAATGGTCTGCCACTCTATTACCCCTTTTATTTTTCTAAAATAATTGTTAATTGCGCAATCGCATCAGCAAGTAGTAATGTTTGCTGATCTTTATTTTCACGTAAATATTTAATCGTTACTTTTTGCGTTTCCGTTTCATCGTCGCCGATAAGCAACGCTATTTTTGCTTGGCTTTTATCCGCTTTTTTCATTTGCGATTTCATACTGCCCCCACCGCAGTGAGTCAGACAACGCAGGTGCGGAAAGTGTTCCCTCAACCTTTCAGCAACGGTGAGCGCATAAGGATGAACCTCACCTACAACCAATATGTATATGTCGGGCACTGGTTGAATAGATTGCGGTATTTTATTCAAGGTTTGCAGCAATAAAATGAGACGTTCCACCCCCATGGCAAAACCCACTGCAGGAGTCGGCTTACCGCCCAACTGCTCAACTAAACCATTATAGCGGCCACCCGCACACACCGTTCCTTGCGCACCCAGTTTATCAGTAACCCATTCAAATACGGTGTAACCATAATAATCTAGGCCGCGAACTAATTTAGAGTTCACTCGATAAGTAACACCTGCAGCATCTAAAATAGCTTTGAATCCCTCGAAGTGTGCGCGCGAAACATCACATAAATAATCAGACAAGACGGGAGCACCAGTCAATAGCCCTTGTGTCTCGGTATTTTTGCTGTCTAAAATACGCAGTGGGTTCGTTTGCAAACGACGCTGACTGTCTTCATCCAGCTGGTCTTTGATCGCAGTAAGATAATCGACCAATGCCTGTTTATACCGCTCTCTTGACTCAAATGTACCAAGGGAATTAATCTCTAGCGATACATCATCATTAATATCTAAGGCTTTCCACAGTCTGGCAGTCAGCAATAATAGCTCAGCATCAATATCCGGCCCTTGAAACCCAAATGCTTCAACTCCGATCTGATGAAATTGCCTAAAGCGGCCTTTCTGAGGGCGCTCGTAACGAAACATCGGACCTGCATACCACAAACGCTGTGTCTGATTGTAGAGTAAACCATGTTCTTCACAAGCTCGAACACAAGATGCCGTCCCCTCCGGTCGCAAGGTCACACTCCGATCACCGCGGTCAGTGAAGGTATACATTTCTTTTTCAACGATATCGGTTACTTCGCCGATAGTGCGCTTAAACAACTCAGTCTTCTCTAATATTGGAAAACGTATTTCTCGATAGCCGTATGATTGTAAACATGTAGCCACTGTAGACTCTAGGTACTGCCATAGGGCAGAGTCTTCGGGCAATAAATCATTCATTCCATTAATAGCTTGGATCTTTTTCAAAACGTTACCCGTAATGCTGATGAAAATTGTTGATGGCGAATTATTAAGGTGGGGCATTATAGGGGAAAGAGTGGGTAGAGCATAGCTGAAAGCGATTAGCTTACGAGTGCATTACCCCCTTAAAGCAACAGTTGGCGCGAACTAGCTGCATCAGCTCTCGACGTGTATAGGGAATAATAGAGTCACATAGCAACCTTAATTAGTCGTAAAAAAACGCTACAGGTTTCTGAGCAAACAGAGAGCTCACTTTGGAGTATCTATACGGGGCGATAGGTAAGGG
>JAFMHC010000325.1 GCA_017854775.1 Gammaproteobacteria bacterium | reverse complement strand
TCACAGCAGCCTCGACACCCGCCCATGAATTTTTCCGTCGGCGACTCGGGCGTAGTAGCCTTTGCAAAATTTATAGTTGAAGCCTGGGTTTGCCACTGGATAAATCAGTCGTGCTAGTAAGCTTTTCTTATAAGTCAAAATATCGCAGTCATGCAAAGCA
Organism: Gammaproteobacteria bacterium; assembly: GCA_017854775.1. Taxonomy (GTDB): domain Bacteria; phylum Pseudomonadota; class Gammaproteobacteria; order Arenicellales; family Arenicellaceae; genus Arenicella. The sequence goes on along the minus strand of JAFMHC010000325.1, from coordinate 3,830 downwards.
ACTGAGCCTGCGCGCCCAGCGGCGAGCACATAGCCAAAGCAATACCAAACATTGCGACCTTTACCCAGTTCAAGTGGCGCTAAATTCTCTTTCTTTAATAGCGCATCAACCTCTTGAAGCCGTGGGCCTTCGTTCCAAAGCACTTTAAAACTTTGATTTAATGGTTTAAAAAATTCAAGTGCTTGTCGGTATTGAGATTCATTGGCGCGGTCCAAGCCGATCACAATGTCATCGAGGTAGTCAACCTTACTCAGTTCATTGACTATATTGGGTAGTGCTTCACCCTCTAACTCGGAATACAATGATGGAAGCACCAAAGCCATTGGTCGCTTTTTGCGAAATGAGCGCAGTTCGTTCTCTAAATTTTCTTCAGAACGCTGGTTCAAATTATGAAGAGTCGTGATGATTCCATTTTGATAAAAGTCGGCCATTTTTTATTTGTCTTTGGTTAGATTGATAAATTTCCACCTCAATCGGCGTCTGTTGTGTGTCTGCAGTTTTGCTATCGACACAGTTAGCCAAATACTTATAAAGCACGGCAATTTTTTCGGCCTTGCTCGAAGAGGTGATGTAATGAGGCTCGGCGTATGCGGCTAAACTATTTGCCTATAGAGCTATTCGCTCAATAGTCGTTTGAGTAGCGCGCCAATATATCGTTTACTGCAGCGTTCCAGCCCTCGGGGCCATATAGCTGAGTGTATATCGTATGCTGATTGTTTGACTTATCAAACGTTGGGTAGTCGGTGGTCGAGGATTTGACGCATACCGCAATATCAGCACATTCGAGCATAGCCACGTCGTTGTGGTTATCACCTAAACATACCAATTTTAACGGCGCGTCGCCAGCGAAAAGGTTTTTGGGGTGCGACTTTAAATAGTTCAGAAGATAGTTCAGAGGCTTGGCTTTATCGCATTTGCCTTGTAAGTGATAAAAGCGTCCGCCTTGGCTTAGCGTGAATCCACGTTGATTGGCAGTCGCTTCAAATAGGGTCAATTGCCTCTGGTTGCCATGCCACAAAAACGGTTCAGAGTACTCTTTTTTCATGGCCAGTTGAGCGGAGTGCAGGTCTAATTGAGTATGATCAATAAGCTGTTGCTCTGACCAGTCATTGAAGCCTTCCAAAAGGTCACCATGCTGGCATTTAAACTGGCTAATGAAATTTAGTATTTCATCGCGATTGACTCCAAACATGACTCGTTGGGTGTCGACAATCAATGCCGATCCATTTTCAACGATAAGTGGGCCTTGCACGCCTATTTTCTGCTGTAGCGCTAATGCCTCCGAGGCATTTTTACTGGTATTGAATATTACCGGAACGCCGGCTAAGCGACATTTTTCAAGCGCCGGTAAGGCGGCGTGAAATGAATAATCATGGTGGTCAATAAGGGTGCCATCGAGATCCGTTGATATCACTAGTTGCACTATTTTTACTCCAACTTTGCCAGCCTTGTGAGGCCAGTGATTCGATGGTTGTTATCAATTGGCAAACACCAATCGGCGTAATTTGGCAAACTTGCTAGTGCGTGCTCAGTAATGCGTTGATAATGTGCGATAAAGAATGTTATTTGCTCGTCGGACATGGTCGCCGCGGTCGATTGCCCTGCTCGTTCAAGCTTGTCTATCAACTTCGTTTCTTGTAGTGACCGCCATTGATGTACACAATCAAAACTCGGTGCCACCAGCGCTATCAGTTTGTCGAGCTGCTTAAACACCGATGCATAGCCATCAGCTAATTGTTGATTAACAAAGCCTCGCCAACGAGCGTCTTGGTCCATCGACCGTTCTAAATCATTGACCGGTATTTGCAGCTCGGCCTCGAGTTGCGGTCGAACACCGACACACCAACCCTCGAGTATAATTACCTTTGGTTTTGTTGAAATGCTCTGCCAATGGGCAAATGGCGCGCGATCATCACGGGCTTTTTCAAACACTGGCACTCGTACTGGTTTGGCGGCGTCAAAGATCTTAAGTTGATCAATGGTGTGGTTGAGTAATTCAATATCATGCGTGCCGGGAACACCCCGAGTGCTTAGCAAGGGGTGTACATCAACCGCAAGTTGGCGGCGTTGTTCTCGGGTCAGGTAAAAGTCGTCTAGTGACATTACAACCGTCGAGGTATTGAACTGTTGCTCTAGGATCAGCTTTAAGAAATCGGCCAATGTCGACTTGCCACTACCTTGTGAGCCGAAGACACCAATCAATAGAGCTGACTCAAGATTGCTATCACTTTGATCTGCCGCTAAGGCTATTTCAGACGCAAGGCTTAAGTAATAGTTGGCGATGGTGCTAGCAAAGTCGTTAGGCAGACTTTTGCTGGCGATTTCAGCGCTTATTAGTGGCTCTAATCGAGGGCTAATGTTTGCCATATAGGGTGTTGGCTCAGTAGGTGGACGTCTGCTAGGTAGAACAATCCTATCAGATCTATGCAGAGTAGGGCGAGGGCAACTATTATTTTCTTACAGATCTTTTGATACTGTTTTTGTCGCCTTGATGTTAGTTCAGGCCCTGTATTGTCTGGTTTTTCTTACTTTTTGTCTGCCCAATGGCGCGGTGCTACTATAAGTACATGTATATCGTGTGGGTGATTTTTAATCGATTTGAGTTCACCGTCACCAATTATCGGGCGAAATATTAGGCGCTTGGCCATATGGTTGGCTTTAATTCTGAGCCCCATCGAAATGTCGGCCTGAGACTGTCGAGTAACTTTTACTACCCCGCCGGTGGCGTCGATGTTTAGCAACATCGGAACTGTTTGATAAGCACGGCCACCCTCAGTGGGGTCTCTTTGTTTCGAAAGTTTAAATGCTGGTAGCGCTAACGGAGCATCGAAACTTTTAGCTATTGGGTGAGATTTAGGCAGATGTTCAACATTTTTTCTAGCTAGCTGATAATAGGTATTAGCGCCTTTGGGTTTGCCGTATAGCAGGTATAAATCTCCGATACTTAGCAATGCTTGAGTTGCGCCTTCAACATCGACACGTTTCTTTGCCGCTGAATAAGATAGCCTTAGAAATTTGTTGATCTGAGAAAAGGAATTGTTAGTTAATAGGCGAGAGTCGATGGTACTCAAATCGGTAAAGCGGCGTCTTTGAGCGTCGTGATACAGCTCGCTATCTATTTCAGTTGAGACTTGTCGTTTCAGAAAGTGGGCATAGGCAAAATCACCATATGGCAATGATGGCTTGGCGACTGAGGCCGAGCCATAGCGACGAAGGGCATACCCGAAATAATGAATAGACTTGTTCAAGCCGATTAAGCTGGTTTCGGTTGGTCTTCGACTGGTTAAATGTTTGTCTAGGTAATAGTTTGCCAGCTTCATAACTAGGTCGAATGAGTAACTGTCTTCAGGGTTCTCTTTTTCAATCCATAGAAGTCTTTTTAATTGCTCCTCTGCATCGCTAAGGTTACCAGTTGCGAGACCCATCTCAACTAGGCCTCGCAGCACTGGGCGCTGTTCGACACTATTCACGCCATTGTTGATCTTGACATTGTGTAAGGCGTTGGCAAACATTTTCCGGGCATCTTCTAGTCGCCCGGCTTTTAATAGCGTACGGCCATAGGCTGAGTATAACTCCGCGAACTGTTGGTCGAAGGAGTCATGAGTTTCGCCAAGGGTTCGTATTTCATTGCGTTGTAAGTCTAAGGTTTCGCGTAGTGCTAGGTTTGTTGACACTGAGGGCTTGTCAGGTATAAGCAGAGGCTGTGCGTCTGTGATAACGACTTCTGTTTCTAACTCTGGATCTGGTTTTAACTCCGGATCCGGTTCTAATTCAGGATCCGGTTCTAACTCCGGATCCGGTTCTAATTCAGGATCCGGCTCTAACTCAGG
>JAFMHC010000077.1 GCA_017854775.1 Gammaproteobacteria bacterium | reverse complement strand
GGTATCAAACCATTTAGCTTTTCCATCACATAGAACTCGGCTCCAACAATCGACTCTTCATTGCTATGGGCCAACATTTCGGGAACGTAGGGGTACACCGGCTTTAGCGCAGCTTGCAAGCGATATTCTCGCCCCATATCGTGAGCACCTTTGGCTTTAGTGCCGTCGGGAGCGCGGCGTAAGACGACTTCTTTTTCAGCGTAGCTCAAACAATAGGTCCAGTTCGAAGCACCACCAGAGTATTGAGTTACCTCCGGTGTGCCGCTAATGCCCGTTACTTTCTCTAGCAGCCATGGATTTAAGCGTGCAAGATCAAGCTCTTCACCACGTCGAACCTTACCGGCTGTATCGTTATTTTTATTCGATTTAGTCATTTTTTTTAGCAAACTTCGCCATTCGTTTTTTGACAATATTAAGATACATTTCCATCGATAGAAATCGTTTAAGCCGATAGGCATTACGACCGTCTTTGTGGGTAACAATCATGAATTTCTTTTTCGCGACTGCGTCAAACACCTTACCGGCAATTTCATCAGCACTAACCCCCGACTTCTTAATTAACTTGGTGACCAATGCCTGCATTTTATCATCGCTACTGCGCAAGGATTGGTTCAGATTGGTATCAAAGAAAGCTGGGCACACAACCGCGACGTGAATGCCTTGTGTCGAAAGTTCCAGATACATGGTCTCCGATAAACTGACCATCGCGGCTTTTGTCACGCAGTAACTACCCATACCTGGCGCCGCCGTGAGACCGGCTTGCGAGGCAATATTAATAATAGCTTTATCAGGCGCTTCGCTGTTGCGCAATAATGGCAGGATCGCTTTGCTCATACGTACCTGCCCAAGCAAGTTAATGTCTAACACCCATTGCCATTGCTGCATAGTTTCGCTCTCAATATTCCCGGCACTTGCGACCCCGGCATTATTGATCAGCACATCAATCGACTGCCAGCGTTCGGCAAGCGCCATCACCAGCTTATCAACATCCCATTGCTGGGTGATATCACACTTGATAAAAAATGCTTCACCACCTTGATTGTGTATGTCTTGCACCACCGCATTGCCGCCTTCCTCATTAACATCAGCAACGCAGATTTGAGCACCTGAGCTAGCATACTTCTTAGCTAAGGCTTCACCAAGGCCGGAACCTGCACCGGTAATTAGAATTTTTCGCATTATTTCCTCTTACTTTATTATTCGCCGCTGCTATGAGTTTCGAGACATATATTTCTTTAATTCCAAGCGTGTGACCATTCCCATATGCACTTCGTCAGGGCCATCGGCTAAACGCAAAGCTCGCGCGCCAGCGGCAAAGTGAGCAAGAGGAAAGTCGCCACTCATACCTGCGCCACCATGCATCTGTACCGACATATCAACAACGTCTTGGGCCATAGTTGGAACCGCAACCTTGATCGCTGAGATTTCAGTCATGGCGTTCTTTACACCAACAGCATCTATCTTCCAAGCCGCATGCAGAGTCATCAAGCGAGCCTGGTGAATCGCAATTCGTGCTTTAGCGATACGCTCGCCATTGCCGCCTAGCTTTAAGATAGGCTGACCAAATGCCTCACGCTCTAAGCCGCGCTGAATAGCTAACTCTAGCGCTTTTTCAGCCATTCCAATGGTTCGCATGCAATGATGAATTCGGCCCGGGCCCAGCCGGCCTTGAGCGATAGCAAACCCTTTGCCCATGCCCATAATCAAGTTCTCTTTCGGAACGCGCACGTCACTAAGATGCATTTCACCATGACCATAGGGCGCATCGTAATCGCCATAGGCGGTTAGCATACGTTTGATTTCAAGACCCGGCGTATCAAGCGGCACAATGACCATTGCATGTTGACTATGACGATCGTTTTCCGGGTTCGAAAGGCCCATGAAAATGGTGAATTTTGCATTCGGATGGCCCAGGCCGGTACTCCACCATTTTTTACCGTTTACCACTACTTCGTCTCCGTCCAAAGAAATAGTCGCTTGCATATTAGTGGCATCCGATGATGCTACCTCAGGCTCAGTCATCCCAAATACAGAACGAATTTCACCCTCCAGCAGCGGCGTCAGCCATTGTGCCTTCTGTTCTTCGCTACCGAAATGATAAAGCACTTCCATATTGCCAGTATCGGGAGCATTACAATTAAATATCTCCGGTGTAAATAGCATACGCCCCATTTGCTCAGCTAACGGCGCATACTCAAGCGTGGTCAAGCCTTTACCAAGTTCAGCATCGGGTAAGAAAAGGTTCCACAAGCCCAGCTCTTTTGCCATGCCTTTAAATTTTTCGATTAATGGATGCAGCTGCCAGTTCTGCCAGTCTCCACCAGGATTCAACTCGCTCAACTCACGGTAAATTTGGCGCTCTACCGGTTCGACGTTATCGCTTAGAAATGTCTTTATACGTGAAATATAGTCTTGGGTTTTAGCGTTGTGTTCAAAATTCATAGCTGATTCCTTAGAAAGTTATATTTTGAGACCTCTACATAACTCTAGTGCAAATAGAAAATGACAAAATATTGGGAACTATTAGCCATTTTATCTTGTGCTAGAGTTATGCAGAGGTCTCATCTAGTTTTGATTGCCTAAGAATACGCCAAATTAAAATGAACAAAATGAAATATACTCACATGCCACTATGAATCAAATTCACATACGTCATGGCCGATCCGAAACGAATTCAGCAGTTAGACCTGAATCTACTCAAAGTGTTTCACAGTCTTTATGTAGAGCAAAATATGACGCGAACAGCACACGCTCTTCATCTGACGCCATCGGCGGTTAGCCATGCGGTAAAGCGCTTGCGGGACGCGCTCGACGACCCTTTGTTTCACCGCTCTCAGAATAAAATGGTACCGACCGCAGCTTGTCGGCGAATAGCACCACTGATCATTAGTAATCTAACTCGTCTGCAACAAATACTGCAACAATGGGGAGACTTCGAGCCCAGCACCAGCGAACACGTCTTCAGAATTGGAATGCACGATGCCTTGGAGTCAGCGGTTCTGCCCAAACTGTCAGAAGCGTTGTCGCGTCTAGCGCCGAATGTCGGCTTTGCCAGTGTTAAAATCGAGCGTAACAATTTGGCTCGAGAACTCGGTTCTGGGCAGTTAGATGTGGCCTTGGACGTTTCGATGTCGGTCAGACTCCCAGTACAGCAACAGAAACTTTGGTCTAGCGGCTTTGCGGTATTAATGAGGGATCAGCACCCGCTGCGCTACCGCCTCAATAAGCGCAATTATATGAACAGTCAACATATTAGCGTTTCAAATAGACCATCGGGTATGACCATGGAGGATACCTTTTTCCAACAACAGGGTTTGGAACGGCAAACCTCAATACGCTGCCAAAACTACTTTGCAGCTGGCAAAGTACTTAAGTCTTCAAACCAATTATTAACTGTTTCGGCATTAATGGCTGAACAATTAGTAGATCATGATTTGTGTATTGTTGAAGTACCATTCGCACTACCCACCTTTGATACCAGTATTTATTGGCATGAGCATAGCGAGCACGATACGGCGCTAGCTTGGCTACGCACGCTTCTTGTAGACATGAAGCCTTTGGCGTAGCTTAAACCTAGAAACCTCAGTCGAAACACGAACTAAAATAATTAAAGAACTTCGACAATAATACGACTGACCATTTCTTTGGCGGTGGTAATGCCGCCTAAGTCGGTATGTATATTACCGTCTTTACCTGAGTGGTGGCCGCGCCCAAGTAGTGTCATAAAGTAATAGGGCTGCTCGTCAATTAGATTCACCCTAGTGGCATAAATTAGGGACGGCTGCGCCGATGCACCGCTACCGCTATATATTGGGTCGTTAGGGTAGGCATTAGGATGGTAGTCATCATTGAAGTCGAAAGAGCGATTTATCTCAAACTTGATCACCACCTCGTCGTGCTTTGCCTCGGTAACGCTGCGTAAATCGAAGCTCGAAACCGGAGTAGCGCCGGTGATGGCATCGGCAATAGGTTGGTCCGACGTTGGCATCATCAAACCGTCATCGCCTTTAATTCCTCGGGCAAATGACCAATGCGGTAAAGCTTCGGGGCGTCGCACATCATCGCCACCGAAAATAGATTGAATATACGAGCTATTAGATGCTTTCTTAGTAACATAGAGAGTCTCTATGTAGTTACCTTGCTTGTCCTCAACCCAAATTGCCATCTGTGGTATACCAGTTGTGGTAACCCCAAGAATTGTAGCGCCAGGGCCTGAGTAATGCTTACCCGCCTTTATGTCGACACTTAGGTTTTTACCCTGTTGCTTAAATCGGGTATAGAGTGTTTCTGTTAGCTGACGATCTACCGGTTTTAACTCTTTAAGAGCATAGCCCGCGTCGACAACTGTTTGAAATGGTGGCAATCCAGCGGCCAGGCCGCCAAGTGTGACGATCACTAGTAATGAGCCTATCCAAGCCCATCGCCTTCCCCTAGGTTGCCTTAAATAGCTCAAGATTGGTTTCAAGTTATTCTTAAGATGGAAAATACCGAAGCTCACGAATGCTAATCCAAATAGGGTGTGAATCGCCGAAAGAAAGCTGTTGTAGCGCAAGCCGTATGACAATAAACCTGTGATCAAAATCGTTATAAAACCAAATAACATTAAGATACTTACCACTGGGCGATTGGATGTCTTTACAGTGCTCATATTCTAAGTCTCGGCTGTTAAGTCTTTGTTTCTATTGTCGATTGCTGGATTGTCAGTTGGTAAATTGTCGACTAGCAATTCGATACTCGTAATTAAACGCTCCCAGCCTTCGTCATCAGCGATATTCATTCCAGAGAAAACCGTTATCTTGCGGCTACGAATGGCTAAATAATGAATAGCTCCTGAAAAAATGTTGGCTATTGCTTGCCAGTCTGCTGGTGGCGGATTTGTTTCACTCAAGAACGCCATTAGCTCCAAACCAGCCGCTTCGCGCACTTCCTCTAGGGCTATAGTGAGAGCATTACGCTCAATCGTCTCCCAAGATAGAATCTCTAAGGTTAGCGGCCGAGATCTGAGCGCATTGGCATACCGCCTGAAAACCAGTGCAAACGCCTTCGCGAACGGCATTGTCTTTAACTGCTCTCGAGCCTCGGCATCGCCCAACAACTCAATGCTCGAGGGCCAAAAGTCGGATGACCTTGCATAGGCCTGCATTAGCCCATCGAGATCATCGAAGTATCGATAAATCAACACCTTATCGACACCCGCTTGTCTCGCGACTGCATTAACACCTAGCTTAGCGAAGCCTCGTTCAGCCAACACTTCCCCAACGGCCTTAACAAGCTTGGCTTGTGTCTCTGGCCTATTTTTTTGGTTATGCTTTTGGTTATCTGCGGCTCGATTCATATTCACATCAACTAAAGTCACCCATCAGTGACAAGAAGATATCACCGATTGGTGACACAAGCAACTACGGGCGAGTTTATTTTAAAAACGTGTCCTTAAAGCCAGTTGACTTTGCTCTCTAGCCAGTCTTCTAGCTGCTCAGGGTTTAAACAATTAGAAGCAAAAAATTGCGCCATTCGTTGCTGCACATAGTTCGAATGCATCTCCTTTTTGGCGACTAACTGCTCTATCGAACTGACCTCTAACTGTTGCAGCATTCTGGCTAAATAGTCTGCCGGCAAGCTGGCTACCGCTCGCTCAGACTTGCCAAGCAAGCGCTCCCAAAGCTGTTGAATTCGCCAAAACTGAATTGCCTCATTGAGCCGCTGCGAGTCATCAACCAGAGCGAGTAAGTGGTCAAATTCCAAACTGGTGATCGGCAATCTGTGTCCTGCGTGTAAAATCAAACAGGCCGCTAAATACTCGGCCTGCATAAGGCCGCCCTCGCGAAGCTTACTAAACATCGACTCAAGGCCAATTGGTTTAACTCTATGCAGTGCGATTCTTCGCCACATTTTCTGAGCATCATTAAGTAATTGAAGCTCCTCGCGTGGCTGACTAATTAACTGTTCCTTGATAGCATTTAGGCGAGCTTCTGGTGCTCTATTGCCAGCCACAATGCGGCTCGGCACCAATGCAATATGCTCCCATGTATGCGCTCGGGTTAAATGATGATTGGCAAAACTTTCAATCGATACCGTCGGCGCACCAGATCGGCCAGATGGTCTTAGGCGGGTATCCAACTCATACAAAATGCCTTCTCGCATGGGTGTCGATATCGCGGTTTGCAAACGACTAACAAAACGCGATGCTAGGTCTAAACTGGTATCGGTCTGATCGAACACGAAGATAAGATCTAAATCAGACAGCGGCGACATCTTACCCAAAGCCACCTTGCCCATGCCAATAACAGTAATCGGCACCGACTCTAGCTCCATCTTGTTGGCAACCACAATGAGCGCTAGCTCTAAGCTATGCTCGGCTAACTCGGTTAACGCTTTTTGAAATAATTCAACCGACAAAGCGCCTTCCATAAAGCTCAAATATAATTGATATAAATGCTCGTTTACAAAGCGGCGCATACGCTCCAAACGCTCGCCATAGTCGTCGGCTTGTATCACAAAGCTACTATCGAATGGCTGAGGATAGCGCCATTGCTGATGAACATAACAGTCAATAATATGTGGCGACTGCTTTAACAGCAGAGTCATTGCGGGCGAATGTAATAATGGCGGCACGATGCTTGCAAGCAGAGCTGGCGACTCGGCCAGTAATCGAAAATATTGTTCGCCACCAGGAAGCACTCTGAAAAAATCGTGCAACCTTATTACGGTATTACTTGCATCACCCTGATGGTCGGCTAAATAGCTAGCAATACCTCTGGTTAATGGTCGCAAACGATGGCGAACCTGATTAGACACACCATAGTTAATGAAGCCGCCTTCCCAAGCATCGACAATGTCATCGGCCTGCTCACTTAGGCCATCTGGCCAAACCACCGCCTCTCCCTGGGCCGTTGTTTGCTCCTCAAAAAGTTGTTCAAAATATTGGTGTACAAAGGCTCTGGAAAGATTAAGTTCTTCGACTAAGGTTGACCACTGATCAAGCCCCAGTAGCACCAATAGGCGCCGCTGATTATCAGCTGACTTGGGGATTAAGTGGGTTTGTTGGTTTCCGAGCATCTGTATCGCATTTTCAAGACGACGTTGGTACTGGTAGGCATTACCCAATGTCGTTGCAACCTCTTTAGTCAACTTACCAAGATCAAAGAGAGCGTCTATAGCATCAAGCGTGTTCGGTGTTCTTAGTGAGTAATGCCTTCCACCCCAAAGCAACTGCAGTGCATTGGCAATAAACTCAATTTCGCGAATACCACCACTGCCCAGCTTTACATTGTAACCAGCGATATCGTTTGATATTGGTTCAGCCCACTGTCGTTGCGCGCGCAACGAAGGATGCTCTAGGTTTATACGTTGCTTAATTTCGGCCAGCTCATCGAGGGCACGATAGTCGAGATTTTGTCGCCATATGAATGGCGTTAAGACTTTTAAAAACTGCTTGCCCAGATCAATGTCGCCAGCAACCACGCGTGCCTTCATTAGCGCTAAGCGATGCCACGGTGATGCTCTGTAAAAATAGTAATCTTCAGCGGCGTTGACTGACATCGCTAAGGTGGTCGCAGACGCATTAGGGCGTAGCATCCAATCAACTCGCCAAATAAAATTCGAGGCCCCAGCCTGCGATAGTATTTTGCTCAAGCTTTGTAAAACCTGATGACATACGTAACTCTTACCAAGCACCTCAGGTACAGGTATAACTTGAGGGTCAAAATACGCAACCAGATCGACATCGCTGGAAAAATTAAGATCGTGGCCACCGAGCTTACCCATGCCGAAGATAAATAAGCCAGCAACGTCTCCGTTAGCGTCAACAACAGACTGAGTAATGGCCTTATGTTTTGGCGCTATCTTCAGCCAAGCCAGCTTCAATGCAAAACTGATAGTGACTTCGGCGAACTGAGTTTGCCAACGGCCAAGTTGAGGCTGAGTTAGCGAGCTAGAAAGCTCTGCGATAGCCCATAGGTAATTAAAATCAGACTTTGCTTGAAGCAGAATCGATTCAGCATGCTCTAGGTCTTCAAAAATATAGCTCTTAAGGTCATAGCAAATTTTTGATAAGGCTGAACTTAATTCTGCAGGCTTGGCTGAAGGCTCTAGCTCGCTGAGTTTGGATAAGCGAGCCAAGTATTGTGAGGCGCTTAATTGATCTTCTATAGACATTATCTAATCACCAATGTGTCAGGTACGCTGCTGTAAGCCCTTACTGAAGACCCACTTTTCGAGTCTACTCTTGCGAGCTAGGTTTGCCGCTCGCGGCGCTCCATTTTTTTAGCCGCATACCAACATGAAGTATTAATGTGCAACTTGTTCTCATCAGCCCAGGCAAAACCATGGTCAACCAACTGAGACGCTAAAGCTTGGCCTCGATACGCCTCAGGAACGAAGGTACTGAAGAAGTCGACCATCGCTTCCGCTGATTCATTGCCGGAGCGTCGATACTTTAAAAATGCGCGCTGCCCATCGTCTAAATGCACGTAAAAAAGGGATTCTTCGGGTTGGTGGAGTATTTGGTAGTCCGGCATTCTGGATAAGGCTGCTGAATATTAATTTGTATTATTTTAACAGATGTTGCTTATTCAGATACCAAACAATATGCATTCTTGTTGATCAGTCTGCCAAGCTGGAACCTTTTGCATCACCTTTAGAAACAAAGTCGATGTCATCAAAAACTCAAACCATGCCTGCAGTTTAGGCAGACATTGAGCATCAAATTTAGCCTTATCGACCATTGCAAACTGCCTAATAAACGGAAAAATAGCCACATCCAACACAGTAAGTTTCGGCGTTTCTAAGAAATAGTGGCCATTTATATCGGCGTTCAATCGTGACTCTAGGTCGTTTAGAAATTCCAGGCCTTGATCAAAATAGTAACTTTGAGGTTGCTCTGGGAAGCGATCAAAATACTTATAGTGGTCAAGATAAGCTTTAAACTCGTGATCATTTCGTTGTATAAGCGGGTGTTTTATCGAGTGGCTAAGCCAGCCTTCAGGGTCTGCCTTCGCTAAGGCCCAAGCCATTACCTCGATACTTTCATCGATCACCTGATCACCATCAATAACAACTGGCACCGTGCCTTTGGGCGATGCCCGGAGCATTGACTCGGGCTTGTTCTTCAGAACAACTTCGCGCAATTCGCACTCGGTGCCACTATAGCTAATTGCCATACGTGCGCGCATGGCATAGGGGCAGCGTCTAAAAGAATACAGTATTGGTAGCATTACTAGCGGCCTTGGGATATTCGTTAATAAAACCCTGAATTTGTTGATAAAAGGATTAAGGTTACATAAAAAACTTTGAGCTGGTTAAAATTACATCGGCTGCGCAAGCGTGCTATAGCTGCGCACCTAAAAGAAGAAAATTACTCTTTAAAACCGAACAGCTTTTTTTCGATGATACGCTTAGTTACGGCCGGCGGCAGCTTCTTCTCCCAATCGCCACGCCCCTTAGGTAGTTCTTTGACCACTTCACGGGCTGATATATCTAAATTTTGCACATTTTGTATATCCGCCGAAACCATCGCTTTGTTTGAGGTAAGGTGTTTTAAAAGGTGCGTTAGCGATGGGTCTACATCGACATTATCTAAAGAAATCAGTTTGCCATCGCGAATCGTTGGATATACATAAACATTAGTATTGTCGGAGAATAATTTACCAAACGCTTCTAGAATCCCGCCTTCAAGGCCTTGATAGTATTTTTCAGCAAACAAATAATCGAAGTCTAATACGCTAAGCATAATGCCAATACGATCTTGGGTGTAACGTCGAATCCAAGAACGTAACCTAAAGAAGCGTAAATAGTCTGAAATTAAAACCGAGAAACCCAACTCGTTAAGTAAATCTACTCGAGCTAAAAAATCAGAATCAGCATCTTCATTGCCCGAGTAAAGCTCGTTCAAAGTGATCTCAGCCACTACTAAGATTTTATCTTTCTCAACACCCTCCTCTTGCGCAAAGTGCTTAATTGCCGAGTCTTTCATGTCCATATGAACATTTGTTGGCGGCTTAAATGAGCCACGAATTACAATCGTGTCTTTCTTGCGCAAAGCCGACGCCGGCACCACTGAATGACCACTGGGCTCAAACATCACAGCACGACAGTTCCAGCTATGAATCAAATGAAGGTTCATCAATCGATTTTCTACAGCGTTAAAGTCAGGGCCTGAAAAATGAATCAAATCGATTTCAATACGCTTGTCAGACCCCATGCCGTCTTGCAAATTATCGATAATTTTCTTTGGATCATCTGTGTGGTGATAGGCACCATGCACCAAGTTTACGCCTAAAACACCCAACGCCTCAGATTGCAGTCGATTTGTCTCGTCTAGCATTCTGACGTGTAAAATAATTGAACTTGGCTGTCCATGAGGTTCTAGTTGACGCTTAACACCAATCCAGCCATGACATTCGTTTTTCTGGCTATAACTCCTTGCCGTCACGGTCGCGGCGTAAGCGAAAAAACGCGACTCATCACCACGAGCCTCATCTAATCTTTGTACCATCAATTCATACTCATGGTCCATCATTTGCTCACAACGCTCTCGACTCACATAGCGACCCGTTTTACCGTAAACATCATCGCTGACTTGCATGTCGTAAGCCGACATAGTTTTTGCAACGGTACCGGCGGCAGCACCCGCGTTGAAAAACTGGCGCGCCGTTTCTTGACCCGCACCAATTTCTACGATGGCACCATAAATACTGTTATTAAGATTTATCTGAAGCGCCTTTTCTTGGGGTAGCTTTCGGTTGTTGCGGCTTTCGAGTTTAGTGTCGGTCATTTTCTACACGTTGGAATGGTCATTAAGTTTTATTTTTTGATACATCTTTAAGTACTGGTTTTGGTGCTGCCTGGGAGCCTTATCTCGGACCTTATTTTGGCATTAAAAGCACAACAGCATGTGCCTCTATACCTTCTTCTCGCCCTACGAAACCAAGTTGCTCAGTGGTGGTCGCTTTAATGTTTATTTGATCGCTCTGAGCGTTAAAGTCGGCGGCTATATTGTCCTTCATTGAGGCCAGATGGGGTGCCAATTTAGGTTGCTGCGCGGCAATGGTGACGTCTAAGTTACCCAGCGAATAATTGCGTTCTGCCATTAATTTCACAACCTGGCGCAGTAGCATTCGACTGTCAGCCCCAGCATACGCTGAATCTGTGTCAGGAAAGTGCTTGCCAATATCGCCTAAGCCTAAAGCGCCGAGCACCGCATCACAAACAGCATGCAATAGCACGTCGGCGTCGGAGTGGCCGAGCAAGCCTTTGCTATGGTCAATTTCGACTCCACCTAAGATTAGTTTGCGACCCTCGACCAATTGGTGAACATCGTAGCCATGACCTATTTTTATTAATCCTGGTCTCATTAATCGTGGTCCCCACCGTGGTGGTGCGAGTCAGCGCTATTCGAATCGTGCTTGTGCGAACTGTCGTCGTCTTTTTTATCGCCACCGCTTACCACGTCAATCACCGCGCCACCAACCTTAAAAGGCACCTTGGCGACTTCGATAGCGACATCGACTGTATTGCCAACAATGGTGCCTAGACAGCCCTGTAACATTAGGCAAAAAAGCACACAAATTAATAACTTGGACGGTTTCTGTAAGGTCTTTTTGGCGAACATAGATATAAGAATAGGTATAAGGTATCTCGGAAAACTAGCGTCATATTGTACTTTGTTTACCGATCAGTGTTTAGCATTATGGGCCTGTCGGATAATGATTTGCGTCAGCAGAAAGTGGCGCTCTCGTACTAGTCAAATTCATTCTCCGAAAGGCCCACTAAGTAAAAACTCGGCCAGCGCTAAATCTTCAGGCGTCGTTACCTTCAAGTTTCCTGCATCGCCTACTACCAATTTAGGCTGATAGCCCATGTATTCAAGCGCCGACGCTTCGTCGGTAATATTCAAATTTTGCTCTATTGCCGAGGTCAACGCTGCTTTTAAAATCCCATAGCGAAACATTTGCGGGGTTTGCGCCTGCCAAATATCGGAACGGTCAACAGTAGCCATGATTGTCTGTGTTTTGCTCGCACGCTTAAGCGTATCCTTCGCCGGCACGGCTAGAATCCCGCCGACATCATCATCTCTGAGGCTGTCGATTAAGTGTTCGAGTAAAGCACTACTTAGACACGGCCGTGCCGCGTCATGTACCAGCACCCAGTCAGAGTCTTCAACCAGTGATGGAGAGTCCTTAACCAGCGATTGAGAGTCTTTAACCAGCAGGTGAGAGCCTTCAACGCTTAAGGCATTTAACCCGTTTAATACACTATGAGCCCTCGAGCTGCCGCCAGCAGTAGTCGCCACTCGTCGGTCCTTTGCTATATTTAGGTGACTAAAACTTTGATCGTTTTCCGCTAACGGAACCATGATTCTCTGGATCTCATGATTGTCCAAAAACACTTTGATCGCATGCTCAATAATCGCCGCGCCGTTTATCGAAAGATACTGTTTCGGTACGCTTGCTTGCATGCGGCTACCAGCGCCGGCCGCAGGCATGACCACCCAAAGCCTTCGCTTGCTTAGCATTGGTTCGCTTGGCATTGGTTGGCTTAACTCAGACATCGAAAAAATCATCTAAGGCTTTATTCAAAGCGCCCATTGCTAACGCGGTCATTGGCCGATCGTTGGCTACCGTAATGTCGGCGGCCGATTCATATAAAGCAACTCTATCGGTGTACAGTCTTGGCAACGAATGCGACTTCATCTTAGCTAAACCTCGGCTGGTCGAGTTGTCGACTCGTTGGGTTAACGTACGCATCGTTATCTGCAAGTAAACACGTGCGCCGATAGAACCCAGATGGTCCATCGCTTGACGACTATAAACCGCGCTACCACCAGTCGCTATGACGTGGTTTTCGAGCTCTAATCGAGATAACACCATGCCCTCTAGAAAACGCAGATATTTAACGCCTCGTCGATTAACGATATTTTGAATATGCATATTCTCAACTTGCTCAAGGATATGATCGGTATCAACAAACGACATGCCCCGCTGCCTAGCCAAGCGTCGCCCAAGAGTGCTCTTACCGCTTCCGGGCATGCCAATCAGGGTGATGTTTGGTAAGGCGCTAGTCACGTGTTTCAACGCCTAATTTGTCAGCGGGAATGCGCGAGTCTGTGACCCAATCAAGATGCATTTTCTCACTTTCATAACTATTGCCATCTTTATCGACAAAGAAACGACCAAAAGCTACAGCATTTTCTACCACACTGGCTGAGCCGATGCGTGTGTATTCGAAAATAATGCTCTTGCTAATCTCTGCCGTGCCACGAATATGACAACCATGACCAATCCAGGTAGGGCCGACAATCTTGGCACCGGCTTCTATACGAGTTCCGCTACCGATATATACCGGCCCACGGATGTCGCAAGCCTGCCAATCAACGCTGGCGTTTAGACCCACCCAAATTCCCGGTTTGATCTCAGTTCCTGGCATCGGAATCGTTCTAAGCTCACCATTCATAATTTTTTGATTAGCCTCCCAGTAGTCACTGATTCGACCGATGTCAATCCAGTTAAACGGGATATCAATGGCCTGAAACTTCAACCCCTGTTCAACAATTTTAGGGAATAAGTCTGAACCAATATCATAGGTTTGGTCTTCAGGGATCAAGTCTAAAACTTCCGGTTCAAATATATATATGCCGGTGTTTACTTTGTTAGACAAGGCTTCTTCGACCGAGGGCTTTTCTTGGAACGAGGTTATTTGGCCGGTGTCGTCGCACACCACTACCCCGTAATCACTGACCTCCTCAGGCTCTACAGACAAAGTGCAGATGCTCGCCATTGCTCCGCTTTTCCAGTGTTGTCTAACGGCCTTGGTTAAGTCTAAGTCAATTAAAGCATCACCACAGACAACCAAAAAAGTATCGTCAAAGAAGCCACCAAATTGTTGAATACGTTTTATGCCTCCAGCGGAACCGACCGCTTCCGATTGAATTTTTCCGTCTTCAATATGGCCCTCAAATGAGTACCCAATCTCAACGCCTAAGCGCTCGCCATTGCCAAAGTAACTCTCAATTTTCTCAGGTAAATGACTGACGTTGATCATAATTTCATCGAAGCCATGACGAGCCAGCTCTTCGATCAAATATTCCATCACCGGCTTACCAATGATCGGGATCATCGGTTTTGGCATTTCATTGGTTAACGGCCTCACGCGGGTACCCTTACCCGCGGCAAGTATCATTGCTTTCATCTAGCTTGCTCGCGATAATTATTGAGCCGATATTCTAACGCCTTTTAATGACAATTTCAGCGTACATACAGATAAGGCCGTTAGTTTTCTAAAGCCTTGCCATTATTCTTCGCCAAGCGCTTTAAATGCTCGTCATCAAAGGCCGCCTCAAGTGCCAACGCTTCGGTAGTCGCGGCTTGCTGCAACGTCAGTTCAGTTTGATAATCACTGGTGTCGCTACGCCACTCTTCAATGTATAAATCACTGCTGCCCTTACCTGCGCGCATAGCCGCCCGATCAATCGCTTCTTGAAAACGGGCTGCCAACATTGCCTTGCCTTTCTCGCGCCCACGTTTAATCGTCACCATCGACGGAATATCGCGCCAATACATAACAATTTTTTTCATACTCTGATTCCGTCTTCGACTTTCTGACATTAGTTATACCTCAGCATTAGTAATACCCCAACTTAACCATCCACTCGAATGGTTGTATTCTTTGAGTCGTACGGGCTGTCTTCAACAACTTCGACCGGCCAAAGTTGGCCTAACATTTTAACCATAAGCTTTTGCCCAATAACCGCTAGCTCGGGTGGTAAGTAGCCCATGCCGATGCTTTTTTCAAATGCCACCGAATAACCGCCGGAGGTTAAGCGGCCGACCTTAGTTTTACCATCATACAAGGCCTCACGTCCCCAGGGATCAGCATCTTCAGGCCCATCAATCAACAGCGTGACACATTTCCAACGAACCCCGATGGCTTGCATTTGGGCTTTGCCATGAAACTCCTTAGACAGATCGATAAGACGCGGCAGATCTGCCTCAGCGGGGGTAGCGTCCCGACCTAATTCAGTACCAAAAGCTCGATATGATTTTTCTTGACGTAGCCAGTTTTGCGCTCGCGCTCCAACCAGCTTCATGTTGAACTCAGCACCGGCCGCAAGCAGTTGATCAAACAAATAGTTTTGCATTTCAATTGGATGATGCAACTCCCACCCAAGCTCGCCAGTGTAAGCCACCCGTATGGCATTAACAGGGCACATCGCAAGTTCGATTTTCTTCGCCGATAACCACGGAAAACGCTTATTCGACAAAGCCGTTTCAGGCTCGGCGTCTTTAATTAGTTTATTTAGAACTTTTCGAGTGTTAGGACCTGCTATCGCGAAAACGCCCCATTGAGTGGTAACATCGTGAATCTCTACATACCCGAACTCATCCATCTTGTCTTCGGCGGCTTTACGTAAATAGTCGGCGTCGTAGGCCGTCCAGGCACCCGCTGACACTAGGTAGTAATCATTCTCGCCGTTGCGAACAATGGTGTATTCGGTACGCGTAGTACCAGCCCCGGTTAGCGCATAGGTTAGGTTAATGCGACCAATTTTAGGCAGTTTATTACAAGTAAACCAATCTAAAAATTGAGTTGCTCCTGGCCCTTTGACCACATGTTTGGTAAACGCCGTGGCATCCACAAGTCCGACATTTTCGCGTACCGCTTTGGCTTCATCGACTGCATATTGCCACCAACCGCCGCGGCGAAATGAGCGCGAATCTTTGTCGTTGAAGCCCATTGGCGCGTAATAATTCGGTCGCTCCCAACCGTTCACATGGCCGAACTGTGCACCAGCGGCCTTCTGCCGATCATAAGCCGGAGACGTTCTCAATGGTCGGCACGCTTCTCGCTCTTCATCAGGGTGATGCAATACGTAAACATGGTCATAACACTCTTCGTTTTTGCGCGCACCATATTCGGTGGTTATCCAGTCGCCATAACGTTTGGGGTCTAACGATGCCATATCGATTTCAGCCTCACCAGCAACCATCATTTGTGCTAAATAATTCCCCACTCCACCAGCCGCTGTAATGCCAAAACTAAAGCCTTCGGCCAGCCACATGTTGCGTAACCCTGGCGCTGGGCCGACTAGGGGATTGCCGTCAGGGGTGTAACAAATAGGGCCATTGTAATCGTCTTTTAAGCCACTGTTCTCGCAGCTTGGCATACGATGAATCATTGCCATGTATTGATCTTCAATACGATCAAGATCGAGTGGAAACAGATCGGCACGAAAGGTGTCCGGCACGCCGTACTCGAATCTCGAAGGCGCGTTCTTTTCATACACACCTAATATCCAGCCGCCGCGTTCTTCGCGCACATACGATTGCGCATCGGCATCCCTTATTACAGGGTGTTCGGGGTTGCCAGCGGCGCGCCATTTAACTAACTCAGCATCAGGCTCAGTGACAATAAACTGGTGCTCAACAACGATTGCCGGAATCTTGATTCCCAACAACTTGGCGGTTCGCTGTGCATGATTACCGGTTGCAGTAACCACATGTTCCGCATGCACAATGGCTTGCTCCTCAGACGCAACCAGGTTGCCACCGAGTTCAACCATCTTGGTGAGTGTCACCTTCCATTCAGAGCCAGTCCATTGGTAGGCATCGACTTGCCATTTACGTTCAATGGTTACGCCTCGCTGGCGTGCGCCTTTGGCCATCGCCATAGTTACATCAGCAGGATTAATATAGCCATCACCTGGGTGATATATCGCTCCCTCTAAATCACTGGTGTTAATCAACGGCCAGCGATCTTTAATTTGCTCAGGCGTTAAATGGTGATATTCAATGCCAACCGTCTCAGCGGTAGACCCATAAAGCATGAACTCGTCCATACGCGCCTTTGTTTGCGCCATGCGTAAATTACCAACCACCGAAAAGCCAGCATTAACACCGGTTTCTTGCTCCAAAGATTTATAAAAGTTGACTGAGTAATCATGTAAATGTGTTGTTGCATAACCCATGTTAAAGAGAGGCAATAGGCCAGCTGCATGCCAGGTCGAACCAGAGGTAAGCTCGTCTCGCTCAACTAGCATTACCTCATCCCATCCATACTTGGCAAGGTGATATGCGATGCCAGCGCCAACCGCGCCACCACCAACAACAAGTGCTTTTACATGAGTTTTCATTGTTCGTTTACTCCACCTATTTATAACAACCATGCTATCCGCCTATCGAACTAAGTTCTAACCTAAGTTCTAACCTAAGCTCTAATCTAGACAGACAGTGCAGACACATTTAATTTATCGGCTCAAATCTACGCCAAAGCGTACGCGGCAATTTGCCTAAAAACGACGCTCTCAATCTTAGCTCATTGTTATCGCATATCTCGGCGAAAATAATAATCAAAAGCCATTCATCAGAGCCCAAGCGAGTCGCGTTTGGATAAGCCGCTGTTGGCTTGCTAGAAATACAATGGCCTCTATAAGAATAAATTTGGTACTTTTTGCTTATCAGCTTACTTTAGGCAATAGTCAAAACCTAACACACCAGAGGATCT
>JAFMHC010000324.1 GCA_017854775.1 Gammaproteobacteria bacterium | reverse complement strand
TAGCTAAAAATATCGATTATTACTAGTAGTTTTACACGAATCCTTTTGTGTTTGAATGACCGAAACGAGTATGGTACAGCCTTTTTTCAGTATTCAAACTAATGTACAGCGAAAAGGCAGAAAGTTGCCCTAACAGACATTGAAATAAGAAACCATGGTCTGTTTGCTTTTCCGCTCGATACTTAAAATTGAGCTCAAATAGAGTCTAGGGTCTATATTGGAGATGGCTGTCCAGTATCTTCGGTCAATTTTGAAAGCTTTTTTAAACGGCGTAATTTGACCGGTGGCGAATCACGAATCACGCACCAATGGCGGCTAACCTGAAGGCACAAAAACAGTACTATCGGTTCATCACTGCCAGTAATCTTCAGCCGCTTATTACTTTAGGGATGCTTGGATAACGCGTCCAATTTGGTGCTGCACCGCACTATATGAGTGCAGCAAACAGGATTGAGAAATACCCAGTGCCTCTTTTAGATATTAAGATACTTACCAAGCTGAGTTTAAGACGCTAGAGTTAGGTTCGATCTAAGCCCCCTATCAGCGTTGTTTTTATTGATAAAAAGAGATGCGTTGAAGATTTAGCCGAAGGCGGATTCAGCTGCGCATCGGATTAATGGCAAGGTTGGCATGGAGTTTGCTTCTTAATAATCAGTATCGAGAAATACAGGCGGGATTAGCGTTAAGCTTTTCACTCACTTGAGTTTCACTGGTAAATAGTTTGCTAGGGTTCCGATTGATTATTCAATGTCTGGTCCGAGAGCAAACGACCTTCCACGTTTTATGCGATCAGTCACCTTGATCTACTAATTCCAGATGGGTTACACGGCGGGATAAAAGCCCGGGAGAATAGCGGATGTTAACTCTGTTTGTACTCTCTCGAACTTTATTCGTTTAACCCAGTGTCATGCGATTTTGCAGTGCTTTGCAAAGTCAGCCCATGGCATCTTAATGAGGAATTAAATATGAAGATCACTTCATCGGCCACTCGTCTGCTATCCAAACTATTCTTGAGTCTATGCACCGCCTCGGTGCTGATCACTAATGCCTCGGCTGAGCCATTAAAGATTGGCTATAGCGATTGGCCGGGCTGGGTTGCGTGGGAAGTCGCCCTAGAAAAGAAAATGTTTGAAGCCGCTGGTGTCGAGGTTCAATTCGAGTGGTTTGACTATGTAGCCTCTATGGATGCTTTCGCGGCTGGGCAATTGGATGCCGTACCAATGACCAACGGCGATACGCTAGTCACCGGCGCCACCGGTGGTAAGGGTACGATGATCTTGTTGAACGATTACAGTAACGGCAATGACATGGTCGTTGGTGCGCCTGGCATAGATTCAATCGCTGATCTCAAAGGTAAAAAGGTAGGGGTTGAAATCGGCTTTGTTGGTCACCTTTTGCTACTTAACGCGCTTGAAAAAGCGGGTCTGAGCGAGTCGGATGTTGAGTTGGTCAATGTGCCAACCAATGAAACTCCACAGGTACTCGCGTCTGGTGATGTGTCTGCGATAGTTGCTTGGCAACCAAACTCAGGTCAGGCCTTGTCACTGGTGCCTAATTCAAAACGTTTGTACAGCTCGGCCGATGAGCCTGGTTTGATCTATGACGTATTAGTGGTTAGCCCAAGCAGCTTGGCTCAACGTCGTGCTGATTGGGAGAAAGTAGTTGATGTTTGGTATCAAACCGTCGATTACATAATGGCCCCCAAAACACGTGATGAAGCGGTTTCAATTATGGCCGCAAGAGTGGGCGTGTCGGTCGAAGAATACGAGCCAATCTTAAGTGGTACTAAAATTTTGACCTTAGCCGAAGCGAAAGCTCTGTTCGTTAAAGAGGACGGCTTTGCTTCTCTGTACGGCTCTACCAAAATTGCTGACGACTTTAATATCAAGTACGAGGTTTACTCAGATCCACAAGATATTGATAGTTATATCGACCCTTCAATTACGCTGGCGAAATAGTTTAGTTCACACGTTATCAACGCTATGAAACAGCAACGAGGCGATTCACGTGGTTAATAAAACACCTGCTGGTGACACATCGATGGGAACATTACGTTCTTCAATGTCAAACCATCGACTATCAAAGCCGGCCAAAGCGGCTTGGTTTATGCCACGTAAATCGCTATCGGCAAAGCGAACCAAACTATTGACGGCAATCTCTTTTTTATTGCCGTTAATGCTTTGGAGCTTAGTCAGCTATGTACCCTTTCTCTGGCACCCCAACATACTAATTGAAGAAGCCGGTGGGGTTAGCTATTTCAGATCAGGAATGCAAATCAAACGTGAGCAATTTGAAATAGAACGAGCAAAAACTATCGCCGAAGGCACAACTGAGCCTAGTGGTAAGCGTGTCAACCCTGTGTACCTGCCAGCTCCTCACGAAGTCGCCGTGGCAATGTACACTTCCTTCACCACTGAACCCAAACGACGCAGTGAGAAGTGGTTACACGAGAGTCTATGGCACAGTATTCAGATTATTTTTTGGGGCTTCTTTTTATCATCGCTGATTGGCGTACCATTGGGGATTTTGTGCGGCACCTATGCCGTGGTTTCAAAATCTAGCGAACCCTTTATTGAATTTTTTCGTTACCTACCCGCTCCGGCTTTTGGCGCCTTGGCGGTGGCTATTTTAGGCATTCACGATGGCCCAAAAATCGCCATTATTTTCATTGGCACATTCTTTCAACAAGTATTAATCATCGCCAACACCACACGCAAACTTGATATTTCCTTAATCGAGGCAGGCCTTACCTTGGGTGCGAAGAAGTTTAAGTTGTTGTTCAGCGTAGTTGTCCCTGGTGTCTTGCCGGACCTATTTCGAGATTTGCGCATCTTGTTGGGCTGGGCTTGGACATATCTAATTGTTGCTGAGCTTATCGGCACTAGCTCGGGCATCACTTGGTTTATTACCCAACAAGCACGCTACAAAAATTTCGATAATGTCTTTGCCGCCATCATTATGATCGGCGTGATCGGCTTAGTCACCGACATGATTCTGGCAAGGATTGGTAAAAAGCTTTTCCCTTGGGATAAAGCCAATAACCAACATTAAACCAAAGGTCTACCCATGAGTAAAATAGAGCTGCCAAGTTACTTAACAAAATCAGCTGAGGTTCAACAAACCTTAGACACCATGAAGGCGCGTGAAGTGGTACTCGAAGTGAATAACTTATGTAAGTACTTCTCTAGCGGACATGGCGAAGTGACAGCTTTGAATAATGTTAGTTTTAAAACCCACCGGCGTGAGTTCGTGACTGTGATAGGGCCCTCAGGTTGCGGCAAGTCAACGCTAATTCGTATTTTGGCAGGTCTTGAGTCGAAGAGCACTGGTGATGTATTGCTCGATGGCCAACAGATTACCGGTCCGGGGCCCGAGCGCGGAATGGTGTTTCAAGGCTATACCTTATTTCCTTGGTTAACCATCAAGAAAAACGTCATGTATGGATTGCGCGCTCAGGGTAAAAGCTTAGCAACCGCCGAATCAGAGGCGATGCAATGGATTGATTTAGTCGGTTTAGAACGGTTTG
Organism: Gammaproteobacteria bacterium; assembly: GCA_017854775.1. Classification (GTDB taxonomy): domain Bacteria; phylum Pseudomonadota; class Gammaproteobacteria; order Arenicellales; family Arenicellaceae; genus Arenicella. The sequence goes on along the minus strand of JAFMHC010000324.1, from coordinate 492 downwards.
CGAATTCTTATCCTGACGAACTATCGGGCGGCATGAAACAGCGCGTAGCCATTGCTCGAGCACTCGCTGTGCAGCCAAGAATCTTGTTGATGGACGAGCCGTTTGGCGCTCTTGATGCGCAAACACGCGCCAAGATGCAAGCCTACCTAATGGAAATTTGGAAGAACATCGACATCACCATTCTGTTCATCACTCACGATTTAGATGAAGCAATTTTATTGGCCGATCGCATCTTAGTACTCAAAGCCAATCCTGGTGAAGTTCAAGAAGTCATCGAGGTGCCAGTGGCCAGGCCACGCCATAATGATCAATTATTATCGCCTGAGTTTTTAGCCACTAAGAAGCGATTAGAAGAATTAATTCACCCGCAGAGCGACGATGATTCTGACCACTTGAATATGATTCGTATGGTCGATGTCGGCGACCATGTTGAACCACTTTTATAATCACTAGCGAACTAACTGCCAGCGAAGAATTAAACAACAGGAACCA
>JAFMHC010000323.1 GCA_017854775.1 Gammaproteobacteria bacterium | reverse complement strand
TTTAAACTCAGTTACTCATCGACATAATTGAACCGCTAATAAAAACAATCGACCTTCAGTCAGGTACTTGTAAAAAAGGAAGTTGTCTTGCAATAAAACTCCCGCTTATTTTTCTTACAAATAATGAATCAAATGATTTTTTTATATGCCTGAACCTCACTGGAATCAATACGCTTTAATTCATCATGACGCCACTCTGTCAACTCACCTAAACCAATAACAAGAACCCCACCAGGCTTCAAGTGTTTAACGAGCTGTTTTAAAATTTCCCGTCGCCTCCATCGTCGAAAATAGATCAATACATTTTGACAAAAAATAACATCCATCGGCTGAACCGGCTTATGCTGAAGATGCAATATATTAATTTGCGAAAAACAAACTCGTTTTTTTATTTTATCGGCAATTTTATACTTATCCTTTTCTTGCCGTGTAAAATATCGACTTAACTCATTATTTTCGAGTAAATTCAAACTGCGCCGACTATAAATCCCTTGCCGCGCAATTGATAATGCAGGCATGCTAATGTCCGCCGCTGTCACACCAAAATAAGGTGCCACCCCCGCTGCCTCAAAGCAATCATTTGCTATTGCTGCAAGCGCATAAGGCTCTTCGCCCGTCGAACAACCCACACTCCACATTTCAAAACTGTCAATTTTTTGAGCTAGAGTCGATGATTGCTGACTCAACCGTTCTTGCAGCAATTCCTCAACTAAAGACAGAGACGGACGATGCCGAAAAAAACTCGTTTCCTTTACCACTAGACGATCAACTAAAACCTGCCACTCGGCAATACCTATCGCCTCATTATCAACAAAATCAAAATATTGCTGGTAATCTTCAAGACCTAACTCTCTCATGCGTATCGATATTTGCGCCTGCAATAAAACATGCTGAGTTCGAGCTAGCTGAATCCCAGTACGTTTTTCCAGCAAACTTTCCCACAAAAAAAACTGCTGTTCGGATAGTGCGTCAGACTTTTTAAATGACCAGACCATAACGCTAAACAACAGCTCGTTAGAAAAAGTTTAAAGCCTAAAAATAGGTAAATTAACTAGCCGACTTGGCGTCATCATCAGGAAAAACAACGTCGGACAGGTCCACATCAAATTCAGATAGCAAATCGTCGTCATCATCGCCAGCGAGCAACTCAAAGAAATCTCCCGCTTCATGACTTTCAGCCTCACTAATCTCCATCTCTTCAAGCAGGTCATCGATATTAGTCGACGTCGAAGAAGCGCCTACAATAGCGCTTTCGTCTAGCATCGGAGGAGCGGCTTTGGTAGATCGTGCCTTCACTGCAGCCATTTCTTGCTGCTCTAGATCTGCCAACATCTCAGCCGGTAAGGTGAAGCCAGCAACTGACTCACGTAGATCAAATGCCATACTGGCCAAAGTACCAATCGACTCCGCCGTCTCACTGGTACCTGCCGATGTTTGTGACGTGATTTCTTGAATAACATTCATCGTATTAGAAATATGGCCTGCCGAGGACGCCTGCTGACGAGCAGCATTCGAAATATTCTGAATCAACTCAGCGAGATTAGCCGATACACCCTCAATTTCCTCTAGTGCCACACCCGCATCTTGTGCGAGACGAGCACCCCTGACCACCTCAGAAGTCGTTTGCTCCATAGAGATAACTGCTTCGTTAGTATCTGTCTGAATGGCTTTTACGAGAGATTCAATCTGTTTTGTCGCTGCAGCTGAACGTTCCGCTAGACGCTGCACCTCATCCGCAACCACCGCGAAGCCTCGACCAGCATCACCAGCCATTGACGCCTGAATAGCGGCGTTAAGTGCAAGAATGTTTGTTTGGTCAGCAATATCATTAATCAAACTTACGATGTCACCAATTTCTTGTGATGATTCACCAAGACGCTTAATACGCTTCGACGTATCTTGAATCTGCTCACGAATCGTATCCATGCCGTGAATGGTGTTTTGCACCAGTTTCGCACCGTTGTTTGCAATCGATACCGACTTACCCGCAACCAAGGCTGATTCGGATGCGTTAGCCGATACTTGGTCAATGGTTACCGCCATTTCATTAATTGCTGCAGAAGCACCAGCAATTTCTTGTGCTTGGTGATCGGACGCTTCCGCTAGATGCAATGCTGTTTGCTGTGTACCCTGAGCGGCTTGCGATACCTGTACAGCAGTACTGTTGATACGCGACACCAGTTGCCGCAACTGATCAATCGTAAAGTTAATTGAGTCGGCAATTGCACCGGTAAAATCTTCCGAGACCGTGGCAGAAATTGTTAAATCGCCATCGGCTAGATCAACCAGCTCATCTAGCAAACGAAGAATAGCACCCTGCGTTCTCTGGCCCTCTTCATGCTCTCGATCTAACTCTTCTTTTGATATCACGCGCTGATACAAAATCAAACCAATTACGCAAACCAGTAAACCGACAGCAGCAAATATCGCATGTATTAACCGTGGAAAGCGGCTATTAGCAAAGGCCTGAATACCGACTGACATATCGTCCAGTGCAAACTGTAGATCTTCGAAGCTAGAAATAATTCTTTGCTGGGCATCGCGAGCCAGCAACATTCTCTCAACAGCCGCGAGAATGTAGGCGTCCGCTGTTCGCACACCGCTCAGCAAGTCATTCATTTGCTCGAGACCCGCCCTCACACTTGAATTGGTAACCGCTCGCACATTTCGTACCGCACTTCCACTCATGAGGTCACTATGATTTTGCTCGAAGGCAATAAAGTTAGCCCTGAAATTATCAAAACCACGTCTATCAGATTTTTCTTGTATTATAAATTGATACAAATTATCGGTCATTTGACGCAACAGAATTGATTGGCGACTCACTCCGGTCACCTGAGATCTAGCGGCGTTATCTGACGACAACACATCAACACTGTTAATCGCAATTTTTTCTGCCGTTGCTGTTCCAGAAGCAAGGCGCTCATGAACCGCATTCAATAAGTTAATGGCGTATTCCACTTCAGACAAAACATCCGCATTATCTTTAACGTTACGCCAAAGATTAATTGACTTGCCGTACTCCGTGGAAAGCTGCTCCTTTGTAAAATCATCCGCTAACTGAAGCTTGCCCAAGGTTTCATCCATCACGTCAACCGTGGAAATTAGTGGGTCAATTGCACTGGAGTCACCAGTCACCGCCTTCTTAGAGAAAAATAGAGCATTTGCAGAAGAAGATTGAAACTCCTTTATCTGCTGAACATTTTCAAGATCGGCACGAGAGCTCTCCCATATCCGGTAACCGAAATAGGACGTTAGGGCTAGGAAAACTATTGTTCCAATAATTAACCCCGGCTGCCAATAACGCCCCTTAAAAAAATCACTGCTCAGTTTCATTACGCCACTCCACTATATCAACGAGTTCAATCTCGCTTGCATTAACTATTTTTAAATATGTAATCGCTACGCAACCACAAACACTTATCTCAATCAGACAAAAACGAAATACTTTAAGCCTCAGCAACATCCAAGAAGTTTCCCTGCTCCATCAATCTCAGGGGATGAAACACTACCCAACTGCGGCTTTCAAACTCAAAACAACCCTCTACAAAACCCTCAAGCGAGCTAGGCAGGGCCTCAGGCAAATTTTCCGTTCGAGTATCAACAGGGAAATACTGCATACCAAACACCTGATCAACCCACAACCCCGCATAGATCTTATCTCTATCAATAACCAATAGTCGCTGCTGCTTTTTTGCGCCGGTAAGCGAACTACCGAAATAGGCGGCAAGATCAAAAACAGGCAGAAGCCGGCCTCGAACGTTAGCCACGCCTCTAACCCATGATCGCACACCCGGTAGTTTTGTATAACTCGGAACTTCAAGCATCTCGTTTAACTCGCCCATTGAGACGACAAAATTGATGCCCATTAATGAAAAGCCAACACCACTCCATTGAGGTGTGGAATCCGCTTGCGCAGGCAGCTGTTGAGCAGCCTGCAAGCTAAGATGCGCTAGAGACTTCAGGGCATGATATGCTTTTTGATCGTCGGACATAGCCGAACAAACCTCTTTATTTTTATCTATTTAGTATTGAAACGGTCAATTAGTCCGC
>JAFMHC010000076.1 GCA_017854775.1 Gammaproteobacteria bacterium | reverse complement strand
CCTAGTGTCAACTCCACACTCAGGCCGCGTATAAAGGTAAGGGAATATCATAGGTCATGAAAACCTATGGCGGCAGCCGAGATAAGGTGCCTCTGAATACAATATTTGATTAAAAAGTATCGTCGCAGTGGAACATTTAGGGACGGATGCGATAAATCCGCTTTGAATAACTCCAAGCATACGCAATCACCTGCTCCCGTACAGTGAGCTTAATCCAGTTCACTCAACCATGACCTACTCACCATTTAAACGCTTGAGGTGAAACTAACAGTTTAATCACACGGATGAAATATATTAGCGTTTAGGGCGAATTTACAGATCATTTATCCACTTAATGGAATCACCGCTAGCGTGTAAAAGTGTATTAATCGACGATCAAAGGACTTCAACCCCGTCTGCCCTTTGCAAAACATCATAAAGGAAACATATGAGCAACAGCAATCAAAGAGCTTACCGCCTCGACTCGATTGACCTAGTGCGCGGCCTAGCCGTAGTAATAATGGCACTCGACCACGTTAGAGACTATTTCTATTATGCAAGCACTAGCCACGACCCAATGGCCAGCGGTTCGATTGAATTTGATTTATTCTTCACTCGCTTTATTACCCATTTTTGCGCCCCGACGTTTGTTTTTCTCGCGGGCACCTCTGCGGGTTTAATGGCATTGCGTAAAGGCAAACATGAACTAGCTCAGTTTCTAATAAAACGTGGCTTTTGGCTGGTCTTTGTGGAGGTGGTTATCATTTCAACCGCGTGGACGTTTTCACCGTTTGGCTCGCCTGAATTAGGTGGCTCAGTCCTTATCATTCTGCAAGTCATTTGGGCGATCGGGGCGTCTATGATAATTTTAGGGCTATTGCAATACTTACCAATAAATGCGGTTTTAGCAATTAGCATCATAATTATTGCAGGCCACAATTCTCTGGATGGAATTTGGCCAGCGCCCGGAAATGGTGGTTTCGATACGGCTCCTTTATGGGTGGCTCTGCACGCACCATCATCGCTTGTCTTTGAGTCATTTCACATACTGTTTTCTTATCCCTTACTACCTTGGATTGGCGTTATGGCGCTAGGCTTTAGTAGCGCGAGGCTGTTTACTCTAGAGCCTGAGCAGCGCAAGCGCTATTTACTAACATTAGGAGTAAGCCTGTGTATCGCGTTCCTGGTATTACGTGGATTCAATAGCTATGGAGAGCCTATCGGTTGGGCTTTAAATACGGATTCATGGTTGCAAACCTCGATGGATTTTATGAATGTGAGTAAATACCCACCCTCACTCTTGTATTTGTGCATCACGCTTGGCCCTTGTTTTATCTTACTCGCACTGGCCGAGGGTCGTACTGGTAAACTGGCCCAGGTGCTCACCACATTTGGCCGCACACCGTTTCTGTTTTATGTAGCTCACTTATATCTGATTCATCTATTGGCATTGCTCACAGGCATTGCCTTGGGCTTTGACGCCATGAAAATGAAAGGAGTTTTCATTTTCTATCCAGAAGGCTGGGGCTTTAGTTTGCCCGTGGTTTACCTGATATGGGTAGCTATTTTACTCATGCTGTATCCTGTTTGTGCATGGTTTGCCAACATAAAGAAAACGCGAAAGGATTGGTGGCTTAGTTATTTATAATCTGACCGCTGCGTGAGTGTCATCACTGTGGTGAAAAAGTTAAAAATCAAAAAACAACTATCCTGATTTATGGCATTGCCTGACTTGGTTTTACTGAGGTATGCCTATATGCCCAATTTACTCTAGTTATTAGTTCGCCTGTTCTAGCTATTATATGGCAAAGAAGCGGCACCCGATCTTTATGGTAAGTTTCCATGGGTATTACGGCATTCCTTCATATTCCAAATTTTTCAGTGGACGAGACCAGGATTAACCGAGTGTATTGGCGTCTAATCCTAAACATTACAAAGAGGATCAACGCCTAGGACAATCAAACTTGGGCCATTTATCGCTAAAGATTGATTTTCGTACCGTGAATTGAAGAGGTCAGTATCCAGTTCAATTTTCTCTTCACGATTGTCTTTTTTGAGCAGTAAGTGCCATTCTTTCGCTCTGGTCTCTAGCGTATTCAGTAAGGTGTCAATGATTTTTTATTACTGATGTTTTTATAACTTCATCTATCCATTCTCGGTAATAACTGATCCGGACACTATACGCTTCTCTACCATAGACTCCTGACTGATATGCTTTTAGCTCTCCCTGCCAATATTGCCAACTAACGAGCCCCAACAGTATGCCACTTTCCTGATCAACTAGGCCTGCCCCACTATCACCCGAGCCCTGCATCGCCTCATACGGCAAGCCATTTTCAGGTTTATCGAAGCGATATATTAACCATTGTCGCTCAGCCTTTTCAAAATAATTCTCACCTTTGCGCAATATACGGTCTTGTTTCGTACCGTTCATATCTCCTGTCAGGCCTGTACCGGTAGCGCCACGACCGTAAAAGTTAAACGGTAATAATTCTGCATCGCCTTTTTTACTCAACAAAATTGGGTGAGCCGAACCAATCGGTGCTTTCAGCTTGATTAAGGCCACATCATCGTTATTCAACAGGTGGTCCATAATGCCGTTAGTAGTTACCTGCTCAAGCAAAGCCTGAGGGACCTTCTTATAGCCAGGATGAATTATGACCTTATCAATTGGATAATTAATACCATTAATCGATACCTCTTCATCACTGTATTCGCCGAATACTGTATGCGCCACTGTGACAACCCACTGGGGATGAATTAATGCGCCATGACCTTCATAGGGCAAATCGACCATGTAACCAAGGTTGTCAGATGTTCCAGCGAGATAGGACTCTGCGGGTATATCATGGCGTGTAATCACAGCTGCTGACGGCAGTGACATGAATAGACAGAATAATATTAAAGATAAACGATTCATTTTAGAGTAGAAGTTTAAAACATAGATAAGAGAAAATTTGGTGACACGCATTTATTGCCCGATACAAATACCCAAAATCGCTGGAATAAATATTTAATACCCATCCACCTGTGTCGATGCAAACGGGTACAAATTTCAGCATCAGCGGGCTCGGGGGGGAATAACCTTTAATCGAACCCTTGCTCTATTGCAGGTTGATCGCGGCCGCTAACATATAGACTAACGGCGCATTCCAATTTATGGCAATCTCATTAGTTGAATAGCTGCAGACCGTGTCAGCATAAGTGGTCGCAGCAAAGCGGCCCTCATAAGAGCATTTGTCTTGCTTTCCTGAGTGTGGCCCACCAACTAAAAAGCCAGGTACAGGAACATCATTGTCGTCGGAGGTAGACGGCCGATGATGAATATTGACTGGGGTTTTATCGCCATAGCCGGTAACGAATGAATAGCCGGTCGCGTTTTTGCCTAACACATAGTCGAGAGTACTCATGGCGGCTTCAAGATACTTGTCATCGTTGCTAAGCCTATAAGCCTGAATTAGCACCAGTCCATTATTGAGAACCGCACTATTACTACCCCAGACAAAATCAGCTTCAGAAACCGATACACCATAGGCTGAAGTATCATAGATTGCATAGTGTTGATCTGCGGTGGCCAGTAGCTTATTACTCAGCTCAGTATATTGCTGATCACTTAATAAACCTTTTGCCGAGGAGAGTAGCGAAATATACGGCAGAGCGCTCACGCTAGACCAAGATAAATCTTGCGATGGGCTTACTTGCTGAGCAAGAAACTCATGGTAATAATGTTTTTCGCCAGTAGCGATAAATAACTCGGCCGCCGCCCAAGCGAATTCATCACTTGCGTTTTTATCACCATAGGCTCCAGTGCTGACGTCATCAGGTTGATGATAATAAGCATCAGGGTTCTGCTTGGCCCATTGGTAAGCTTTAATCGCTTTATTCTTATAGCCGTCAGCGACGCCCGGAAACTGATCTTCAAAGTCGGCCATCACGGTACTCGCATTTGCCAAAACAGCGGCAAAATTCAGAGCTGCGGTTACTGATTTACCGATTACGTAGCGCTGCGAATCTTCCTCGCTAGGTTGATCGTCCATAGACGAGAAGCCCAACGCGGTAAGTTTATGATAGACACCGCCGTCTAGATCCTGCATCGTTTCGAGCCAATCAAGATTCCATTTTATTTCATCTAATAAGTCCGGCACATTATTGCCGCTTTCAACGATATTAAGATTCAAGCCTCGATAGTAGTCGGAATAGTGCCGATAAGCGGACAACAAGGTGTAAGTTGATATCCCAGAATTGACTACGTACTTACCGTAATCACCCGCATCGTACCAACCTCTAGGAGACGATAATAACGTGCCTTCAGGTCGTTTATTAGTAGCCGCCGACTTATGCACTTTCATTCGCGTGTCACCGTGACCAGCAGCACGAGCATGAGAGCCTCCAGTTAAAGGGTCAATTGCAGTGCCTGATCTATTGTAATAAAACGCCTTAATCGCCGCCTGATGAACCCGTTCAAACGGCGTATCGCTAATCTCAAATGGAAATGAACTCGATGCTTGGTTCTTCTCTCTGTGATTCAAAGACTGATCAGAAGCTTGGAGTGCAACGCTATAGTTCCCTTTCTCCGTCAATGCGCTAAAGTCTGCTTTGCGAACCATTTCATCAGAGTACGGCCATCGCTGGGAGTTCGACAGAGTACCGGTAAATGCCGTTTTACCTGTATCTAGATCAATAATGTAAAACTTATCTGGGCCGTCACTAGCAACGCTGTTAGAGCTAGTATCTGCGACAATAGCCACCTTAGCGGCACTCGGAAGGTATCCGAGCTGATTAAGCTTTATTTGATGGTGATCGGTTTCGGCAAAAGCTAGCAAGGAACTTAGTGCCAGCGCCACTAAGATTACAAAGGCTATAAAGCTTGAAGTTTTTAATTGTCTCATAAGGCATAATTCTCTTATTATTAGCCCTCTCTCTTCTCTACCAGCACCTTACCTTAATTATTGCTTGCTGAAAACCTCATTGATCCAAGCGCCAATTTCTTTAATTTGCGGCATCACCACTTGATGCTCCATCGGATAGGTTTTCCAAGTCACCGGGTAACCCAACTCAGTCAAGACATCAACACTGCGCTTGCCCATGCTCAGTGGCACCACGCCGTCATGAGTACCATGGCTGGCGAAGATAGGGGTATTAATATTGTCACCACTTTGCTCGGCCTTGGTATCTTGATCAAACGGCAAATAGGTCGATAGAGTTAGCAACCCCGCCAGTTTGTGCTTACTGCGCACGCCGGTGAAATAGGTCACTGCACCGCCTTGAGAAAAACCAGCAAGAATAATATTTTCACTCGCGATGCCGCTTTCAATTTGGGACGCAATAATCTGATCTAGCATTGTACGAGACTCGGCCATACCTACCGCGTCTTGCTTATCCTCAATGCTTACGCCCTTTATGTCGTACCAACCCGGCATACGCATGCCTCCATTAATGGTAATCGGGCGGTCAGGCGCTTGTGGGAAAATAAAGCGAATAACTCGGCTTGACGATAAGCCCAACTCAGGCACGATTGGTGGAAAATCATTGGCCGTGGCACCCAAGCCGTGCAACCAGATGACGGCGTGAGTTGCAGCTCCGTCGCCGTGAATAAGTTCGATAGAATTAGCTGGTAATGTCATTGCAAAAGAAGATGTTAAATAGGTTAAAAGAATCGATAAGGTAGCAGCAAAAAAGGCAGCAAAAGCCCTAATTCGTGATGTTAGTAGTCGCCTCGCGTTCGCACTAAAATTCACTTTACTGATGAAGCTGACGAGCTAGCATGACCGCCGCTAATTTTGTGCGCGCGATCAAACTTTGCACGGTAGATTCTTCTCTTGAAGAATGCGCGCCTTTACCATCCATACCAAGGCTATCCATGGTTGGCAGACCAACACCTTGAGCAATGGAGCCGTCAGTGCCACCGCCGGAGTAACGTGTGCCTACAATTGGCTCACCGATCAAAGCTGACAACGCCATTGCCTGTGCGATAATTTCATCGACTTTAGCATTTTCAGGCTTCACCGGTCTATGCAACACCGCCCAACTTTCGACGATAGGTAGATCTGGGTATTTGGCATTTTTCACCACTGGCTTGGCCGCCGCAATACGCTTCACGCTTTGTTCCAATTGTTGCCCCGCTTCAAGCGATGGGAAACGCATATCAATATAGGCATCAGCACAGCCTGGCACGGTATTACGCTTCTCGCCGCCGCTAAGTACACCTGTATTGACCGTTACCTTACGCGAATAATCAGTTAGCTTTTCGATCTCGATAACCTTATGCGCCAATTCCAGCGTCGCCGAGACGCCTTCTTCATGAGCGCCACCGGCATGCGACTCGCGGCCGGTAACCCGCAATCGAACCTGCCCTAAACCTTTGCGTGCCCGAGTTGCCAAATTATTGTAGGAACCTTCAAACACCAGCCCAATGTCATGTTGACGGGCCAGCTCTTCAATAAGTTGTCTCGACCCTAAAGAACCGATTTCTTCATCGCTATTGAACAACACCGTTAGATTTGTGTCGTCTAACAAACCTTGTGCATGCAGCGCCCGCAGTGCGTTAATCATGATGACGATGCCTCCTTTCATATCGGCCACACCGGGGCCTTTTAAGACACCGTCATCAGCGATATTCAAGGTCTGAAATTCATCATCCTTCGAGAATACAGTGTCCATATGACCGTTCATCAGTACTCTGTTTTTCGCTGAGCCCGATCGTTTAGCGACAAGATGATCTGCAATTTGAATACTGCCGCCTTTACAACTCAGCACTTTTATATCACTGGAGGAATGTGTCTCGGTACTGAACCCGAGCGCCGCTAGGTCGGCCGACAAAAGGTCGCGATATAGATTAAGGCCTTCAATATTGGCAGTGCCGGTATTGATCTCAACATGAGATTTCAACTCAGTCAAAATTTGATCTTGGTTCTTATCAACCCAAGAAATTAATCGTAGCTCTTGCTCACTAAGCGTTTCGGGCTGTGCTAAGGCTGAGCTGGCGATTAACGATAAAGAGACAACAGCGATACTACTGAGACGTTTAAACATGATTGAGCCTAGTTAGTTTAATTAACAAATGGTTGCCAACAAAATTACAGAGTAATTTTTTGCTGCAATTATTAGTGTTACAACGATTATTTGAGTTATGACAATGGTTTAAATTTCGCTACCAACATCGGCAGCATAATTAGATTAGCGATCAATGCAGTGATCATCGCTAATGCAGTAAGCACGCCAAAATACATGGTTGGTACAAAATTAGAGAACACCATGATCAAAAAACCTGCGGTTATCACGATGGTAGTATAGAACATCGCTTGACCAACGTTATTAGTAGCCTCAAAAATCGCTGAGGCTGGATCATTTCGCTGACTCATTTCGTTTTTAAAACGGTCGATAAAATGAATCGAATTATCTACCGCGATACCGACACTAATGGCTGCGATGGTAATTGTCATTAAGTCTAAAGGAATTTTAAACACGCCCATAATCCCCAACACGACACTGGCTGAGAAAACATTCGGCACTATCGTAATCAGTGCCAATTTGACGCTGCGAAACAAAACAATAAACATTAGAAAAATGACGATAAACACCGTTCCCAAGGTCAGAATTTGTGAGCTGAAAAGAGAATTCAACATATTGTTATAGAACACTAACAACCCTGAAATATTAACTTGCTCTTGCTCTAGGCCATGCTCTTCTACCAATAGGTTTCGAATATCAGTGATTAGTTGATTTCGATCTAGGCCTTTCAAGGTCTCGAACACACGAATATTGATGTGCAGTTGATTGCCATCATCGGAGATGTACGGTTTAAATAAGGTTTGCTTGTTCGAATCAGACAGCACGTTAAGCATAAATGCCAAATCGATATTATCCATTGGCTTGGCGTTCTTTAAGCCCGCAAATACGCTCATCGTGGTGGCAAGGCTCATCACCTTACCGGTAGCCTCGAGTGAGTCTAAGGATTTCTGTATCGCTTGAATCTTGCGAATGCCGCCCTCGTTGAACCAGTATGAGGTCGCGACGATATTAGCCGAACTATTACCGTTCGAACTATTTCCATCAAAACTTAGCTCGTCAAATTCATCGAACTCGTCAAACTCATCAAAGTCGTCATCATTAGCGGCCGATTGTGCTGGCTCATCATCGAACTCGTCAAAAAAGTCATCGTCATCGCCAGCCAAAGCGGGTGCTGATTGGTCGGCCACAGGCTTTACTTCTTCGACAGGCTTCTCGAAAAAGCTCTTAGGTGCATCAATGATGATATTCAGCGGAGTGGTGCCACCCAACTTGGCATCAATTTCGACCATACCTTGATAAATTTCAGTACTCGGTTTGAAATAGTCTATGAATCTGTTCTCAACTGTGAGGTTGGCCATTCCGTAGGCAGCGACTGCGGCAACGGCAACGAAAAATACGGCAACTATTGGTCCCCTTTTATGAAGTCTTTGCGCGCCGTCTAAAACCACGGTGCTGATCACATCTTTGTTGGCCGCCACTTGTCTTGGCTTCATAAACACCGTAAGCGCCGGGAAAACGATAAAGGTAGTTGCTACTGACACGGCAATGCCTAAACACATGATCCAGCCAAAATCGATTACCGGTCGAATACCGCTGACAATCAAAGATGCAAAGGCGACGATGGTGGTCAATGCAGTATAAATACAGGCGATAAATTTTGACCGCACTGTCTGACTCAATAAACTGCGTTGATCGAGACTCGGGGCTAATGTCGCCAGTTCTCTATAACGCACGATCAGATGAATGTTCAACGATAGTGTAATGATCAGTAACAATGATAAGAAGTTCGATGACACTACCGAAATCGGCCAATTTAGCAGCCCAAGTAAGGCCACCACGATATATCCTGTCACGGCACAGGTAAGCAGCGGCATAATAACCCAGCCAAGCTGTCTAAAAGCAATCGCTAAAATTAACACAATGAGCGCCAGTGACGCTAAACCAAAGGTTTCAAAATCAGAGTTAATAAAAGCCACCGAGTCGGCAACAATCATCGGCAAACCGCCTAAGAACAGCTTCGCGTTCGCTTGGTAGGGCTGCATAATGCCGCGCACCTGCTCAATAAACTCACTTTGCCGAGCTTTAAACGCGTCGTCCTTGGCCTGATATTCGAGCGTCAGAGCATTCAATTGAGCTTCCTGCTCGACAGTGAGGCCGCTGCTCTCGCGTTGCAAACGTAGGCTATTACGACGATCTAACAAACCAGACAACTCGGTATTACTCTTAAGTGACACCGCAATTGCGGTTGTTGAGTAATCGTTACTGACCAGCAGATCGCGGTATAAGTCACTATCGCGAAACTCTTTCTTGGCTAGGGCTCGGTCAGTTCGCTCATCGAGCAATGTCTGAGTCGAGCTGGCCAATTCTCCGAGAGTTACCGGAGGGCTCTGTGTTAGCGGCACATCGATTATCGATAATACCGAACTAACCGGCGGTAATACCTTCAGCTCCTCGGTTAACCGCTGTATGTCAGCCAAGGTTTCATCAGCAAACAGGTCGCCCTTCGGCGCATAAGTCAAAATCAATAGCTCTTCGCCACTGTATTTAGTCACCACGTCACGAAAATACTTCAACGACTTGTCGTTTTCTAGCACCAGAGAATCAGATGAGGTGTCTAAACGAAAATCATCCAGGTATGGCCAGAGAGATCCCAACATTATGGCAACAACCACCAATACCCATTTTGAGTGCTTGAAAACTAGAGTGTCGTAGAACGAGTTAAATTGAGACATAATTTGCGTGTGAATTAGTGGTAGTAAAACTTATATTAGAAAACTTTTGTTGGAATGCATCTCAATACTTCGAAGATAGCGTTGATAGGTGAGGATAGCGAAATAGAACTAATTTGTCTTCGACAACGTCAAGCAGAGGCGACTAACTCGACATATTTAATCAGCGACAACAAAAAAGCCACCGAGATTACAACTCTCGATGGCTTTCGCCATTATTGCTCAGCCTCGTTGATTAAGGGCCTATTGGGCAGGCCGCGCTTACTTGGCCTTATTTAAGAACTCACCTTCGATCTCAATCGACACTTGTGCTCCAATCTTTGGAGCATACTTACTAAGACCCCAAACGGTACGGTCGATCGAAGTAGTCGCCGAGAAACCGATTAAAGGCACTTTGGCAAATGGGTGCGATGGAGTTGCGCCGTTAAGCGTGGCGTCCAAACTTACTGGGTGAGTTTGGCCCATCAGAGTAAGATCACCATCAATAGTGAAGCTAGAACCGTCAAGCGCGCTCACAGACGTCGCGGTAAAGGTAATCGACGGATGTTCTGCTGACTTAAACCAATCTTCAGCTAACACTTTGTTAAAGTCTTCCTTTTCAGGGAACGGATAGTCAGTGTCTAACGAGTCAACTTTAATCTCGACGTTTACACCGCTTTTTTCAAAGTTTTCAGCATCTAGAGCTATATCAGCGGAAAAATCATTGAACCGTCCGACGTAAGTAGAAAAACCGAAATGGCTTACTTTCCAAATCACACTCGCATGGGCTAGGTCTACGTTATAGGCGCCTGATGGTATGCCTTCTAGCGGGTTTGCGTTTGCGTTTACTGCATGCATTAGGGAGGCAAAAGTGAAGGCGGCAATAGATGCGCGTTTTACAGAAGATAATATGCTCATAATTTGAAGTTCCGTTTAATCGTTGCTGGGGTATAAGTTACCAAGGTATGACCGCCAATAATAACATTGTATTGCTGAATTCAGTGTTGTCATTAAGGTCTCGCAAGAATCGTCTCTAGCCTCAGTCAGGCATGCAATAGCGGTCACCACTCAATAGGCAAATCTACACATCAGTGATTATCAATGTCAGTCGCGCCTTGGACTGACATTACAAGCAAATAGATATGACAACTAGAGACTAGAAGACTAGAGACTAGTAACCAATAAACTCTTCGGCAGTCAAATTAAAGCACGTATCGTCTAATGAGCTAACCAACTCGAAACTAGCCATCGCTTTTGGTAGCTCGTAACGATAGAAAAACTTACAGGCTGCAATTTTACCACTATAAAAAGCTGCGTCATTAGCCTTACCTTTGGCTTGGCCCTCAAGTGCTGCAACGGCTTGCTTGAGCCACATCCAAGCAATAACAACGTGGCCCATCGCATCTAGGAAGATGGTCGCGTTAGCCAACGCTAGTGATGGATCTGCGGCTTGGCTTACTGACTCTAGGGTTTGCTGAACTTGGCCCATGGCAGCACCAAGGTCTTGACAGTGACGCCCTAGTTGATCGTGGGCACTGACAGCACTAATCGTTTTCTTAATCTCAAAGGCCAACGCCTTTAGCGCCGCACCATCGGCCATACGAACCTTACGGCCCATAATGTCTAAACCATGAATCGCATGAGTTCCCTCGTGAATATGGTTTAAGCGGTTATCTCGATAGTATCGCTCAACCGGGTATTCGCGAGTGTAGCCATAGCCGCCGAGCACCTGAATCGCTAACTTATTGGCCTCCAAACAAAACTCAGAGGGCCATGATTTACAAATTGGCGTTAATAACTCTAGTAATAATGTCGCTCTCACTTTCTCTTCTTCAGATTCCGCGCTGGCCTGCTCATCAAGCAAACGAGCGGCGTAAAGAATTAATGACTGCGCCCCTTCAACAAATGCTTTTTGCGTCATCAGCATACGTTTAACGTCTGCATGCTCTGAAATCATCACCATTGGCGACTCAGGGTTTTTATTCGTTAGATGCCTGCCCTGTGGGCGATTACGAGCATAGTCTAAAGAGTATAAATAGCCACCCAGACCAATCACCGTTGCCGCCATGCCTACCGCAACGCGTGCCTCATTCATCATGTGAAACATGTTTGAGAGGCCTTGATTCTCGCCACCAACAAGATAGCCAATACTGTCTCCGCTCTCGCCGAAATTAAGCAAGCAATTGGTAGTGCCTTTATGGCCCATTTTATGATTCAAGCCAGCTAAGGCGATATTATTAGGCTCGCCGATACTACCGTCATCGTTAACACGATGCTTTGGCACTAGAAATAAGGAAATACCTTTCACACCGGCGGGCGCACCAGGAATTTTGGCCAATACCATGTGAACGATATTATCGGTCATCTCATGATCGCCAGCGGAAATCCACATCTTAGTACCGGTGATTTTATAGCTGCCATCATCACGTTTTTCAGCTTTGGTACGAATATCAGCTAATGATGATCCGGCCTGAGGCTCGGACAAACACATAGTGCCATACCAATCACCGGCCACCATTTTGTGCATGTACTTAGCCTTTAACTCGTCCGAACCGCAGGCATTCAACATATTTGTTGCGCCTTGGGTTAGAAAAATATAATTGGTAACCGAGGTGTTTGCGGTTACGAATATCGCACTTAGAGATTGGTGAACCACACTAGGAAGCTGCATGCCGCCCATTTCGTAGTCATAACCGCTGGCAAATAAACCGGCTTCTTTATAGGCGCTAAGAGCTTCTTTGACTTCAGGGATAATCTCGACCTTGCCATCAATGTACTGTGGTTCATTCTGATCAAGGTAGCCAGCGAAGGGTTGAAATTTGTCTTGCGCCATCGACTGACAAAGATCGAGAATCGCGTCAATTGATTCTTTATCGTAGTCACTAAAACGCTCACGTTCTAACAGCTCATCAAGCTTGTGAGTTTCATACATTAAAAAGTCGAGGTCACGACGGTTAACAATAGTAGACATAAAGATTCCGTTTAACTGATTTCGGTTTAGCACAATGGATCAAGCGCAGGGCAAATTAGCGCTGACTTTTAGCGCTATATTGTATGCTTTTAGGCAAAGCCTGAGCTATGACATTTGGCTTTATTTAATGTGCCAAACGCCGCAAGCTATTCTGCCCCCCGACTCTGGGCGCGAGAATAGCTAATGCAGACTAACGCCTCGACTATTCGCAGGCTCAGATTGACATCGACTCGACAACCAACGAAACTATCAAGATGACGCATATCAGAAAAATCCGACAGCTTACTGTCACGCCGAAAAATACGGTTCTGTGTGCTTTGACTTAGCCTTTTAAAGTTAAAATAGATACTTAACCGCAAGCCCATCGAAGGTTGCGGTTTTTTTTTGCCAGTTATATTTCACTAAACCATACGCACCGAGATCCAGATAATGAAAACCGAGGTTAAAACTAGAGAGCTATTTAGCTTTTCAACCTTAGCAATACCCATATCGTTTGTTCTGGTGCTGATAATCTGGACAACCACCCCGCTGGCGATTAAATGGAGTTCGGCAGGCGCGCCAATGACCAGCGCATTGTTAAGGATGCTAATCGGCGTTACTTTTTGCGGCTCTATTGTTATTTTCATGAGTTCGAAGTTCAGAGTCGATGCCGCAGCCAGAAAGGTCTATCTGGTCGGCGGTCTATCAATCTTTGTATGCATGAGCTTGTTCTACGCGGCAGCGCAATTGATACCATCAGGCTGGATCGCCGTACTATTCGGCTTATCGCCATTAACCACCGGATTATTTTCCGCATTGGTTGAGCCTGAAACTAGATTGACGCCAACCAGACTCTTCGGCCTATCACTAGGTTTAGGTGGCTTATATCTTGTGTTCTCGGCCGGCTTAAATTTAGCTGATGCGTCGATCGAAGGCGTATTTCTGACTCTGATCGCAGTTCTTATCTCGTCTGCCACCTCTGTCATTACACGCCAATTAGTCAAAGACCTAGATCTTCCTGGTATGCAAATCACCACTGGTAGCCTGATCGTAGCGATACCTTTTTTTGTAGCCGCTGCATTGTTACTCGAACCCGAACTAAGCCTTAGCTTTACCAACATTAGTTTTACCAGCAAAGCATGGAGCGCGATTCTCTATCTTGGCCTAATTGGAACCGGCGTTGGCTTCACGCTCTATTACTACTTACTCAAACATGTAAGCGCTAGCCGTATTGCACTGATTACCTTAGTGACACCAATATCAGCGCTATCGGTCGGCAGCTGGCTAAATAACGAACCGTTAGTACCCGAGGTATGGATGGGCGCGGCCCTAGTTTGTATCGGCTTATTGCTGTACGAGTTCAAGCCAAAACTAGGCCTGAGAAAGCTCTAAGCTCTAAGGTAAAAGGTTTAATAACCTGAAATTGGGTTTGACTAAATAACGATACTGGCCGAGTGGAACCTGCCGCTAATGCAACAATAGCTAAGACAAGGCTAACACTATGAAGGTGGCAAGACCGAGCGCTGTAGCGACGAGTGTTTTCTTTCTCATCATTTTGTTGCTTATTCCCATCCAAAGACCGCTGAGCATCACAAAAATTAACCCAAGCGCAACCAACTTTTGATAAGTCTTAAATAATGTTGGGCCGTGACCTTTGTGTAATTCAATCAATGAACTTTGTAAATCAGGCTTTACTATCTGAATTTTCAAACCCTCATCGGTCACATTAAGTCTCAAATGTTCGCGCGAGGTTGGCCGTGTGGTTATAGATGAACCACGGATTCTTAAATACTCAAAGTTTGTTTTTAGATCTAATTGCCCGAGTATAGTCCGCACATCTTGTTCTAACTCATTTGAGCTAAGGTCTAATGAAAATTGCGCTGGAACACTAACCTCAGATTCAATATTCGCCCCTTTGATACCGATTAAGTAAAGACCCCCGGATATCGCCACCATAATGAACGCAGGCGCCATAAACGAAGCAAGAAGCAGGTGTAGTGATAGTATTTTCTTTCTCATTCAATCCTTCATTGTCATGGTTAACAGAGTTTAGCAAATTAACATATTGGCTAAGGTAGTTGTCAATAGTCACTTAACCGCCTATTCAAACACATTAACCCATCAACCTTAAGTAAGTCTTAAAATTCAGTGATTCTCTCGTGTTCTGATTAAAAATTTGAGATAACGCCACAGCTTAAGGTTACTTTAAGGTTTCACTATTAGGATGTTTCTCAAGGTTATCCATTTAACGAGAAAAACATGCTTCAGCAACAGAACGCACTAGGAACTGAAGGTCAACGCTTTGTATCAAACTATTTAGTTCCGACTACTATGAGACAAGCGCAGGTTTCAACTTCGCTTCATCAAGAGTCAAGCGAATATAGGTTCGAATTAGAGCGATTCATTACGCAGAAATTCGCGGACACTCATTCAGCCGTCATACGGTCATTTATGCCTAGGCTTATTGCGCTTAGTAATGGAAACGAAACCACGGCGACAATCGGGATTAGAAGCGCTTCAGAGAATGCATTGTTCCTTGAGCAATATATGGAGTGCCCTATCGAAGAAGCGATATCGTCAACTTGTTTAACCGCCGTTGATAGAAAAGACATTGTTGAGATAGGTAATTTTGCTGCTAAAAATGTCAGTGCCGGAGGCTTACTATTTACCTTACTTGCCCTGAGTTTGAGAAAGTCTGGTTTTAAATGGATGACCTTCACTGCGACAACTGAAATCGAAAAACTGATTAGTCGGCTAGGCTGCGAACCCGTTATTTTATCGGATGCACTGCCAGAAAAGCTCGCTGGGGATGCTGATGATTGGGGCGCCTATTACCTAAGAGCGCCAAAGGTGATGATCTGCAATCTTGAGCACACCATCGACAACGCACTTAAAAATAGACGATTGGAAACTATTTTTAATCGACATAAAGCCGAAACCACATCCTTAGCTCGCGCTATTCGCTTAACCAACAACCAGAGGGCTCAATAATGCATTCCGCAAAGACTCTAGCGGCTCGTCTAGAGAAAAATCGCATCATTGATGTTGATAGTCGAATTGCAATCACTAACGGCCAAAGCTCACTTACCTATTCGCAACTCGAAGATAAGATAGCTCACCTCGGCCAATGGTTTAGAGACCTTAATGTAAGCACCATCGCCTTACATGCACAGAACAGTATCGATTGGGTACTAATCGATTTGGCATGCCAAGAATTAGGCATCAGGTGTATACCGTTACCAGACTTTTTTAGTGCAAGCCAGTTAGAAAACTGCTTACACGACACACTTGTAGATTTATTGCTCACTAACTCTGAGAATTTAATTGGCACGACGTTAGAGATAAATACGCAAGCCTCTGAAATCGATTCGTTGTGCTCTATTCGAGCGCTCCGGCTCAAACCAAAGGTAAGGCATGAGGATTTAAGTATTTCTGAGCAGAAATGCCCGACTCATACCCAGAAAATCACCTTCACATCAGGTTCAACAGGAGCACCAAAAGGTGTTTGTCTAACAGCAGATCATCAGTGGCTAACAGCCGATGCTCTGGCGACCAGCATAAACATCGATGCACCAAAACATCTTTGCCTTCTTCCACTGGCAACACTTCTGGAAAATGTTGCGGGGGTTTACGCGCCACTGTTAAGCGGCGGGACAATTGTTGTTCCAAGCGACGAGAACCGTGGATTAAGTGGTAGCTCGGGGCTAGATATTAATAAGCTGCTTAGCTGTATTTCGAGCGTTCAGCCAAATACGCTAATTTTACTGCCGCAATTATTAACAGCTTTGATTGCAGCTTGCATTCAGGGTTGGACAGCGCCTAAGTCGCTTAAGTTTATTGCTGTAGGTGGCGCTAAAGTAGCGCCAAACTTATTGACCCAAGCACATGAGGTTGGGCTACCCGTTTACCAGGGCTATGGCCTATCTGAGTGTGGTTCTGTTGTCGCGCTAAACACACCTAACAATAATCGAGCGGAAAAAGTCGGTAAATTATTACCCCATTGCAGCCTAGTGATGAACGGCGAACACATCGTAATATCAAAGCCAATATTTCAAGGCTATTTCGATGACCCAGAAAGTTGGTACCCGAGCTCAGTTGACACCGGCGACCTAGGCACATTTGAAGAGGGTTATTTGTCGGTCAATGGCCGAAGCAAGAACACCATTATCAGCAGTTTCGGACGCAACATAAGCCCTGAATGGGTCGAAAGCGAACTGCTCGGTCGCCCGCTATTACTTCAGTGTGTTGTTGTCGGCGAAAACCGGCCTCATTTAGCCGCGTTATTGACGGCTCCAGATACCGTCACTGATGCACAAATCCAGAAGTGGATTTCATCGGTAAATTCTAACCTTCCCGATTATGCGCGAGTTCGCAGATGGGAGCGCTTAGAGCTCAATCAGTGGGATGGACTATTGACCGCAAATGGTCGCCCTCAACGCCAGCAACTGAATCAACAGTTTGAACATCGTATCGACGCGCTCTATGCGGATGAGCGCACGGATTCCAAAAACAAAGCACCCTCTCAATTAGCACCAGTGAGTAATATTAAAATGACTTTTTTTCAACGACTACAATCCGAAACAGAACAAGCACGTAACTACCTGTTAACGTCGCCGATTATGCAACGCGCGATGCAGGGCGAGATTTGCAAAGATGACTACGGCGCATTCTTGCTGCAAGCCTATCATCATGTAAAACACACAACGCCATTGTTGATGTCAGCGGGTAGCCGCATGCCAGAATCAAAGGAATGGTTGCGCGAAGCATTAGCTGAGTACATTGAAGAAGAACTCGGCCATCAGGAGTGGATACTCAATGATTTAGAAAAATGTGGTTACAACAAAGAAGTTGCTCGCAATAGTAAGCCAAACAGTTCAACTGAATTGATGGTGTCTTATGCTTACGATGTAATTAATAGAATTAATCCAGTTGGCTTCTTTGGAATGGTCCATGTACTCGAAGGCACCAGTGTCAACATGGCCGACAACGCGGCAGGCAGCATCCAAAAGGCTTTAGGCTTACCCAAGAGCGCATTCAGCTACTTACGATCTCACGGTGCCATTGACATTGAACACATTAAGTTCTTTGAAGACCTAATGAATAAAATTGATGACCCAAAAGACCAAGAGCAAATCATTCATTGCTCGAAGATGTTTTATCACCTTTATGGCAATGTCTTTCGCGAGCTGAATCAAATGCAAGTCGAGAGCCTCGCAGCCTGAAGACTGTAAACTTACTATGA
>JAFMHC010000322.1 GCA_017854775.1 Gammaproteobacteria bacterium | reverse complement strand
TACTGACTTTTTTATCCGTTGGTCCAGTTATACACAGGTCTCTTATACTCAGATAGTAAAGTATTTTAACGATAGAACCATGAAAATTTGTAGATGCAGCTGAACTATTGAGTCTTTTTATTCAAGGCAAAGCCTTTATTAAATTTATTTCGTTAGTATAACTATTAGGACCTCAGCACCACAAATGGACTAGATCGACTGTATGCCAAGCAAAAACTATTCAGTATTCCTGCAACTTGGGCGCTTCCTACTAAACTATAAAGGCACCTTAGTAGCCGCTGGCTGTGCATTAGTGTTCACTGCTGGCGTAACTCTTGCGATGGGTCAAGGTGTCAAAATATTGATCGATGACGGTTTTGTCGCTGGGTCTGTCGATAAGCTGAATAACGCAGCACTGTTTATCGTCGCCATCGCGGTGTTAATGTCAATTGGCACTTACGCCCGTTTCTATTTAGTCTCGTGGCTTGGTGAACGTGTTTCGGCCGATATCCGACAAGCTGTGTTTGATCACTTAATCACCTTACACCCAAGCTATTTCGAAGAGAATCGCAGCGGCGAAATAATGTCTCGACTGACCACCGATACCACCCTACTGCAAACCGTGATCGGGTCGTCCGCATCAATGGCGTTGAGATCATTTTTTACATTTATCGGTGGTTTAATACTACTGCTGATAACCAATCTAAAACTGACCGCGTTTGTGCTCGCTGGGGTACCAATTGTACTCGTACCGATACTTCTTTATGGCCGCCGAGTTAGAACGCTATCTCGTCAAAGCCAAGACACCATCGCCGATGTCGGCAGTCATGCCGGTGAAATCATTCAGCAAATCAAAACGGTGCAAAGTTATACTCAAGAAGCTAACGAGCGTAAAGCCTTTGAAGGCCACGTAGAAGGCGCTTTCGACATCGCTCGTAAGCGAATTAAGCAACGGGCAATGCTAATCGCAGTGGTTATTTCGCTTATCTTTAGTGCCATTGCCGCGATGCTTTGGGTTGGCGGCAATGACGTAATCAACGGGGTAATGACGGGCGGCGAATTAGGCGCTTTTGTGTTCTATGCAATTGTTGTAGCTGGCTCAGTCGCGACAATTTCAGAAGTGATCGGTGAATTACAGCGTGCCGCTGGCGCAGCCGAACGGTTGCTCGAACTCTTATCGATTAAATCTACCATTGAACTGTCTGATAAGCCGAAAAGCACCGCAGGTATTAGCTCACGAATAGTGTTCGATAAGGTCACATTCAATTACCCATCTAGGCCTGATCAAGCCGCCTTAGAAAATCTAAGTCTAGTGATAGACGAAGGTAAGTCTCTCGCTCTAGTGGGGCCATCGGGTGCTGGCAAGTCAACCGTATTTGAACTATTGCAACGATTCTACGACCCCGATCAAGGCACGGTGACTCTGGGGGCAATCAATATCCGCGAGCTGATGCCTTTAGACTTACGCTCACAATTGGCTGTAGTCGCTCAGCAACCTACCTTGTTTAGCGGTGATGTAATGCATAACATTCGCTATGGCAAGCCAGAGGCAAGTGAGGCTGAAGTAATCGCGGCGGCTAAAGCCGCTAACGCGCATGAGTTCATTGAAAAACTACCTGATGGATACAAGAGTTTCCTAGGCGAACAAGGTGTTCGTTTATCCGGCGGGCAGCGTCAACGGGTTGCAATAGCACGGGCGATACTCAAAGACCCAAAAATATTACTTCTTGATGAAGCGACCTCCGCATTAGATGCCGAAAGCGAACATCGAGTTCAGCAAGCTCTGGAAAACTTAATGAGGGGTCGAACTACCGTGATTATTGCGCATCGCTTAGCGACCATTCGCAACGTTGACTCAATAGCGGTTTTAGATGGCGGGCGTTTGTTGGCCCAAGGAACACATGATGAGCTACTAGAGAGTTCAGCACTCTACCGTCGTTTGTCTGAACTTCAGTTTCAAGAACGCTCTGGGCAGTAGTTTCAAGAACGCTCTGGGCAGTAGTTTCAAGAACGCTCTGGGGCGTAGTTTCAAAAGTGCTCTGGGCAGTAACTGACAACAGCCAGTGGCCAACGATCTGAATGCTAACGGCTATCCAATATTAGACACCCTCAGCGAAACTGAAAGTTAGGGCAATGCCTTAACTTTTAGGGCAATGCCTTGAGAAACGGTTTTACGGTAACAGATTGATAAACGCCATTGAGAAAATACGGGTCAGCATCAGCCCATTCTTTGGCGTCATCCAACGATTCAAAATCGAGTACTAATAAACTGCCTGTAAAGCCCGCCTCAGTCGGCTCTGGGCTATCTTCAGCAGGGTGAGGCCCAGCGATTAATAGTCGCCCAGCACTGTTGAGCTCATTTAGCCGCTGCAAATGTGCAGGCCGATGAATTTTTCTCAACGGCAAACTATTCGCTACGTCTTGGCTTATTACCGCGTACCACATTTAATGCAACATCCCAGAATTGACAGTTTGCGATTCTTCAACACGCTCAATCTGAATATCTCGATAGCGTTCAATACCGGCTTCAACCATCGATTCAGCAATATCGATTTTATCCATAGGCATTAAATCATCGACCTGATCAGAAATAGTAATTACCACTAATGGCTGTTCAGGATTGTCCGAACGGCGCAATGCGATATCGCCATTGGCTAGTTGTACTAGTTCAATTCTCGCTTCTGATGTGTTGTCTGACATAGGTCTCCTCTTTCTGCGTGCCGTGAATCGGTTTTCGCGACGCTCATTAGAAATGGTTTATAGTGTCTTACTATAATAAAAACAAGCCGATAGGCATACTAAAGCATGAAATTTTGGAAAAAGTGCATTCTTGCGCTGCTAATACTGGTAGTAATTTTTATAATCTACATTTTGCTCAATATTCGCAGTCTATCGGTCGAAAGAATTAATGACGATATTCATGTTATTCGCGGCGTAGGTGGCAACACGACGGTACTCAACACAGACGCGGGCGCGGTTGTAATAGACAGCATGACCTTCAAGATGCAGGGCTCGTTAATACGTAAACAAGCAGAGCAGCTAACCGGTAAAGAAGTCGTCTTGCTGGTGAACACTCATTACCATCTTGACCACACACACGGCAACCCAGGCTTCAAGCCGGGCATTCAAGTCGTATCGACTGCGAGAACTTTGTCACACCTGAAGGTGTTGGATGCAAATACTTGTCAAGGTGACAATGCGAAATTGTTGCCCAACGACACCTTCGTGGACAAAAAACAATTCAAGTTCGGTAACAAAACCATCACGCTTTTACACCCTGGCCGGGGCCATACTGACGGTGACTTGGTGGTATTATTTGAAGAAGACAAAACGCTGGTCACCGGCGATCTATTTTTCAATCGGCACTATCCAAATATCGACCTCGAAGCCGGAGGGTCAGTTCAAGCTTGGCCGGTAACAATTGATACCATGTTAGCGCTAGATTTTGTAACCGTAATCCCCGGTCATGGTGATACAAGCAATCGTGCGGGCTTAATGAGCTTCCAAGATATGATGCGTCAATTAGCGCTTATCGGTGACTCAGCGGCGGCTAGTAGTACGTCTTTGGAAAAAACTCTTAACTCAAGCGAGTTGTCTGAAGACGACGGATACCAGCCGATAAAGGTTGCTGGCTTTCCCTTAGGTCTTGATCGAGAGTTTGTATTAAAACGAGCATGGCAAGAAAGTACTGGCAACTTTAAACGGCTTAACTAGGCCATCAGCACTCAAATACTAGACAAATAACACGATTCTTAGCAAATACTATGAGCAACAGATTAAAAGCCGTTTTCTTCGACTTAGATGAGACATTAGTCAAAAACAAAATTCCGGTACGAGAGCTATTCTCCAGAATGTACTTCGATTTTGAAGAACAATTAGGCGCCAACAACAAAGAAGTTTTCTTCACTGCACTAAGGGTCAAAGCAGCCAATCTATGGTCTAACATGTTTGAGTCTCAGATCAGCCCCGAACAGCAATTTGTAAACTGTTTTGCCAGTTGCGTTAAAGCTACCGGCTCGACTGATGGTCAGCAAGCATTCACAATCGGGCGAAACATGTTTGATCACTATGAAAGCTTAAGCTCGAATAATGTGGTATTCCA
>JAFMHC010000075.1:3266-18299 GCA_017854775.1 Gammaproteobacteria bacterium | reverse complement strand
ACCCCGAGGGGTACTATTCCGCAAAGTACTTTTTGGTCAACTCGTCAGCAGGGTAAAAGGTCTCGATACGAAGTTCGTTGGCGGTAATATCTTGCGCTGTGCCAAAGGTCGAAATAACAGAACACAATTTTAGTAGTGGCCCGCCTAAGTCAATTTCGAGCGGTAACACTGGCACCAAGTCTGAGTGATCATTGCTATCAATCAGCTCACCAGTATGCTCTTTCAACTGATCATAGCGTCTAAGCATCGATTCATCGCCAGACTCTAACGCTTCCTTTTTAAGCCGTCGCATAAACGGGGTCACCACGTCTTGCCAATTAGAGATAAAGCGGCGCAGCCCCTTCGGATGAACTGTTAGTAAGGCAATATTCAGCTCGCCGGTGTCACCGACATCGTGCCAAACCTGACAGGGGTCGCCTAGTATTTCAAACAGAACGTCAGCGGCCTCATTTTTCATTTTGATGTTCCACTGCCGGTCGAGTACGAATGCTGGGTACGGATTGTGGTGCGACAGTAACTCCTCAAGAATATGAGTTACTCGTGCCATAGATGGCTCTGATAAGTCTCTGTCGGCATATAGATTTGCGAAACCAGCAGAATTAAGAATCGAATTGCGCTCACGCAGTGGCACGTCCATAGCCTCCGATAGCTTCACAATCATTTCGCGACTGGGTTGGCTGCGGCCAGTTTCCAGCCAGCTCACATGGCGTTGAGAAACTTCGGCGGCTAATGCCAAGTCTAATTGGGACATTTTTCGATATTTTCGCCACCCGCGAAGGTTGTCGGTAAATTGGCTGCTCTGCATCTTCATGATTGATTCTCGGTTGATCTGACTAGTAAACCTTGTTCCTTAGATCAAATCAATTACCTCAGACGTAATTGATTTGGGTCGCTGTTTCAACAAACAATGAGTAACCATCAATATTTATTTAACCAACTAGTTAGGTGACTCTTATGAATAGACGATTGCTCGCAATTACTCTTTTAATTCCGTTTTCAGTGCTCAGCGCTTATGCCGTATTCAAGGTAGGCTATATGGGAATTCTCGACTACCATCGGCACAGCCCAGCCGGTTGGCAAGTTTTCGCTGATTTAGTAATAGCGTGCCTGCTATGTTTGCTTTGGTTAATTCCCGAGGCAAAGCAAAACGGTCGTAATCCATGGCCCTTTGTTGTTATCACTTTGTTGCTCGGTTCATTCGGCCCCTTATTTTATCTAATTACCGATAAAACCAAGTAATTTTAGCGGTATCGTTGGCTTTTCACCTTAGCGGTTTATACTAATCATCTTAACCAGAATAGACCGTTACCAGAGTCCATCAATGGGCCGCCTAGGAGACATACAATGAATCAAGCTGAGAAAGATATCCGCATTCAACTGGCTGCATGTTATCGAATTTTCGATTACATGGGCTGGAGCGAAATGATCTACAACCATATTACAGTGAAAGTACCTGGCTCAGATGATCATTTTCTGATTAACCCATATGGTCTGCACTACAAAGAAGTAACTGCATCGAACTTAGTCAAAGTTGATATTAACGGTGAAATTGTTGAGCCAAGCGATTACCCGGTTAACCCAGCAGGAATGCTAATTCACAGTGCTATTCATGGCGCTCGGGATGACGCTCATTGCATTGGTCATATTCATTCTACTGCGGGTATGACGGTTGCTTGTCAGCAAGAGGGTTTGCGCATCGATAATTTCTATTCGGTGCTTTTGCATAAGCAAGTCGCTTATCACGACTTCCAGGGCATAACTGTGGTTGACGGTGAGAAAGAAGATCTCCTCGCGAGCTTAGGCAGTAAGAATTTGTTGATACTGCGCAGCCATGGCTTGTTAACGTGTGGGCGAAGCATTGCTGAAATGTTCTTCAACATGACCGCACTTCAACGTTCGTGTGAAATTCAAGTATCGGTTGATCAAACTGGCCGCCCGATTGTGCCAGTGTCGACGACAATCGCGGATAAGACCTCAGAGCTTTTGAAACTGCAAATGGCGAGTATGGGCGATAAAGGTGTTGGTGAACTGGAGTTTGCCGCGATGCAACGACTGGTAGATCGGCAAGACGATTCATATAAAGATCTATAGGCACTGATGGCATCAGCTAACAAAATAGTTTAACCAAGATAGTCAAACCAAGGCAGTTTAAATAACATGGTAAACAATCCGGTCTGGCTTGAAGTTGCCTTAAACGGCGGTGCAGGCTTAGCATACCAACCGAACATTCCAATAACCCCTGAGGCGATTATCGCTGAGGGGGTTGCATGTGCTAGAGCAGGCGCTGCGATTATTCATTTGCATGTCTATGATGACCACGGTAAACCGTTCGAAAATGCCGATCGATACAGCCAGGTGATTGAGGGTATCCGCCAACAATGCGACGCCATAATCTATCCAACATTGGGGTTAAATGTAGCGTTAGATGAGCGCTTAGAGCCTATCAAGGTACTGGCCAAGAGAGGTCTTCTGGAATGGGGTGTTGTTGACCCTGGAAGCGTTAACATAAGCCACACCTCTCAGGTAGCCGCTAACGCCAATGGCTTTTTGTATGCCAACGCAGATTCTGATATCCGAGCGTTATTAGAGCTCGCGGTGCGCGATGATTGGCGGCCAGCTTACGCTATCTATGAGCCCGGTTTTGCTCGTCTGGGAAAAGCCATGGCGAACGCAGTCGACGGGCTGAAGAGCCCTATTTATCGTGTGATGTTTTCCGATGGCTTATTGTTTGGTATGAAACCATCGGCCGCTGCGGTTCGTTTTTATGCGCAGCATCTTGCTGACCTTGAGGCGGATTCTGCTTGGATGGTTTCCGGCTTAGACGCCGATATTGAGGCAATTATGCCGTTGGCAATTGAACTTGGCGCACATGTCCGAGTTGGTCTAGAAGACGCTCCATTTGGATGCCAGCAAAGCAACGTAGAATTGGTCGAGCAAGCGACTGAAACCATATTGAAAAGTGCAAGACCGCTGGCCACCGCCGACGATATTAGAAAATTCAGCTAATGCTTTAGGCTAACGCAGCGTTATTCACCGAGACTAAAGACAGTCTCGCGTTAACGGAGAGGTAATGCACTTCCGAAAACAGCTAGTTTTTCGGTTTCATTGATCTACAATAGTTATATGAGCGCCGTTCAAGAAAAAAGTCTAAGTCATCGCTATTCGCAAGCACGCAAGTCGCGTGATGCTCGGTTTGATGGGGTGTTCTTTACTGCGGTTAAATCTACTGGCATATATTGCCGCCCGATTTGCCCTGCTAATTCTCCGTTAGAAAAAAATGTTGAGTATCATCAGTCGGCGATATCGGCTGCTGAATCGGGCTTTCGCCCTTGTTTGCGATGCCGTCCAGACAGCGCGCCTCAATCATGTGCTTGGCTTGGGTCGGAGACGACATTCCGACGGGCAATGGGCTTGATACAACAGGGTGTGCTGCAAGAGCAGTCTATGCAAGAGCTTGCCGAGCGTCTGGGTATTTCGGATCGATATTTGCGCCAACTATTTGAACGCAACCTAGGTACATCGCCAAAGAAATATGCCATTTATCAGCAATGCTTGTTTGCAAAACAGTTGCTACATGATTCCAATCTAAGTATTAGCGAGATCGCATTTGCCTCCGGATTTAACAGCGTTCGCCGCTTTAATGAAGCAATCAAGCAACAGTTGAGTCTTACCCCAAGGGATATTCGAAAGAGTCAGCCGCATGAACTGAGTAGTTTGAGTTTGCGATTAAATTATCGACCGCCGTATGCATGGAGGGAGATGCTCGAATTCTTAAATAGACGGGTGATACCCAGTCTCGAATGGGCGGGTAATAATTGTTATAGCCGTACCATTGAATATTCCACAACACAGGGCTATTTTACTATTTCAGCTAATCCAGATAAGCATCGTTTCGATCTTCGTCTTCAGCTAAACGAGTATCAGCACTTGAACCCAATAATGCATCGA
Source organism: Gammaproteobacteria bacterium (assembly GCA_017854775.1). Lineage (GTDB taxonomy): Bacteria > Pseudomonadota > Gammaproteobacteria > Arenicellales > Arenicellaceae > Arenicella. The sequence goes on along the minus strand of JAFMHC010000075.1, from coordinate 14,351 downwards.
ATACGATTGTTATTTGACGTCGATGCGCCGATCACTGAAATAGACCAGCAATTGTCTGCCGAGGTAGGTGTCTGGCTCAACTACCTCCCGGGTCTGCGAGTACCCGGTATTTGGTCGCCGTTCGAAGCGGGTATAAGAGCGATTTTGGGGCAGCAAGTTTCCGTTGCTGCAGCACGTAACTTGGTTATTCGCTTCGTCGAAGAACTGGGGGCGCCACTAGATTTCAGCGGTACTACCGAATTAGGCAGGGGCGTAGATGGGGGCGTAGATAGCGGCGTAGATGGGTGTCCGATGCCGCGACTCTTTCCGCAGCCCGATGCTGTGGTAGGACATTCACTCGACTTTTTCCGTATGCCCCAGTCGCGTAAAGACACCATCCGCAGATTAGCTGAACATTTTCTTAGCGCGGACGATCCTGATGATATTGACGCTTGGTTAGATATCAAAGGGATCGGCCCCTGGACCGTCAACTATGTGAAGCTAAGAGCAATCAAAGACCCTGATATATGGCTGGCGGGTGATGTCGGCTTAAAAAACGCGATTAAATCGCTAGGGCGAGAACCTGATCTTGAACGAACTCGCCCATGGCGAAGCTACCTTACCTTTCAAATGTGGAACCAATTGTCATGACTCTCTACTTCGATCACTTCGAGTCGCCTCTCGGGCTAATGCAGATCGCCGCGAGCGAGGTTGCGGTAAAATCTATCCACTTTGTTGATATCGTTACGCCGAAAAAAACCAATCCGATAACAAGCTTGGCTAAAGATCAGTTGTTAGCCTACTTTGAAGGCACACTGAAAACCTTCGATTTACCACTAGAGGCAGACGGGACGGTTTTTCAGAAAACGGTTTGGAGCGCATTAACCACCATTGCCTACGCGCAGACCTGCACCTATGGCGATATAGCAAAGCAGATCGGCAACCCAAAAGGCATGCGAGCAGTTGGTCTGGCGAACGGTAAAAATCCGATGACGATTGTGGTGCCATGTCATCGAGTAATCGGGGCTAATGGCAAGTTAACCGGCTATGCATCAGGCACTGATAGAAAGGCCTGGTTACTCAATCACGAGCGCGATTGGCTCTTCTAATAGCGAAAATGTTTTATAGAGACCTCAGGATAACTCAGGGATGAGATAAAAATAGCTTAGAATGTCTTCAATTGAGGCGGAAAATGCAGGTAATAGCTGGCTATTGGCAAGTTTTTCAACAAAAAGTGAAGGCATTACGGGAATTTTTATCCGTTCGTCAAGTTATGCTGAGGTCTCTTAAACTTTAATCTAGGTTTAACCTTCACCTAGCTTTAAATCACCAGTTCAAGCGGAAAACTAATATGAATGACGTAAGCGACGACCAAGCAAACCCATACGCAACGCCGAAAGCGAATTTGGATAACGGTCTCTCTGAGGCTTATGACTATGCAGGCTTCTGGATTCGAGCGGTCGCGTCGATTGTCGACACTATCGTTATATTGATCATCACTTTGCCATTTATGTTTTGGATATACGGAAATGAAATGTTGACTAGCACTGACATGGTCAAGGGCCCGGCCGATGTATTGCTTAGTTATATATTCCCTCTAGTCTTTACCATAGCGCTGTGGATGAAATTTGGTGGCACCCCTGGCAAGCGACTGCTAAAGATTAAAGTGTTGGATGAAAAAACTGGTCAGCATTTGAGCCTAGCGAAGTCGCTACTACGATATGTCGGTTATTTTGTTTCTATATTCGGCCTATTTATCGGTTTTATTTGGATCGCATTTGATAGCAAGAAAAAGGGCTGGCACGATCATATTGCCGGTACTATTGTTGTAATAGGCTAACCGCGTTGTTATAGGTTAGCGGTACCACCTCTACTGGAGTTAAATGGCATGAAAAAATTGATGTTAGTATTTTGGTTATTATGCCTAATGGCGGTTATTGGTTTAATTCCTGAGCCAGCGGCGCTCTGGCTAAAAATAATCGCTGTAATGCTCTTACTTGCTCACGCTATCGAATTTATTCTGTTCGAAAAAGCCATTAAGCGTAAGGGCGATAGCGGCTTTACTTCGTTCGTCATGACTATGCTGTATGGCGTGTTCTACTTCAAGTTTTGAGCTAAAGAGACTGCAGCGCAACCCCTGTACAAGTTAAAGTGCGGGATAGCGCTGTGTTGTCGACACCGCGCCATTATTCAGCTAATCAATAGCAATGATTGATTGGCCATTTGTATTGGGTTTCTTTAACGAAATGCCTGATAATACCGTCATCTTAGATTAGGCACGATAGTGCTCTAATTTTATTTCAACGAATAAGAGAACGGAGCCCACTAGATGTATAACGGTAGCGCACTCTCGGTAACGATGCTCGAAGGCGGCATCGCCGAAATGAACTTTGACTTGCAGGGCGAGTCAGTCAATAAATTTGATTCTAAAACGGTTAATGAATTACGCCAAGCAGTTGATCTGCTTGATGACGCTGACGACGTAAAGGGCTTGCTGATTACCAGCGCTAAGCCGGTCTTCATTGTCGGGGCCGACATTACAGAGTTTATTCCGATGTTTGCTTCTGGCAACCATACTCCTGAAGATCAGCTCGGCGGAAATAACGAAAATTTTAACATTATCGAAGACTTTGACTTTCCGACTGTGGTAGCGATTAACGGCTACGCCATGGGTGGTGGTCTCGAGCTTTGCCTCGCCTGTGACTTTCGAATTATGAGTAGCATGGCAAAAATTGGCTTGCCTGAGACCAAGCTGGGTTTAATCCCTGGTTGGGGTGGCACAGTGAGACTACCTCGGATAGCCGGAGCTGATACTGCAATTGACTGGATTGCTTCGGGTAAAGAGCAACGTCCAGACGCCGCACTAAAAGCCGGCGTTGTTGATGGAGTAGTGGCACCTGAAGATCTACGTGATGCAGCGCTTGCCGTGTTGCAAGACGCAATAGACGGTAAAATGGATTACGAAGCACGTCGTGAGCAGAAATCTGAGCCGTTGATGTTGAACGAAACCGAGTCAATGATGGTGTTCGAGACCGCTAAGGCGTTTGTTGCTGGTACCGCTGGTCCGAATTATCCTTCTCCGGTAGCGGCGATTTCGGCGATGCAACACGCAGCGCGTAAGTATCGTGATGATGCGCTCAAAATCGAGGCCGAGGCATTTATCAAGATGGCTGGCACCGATGCCGCGTCGTCGTTGATCGGCATTTTCTTGGCTGATCAACTGATCAGTAAGAAAGCCAAAGGTTGGGAGAAGCAAGCCGATAAGAAAGTTGCGCGAGCGGCTGTTTTAGGTGCCGGAATAATGGGCGGTGGTATCGCCTATCAATCTGCTTTGAAAGGCACGCCAATTAAAATGAAAGACATCAACCAAGCCGGTTTAGATTTAGGCTTGGATGAGGCTAATGGCTTGTTATCTAAGCAAGTAAATCGTGGGCGTATGAAAGTTGAGAAAATGGGCAGCATCTTGGCTGACATTGATCCAACGCTTTCGTATGACAATTTTGACAGTGTTGATATCGTTGTTGAAGCGGTTGTTGAAAATCCAAAAGTTAAGCGCATGGTGCTTGCCGACGTTGAGAAGCATGTAAGCGACGATACAATCATCGCTTCTAATACCTCTACTATATCGATTACTCACCTTGCCGAAGCCTTGCAACGCCCAGAGAACTTCTGCGGCATGCATTTCTTTAACCCAGTGCATAAAATGCCGTTGGTGGAAGTCATTCGCGGAGAGAAAACTTCTGATAAAGCGATTGCACGCACCGTCGCCTATGCCAATAAAATGGGTAAAAAAGCGATTGTTGTTAACGATTGCCCAGGTTTCTTGGTAAATCGCGTACTATTCCCTTACTTCGCTGGTTTCATGGACTTATTACGTGACGGTGCAGATTTCCAGCAAGTCGACAAGGTAATGGAGAAATTTGGCTGGCCGATGGGCCCAGCCTATCTAATGGATGTGGTTGGCATGGACACAGGTCATCATGGCCAAGCGGTTATGGCTGATGGCTTTCCTGATCGAATGGTTGGCACCTATAAAACCGCTGGCGATGCGATGTACGACGCGGATCGATTAGGTCAAAAGAATGGCGTCGGTTTTTACAAGTATCAGAAAGATAAGAAAGGCCGTGTTCAGAAGGTTGCTGATGAAGCCAGTTATGAATTATTAGCGCCAATTACGGCTGAGCGTAAAGAGTTTGATGCGGATGAAATCATCGCCCGTATGATGGTTCCTATGGGCACCGAGCTGGCTCGTTGCTTAGAAGAAGAGATTGTTGGGTCCGCTGCTGAAGCCGATATGGCATTGGTATACGGAGTAGGCTTTCCTCCCTTCCGAGGCGGTCTATTTAAGTGGATCGACACCATTGGCCTCGATGCATTCGTAGCCATGAGTGACCAATACAAGGACCTAGGCAAGTTGTATGACGCCACTGAAGCACAACGCGAAATGGCGGCTTCTGGTAAAAAATACTACAACTTCTAATCTATTCAGCCGATAAAAAAGTAGGTAAATATTATGAGCATTAATCCAAGAGACGCGGTCATTGTAGATTTCGCGCGTTCACCAATGGGCCGTTCCAAAAACGGTTGTTTTCGCCACACTCGCGCTGACGAATTAAGCGCCGAAGTGATCAAAGGCTTGCTGGCCCGTAACGAAGCACTAGACCCAGAAGAAATCGACGATTTGATCTGGGGCTGTGTAATGCAACGCGACGAGCAGGGCGTAAATCTAGCTCGCTTCGTAGGTCTGCTAGCCGGTCTCCCACACACTGTTCCGGCACAAACCGTTAACCGTTTATGCGGTTCATCGATGTCAGCTATGCATACAGCTGCCGCCAACATTATGGCCGGTGTCGGCGATGTGTATCTGGTCGGTGGTGTAGAGCATATGGGCCATATCGATATGAACAAAGGTATCGATCCAAATCCAGAGCTAGGCCTCTATGCGGCTAAAGCGGCGGGCAGCATGGGCATGACGGCAGAGATGTTAGCGATGATGCATGGCATTAAGCGTGAAGATATGGACAAGTTTTCAGCTCGTTCACATCATCTTGCTGCTAAGGCACGCGCAGAGGGTAAGTTCGATAAAGAGATTATTCCAATAATGGGCCACCGCGAGAACGGCACTCCATTCATGGTAACTCAAGACGAGACGATTCGTGAGGACACTACGGTTGAAGGCTTGTCGAAATTACGACCAGTTTTCAACCCCAAAGGAGGCACGGTTACGGCTGGTTCTTCGTCGCAGGTTACTGATGGTGCCTCGGCTATGTTAATTATGTCGGCAGAGCGTGCGCAAGACCTCGGCTTAAACGTTAAAGGCGTTATTCGCGCAACGACTCTAGCCGGTGTTGATCCGTCAATTATGGGTTATGGTCCAGTGCCGGCAACAGAGAAGGCTCTAGATAAGCTTAATATGACAATTGATGATGTTGATTATGTCGAGCTAAACGAAGCCTTTGCTGCGCAGGCGTTACCAGTTTTGAAAGACTTAGACTTGCTGGATGACATGGACGAGAAGGTAAATGTACATGGCGGAGCCATCGCTCTTGGGCATCCGTTTGGCTGTTCAGGTACGCGTATCTCGGGTTCATTGCTAACAGTGATGGAGCAACGAGATATGACTGTCGGAATTTCAACTATGTGTATTGGTTTAGGGCAGGGCATCACTACCGTGATAGAGCGCGTAAGCTAGTAGCCAATTCTGCGTCAAGAAACCCTAGCAAGCGTTTGCTTACTAGGGCTTTTTATTGTCACCTGATTGTTCAGCGTTTGTCAGCTGGTGACAATAAATGCTATGGCGACATATTAATAAAGCCCTGTTATTGTGTGGATTATGCAAGATGTAATAATAAATCGAGAGCCAGTAGAGCTCTATAAGGTTCTCAAGTTTGAGGGTCTAGTTGGCACCGGCGGCGAAGCAAAAATGGCCGTTGCAGAGGGACTAGTTAAGGTCAACGGCGAGCTGGAAATGCGAAAAAGATGCAAGTTAAAGGGGGGGGATGTGATTGAATTCAACGGCGAGTCATTGCGATTGGTTTTCGACCAACACGGCGATTAAGTTTTTCGATTTGCAAGGTTGCTCGATGGGTTGTGAAGAACGCAATCAGAGGTAATCAAGCCCACTATCCACTATTTACTAACCATTGCGACTGAGCTGATAGATCGTGGTGGTTAAAGAAACCATTAGAAAATAATGAGTACTACAATGACTGACAACAAGATTTCAGAAAATAATGTTGTAGAAAAGACAACGGTAAACTTAAAGAAAAGTAGCCAGAGTGAAAAGAGTTCTAGCATTTACATGCTCAATGCCGTCTGGTTCAAGCCTGATAATGGTGAAGTGCTATATCGAAAATATATGAAGGTTGTAGGACCTATAATTAAACGGGTAGGTGGTCGTAAGCTGAAAAGTTTTGTCCCCGATAGACCGTTGATCGGAGAATTCGATGCCGACCTTCTTTTCTTTGTAGAGTATCCTGATTGGCAGGCTTTTAAGGATTTTGCAAATAGCCCTGAATACCATAAAGTGGCCTATCTTAAGGAAGAGGCGCTCGAAAAGTCCCTACTGATACGTTGTGGTAGGCCTGAACGTTCATTTTGGAGCTAAAACCGAATTTAGACTTGCCTGAATGGGTAGTTTTCTACTGTTCACAATGCTTTTCAATTACTTGACTCAAATGGTCGCCATGCTGCGTACTAGTATGTATACTCGCGCCTGTTTGTGGTTTCGGAGTGAGTAGCCACAGAGAAAGTGTGAGCCCAGTCAGAACTTAATCAGTTTAAGTTAAGTAATGCAACGGGCTTTTTAGGGCCCGATTGGACGTTAAATCTCAGCGCAATTACAGACGCAGATAAAAGAGATAGCGAGTGCAACAGAGCCCGTAATGTCTAATTTATAGTTGTTTATATCCTATTTGCATTTGCGAAGGATATTAAGCACCGGAGCCAAACATGTCAGATAATCCTGAAACCTCGATTCAATTTACCGATCTCAATTTACCTGAGCCTATTTTAAAGGCGGTAGTTGACCAAGGTTATGAGCAACCGTCACCAATTCAAGCCGAAGCGATTCCGCCCTTATTAGAGGGTCGAGACCTATTAGGTCAAGCGCAAACAGGAACCGGTAAAACGGCGGCCTTTGCTTTGCCGCTATTGGCAAACATCGACCCGAGTAACCGCGCACCTCAGCTACTAATTCTTGCGCCTACTCGCGAGCTGGCGATTCAAGTCGCTGAAGCGTGTCAGCAGTATGCTAAGCACCTAAAAGGTATCAACGTATTGCCGATATACGGTGGCCAGTCATATTCAATTCAATTAAAGCAATTGAATCGTGGCGCTCAGGTTGTGGTCGGCACGCCCGGTCGCGTTATGGATCACATGCGTCGTAAAACTTTATCCCTCGATGGCTTAAAGGCATTAGTGCTAGACGAAGCCGATGAAATGCTTCGCATGGGTTTTATTGATGACGTTAAATGGGTATTAGAGCAGTCGCCACCCGATCGTCAAATAGCCTTGTTTTCAGCAACTATGCCTCGCGAAGTAAAGCGTGTTGCTGATCAGCACCTGAAAGACCCTGTACATATTAAAATTGCTAGTAAAACCGCAACTGGGGCCAATATATCTCAGCGCTATTGGATTGTTCGTGGCGTGCATAAGTTGGATGCAATCACCCGAATACTAGAAAGCGAAGACAGCGAAGGCGTTATCGTTTTCGTTAGAACTAAAAACGCCACTGTCGAATTAGCCGATAAATTGTCCGCGCGCGGCTTTAGAAGTGAAGCCTTGAACGGTGATATTCCACAGGCTAATCGTGAAAAGATTATCGACCGTTTGCGTAACGGCAAACTTGATATTTTAGTCGCCACTGATGTGGTTGCACGTGGTTTAGATGTAGAGCGTATTAGCCACGTGATTAACTATGACGTGCCGCATGATACCGAGGGCTATATTCACCGTATTGGCCGTACTGGCCGAGCTGGGCGTTCTGGCAAAGCGATTTTGTTTGTTGCTCCGCGCGAGAAGCGAATGTTGTTCTCGATAGAGCGAGCGACTAAGCAGCCAATCACTCCTATGGATCTGCCAAGTATTGCTGATATCAATAAGAGTCGCGTTGAACGCTTCAAAGACAGCATTGTAACGGCTATCAACAATGAGAATTTAGACTTTTTCTCGCAGATGGTAACCGAGATTCAAAAAGACAAAGAAGTGAGTAGCGAGCAAATCGCCGCCGCGACCGCGTTTTTGGCCCAAGGAGAGACCTCATTAGTGTTAGATGAGGCGACCATGGCTCGTGAAGCGAAGTCTACTCACACCAGTGCTGGTTTTGATCGCAGTGATTCAGAGCGTGGCCGAGGCGATCGAGGCGGTCGCAATGAAAGGGGTCGTAACGAACGGGGGCGCACCGAACGGGGGCGAAGTGACCGTGGCGAACGCAGCTACGAAGATAAACCAGTGCCGAATAAACAGGCGAGTCCGCTGAAAGCTCACCCTGATGTGAAGATGCAACGCTTTCGCTTAGACGTAGGGCGTCGTAACCAGGTTAAGCCTGGCAACATTGTTGGTGCGATAGCCAATGAAGCTGAGCTAGAGAGTAAGTACATTGGCGAGATAGAAATTCGCGATGACTATTCGACCGTTGATTTGCCAGCTGATATGCCTAAAGAAGTAATGGGTATCTTGAGGCGTGCTCGTGTTGCTGGTAGGCCATTAGATATTGCCATTTTCGATGGTGCTACTCCGGCGTCTTCAGAGCTGAAATCTGATCGCGGAGGAGCATCGAATGATCAAAGTGCTGAGCCGAAGAAGAAATCATATAGCTCGAAAAAGCGTGACCGAAGCGACTCGCCGAAAGGTGGCCAGTCGGATTACGCTCAACGCAAGAACAAAGAACGTAGCAAGAGCTAATCCGAAAAATTCGGCTGCGGCCGAAAGCGTATGTTAAGTAAAAAATAGCCTCTACAATGTAGAGGCTATTTTTTTTGCTAAAGCAAAGTCGAGAGTACCTTGAGTGTTGTCTTTATTCCTCCAGATCAATGGCTTACACTGTTAACAATGAATTACACAGGCTTACTTTATACTCTTAGGCGGGCGTCAGTTTTGGGGCTATACCTAGTGCTTAGCATAGTGCTAAGCAGTTGCTCGACAGTTTCTTATTATTCACAGAGTGTTGTCGGGCACAGTCGTTTGATGCTCGCACGAGTGCCGTTAGACAAGGCGATTGAAAACGCCCAGGAGCCAGTAAAAGCAAAGCTTTTATTATCAAAGGAGTTAGTTACCTTCGCAGTTGAGCAACTAGCCTTGCCTAGCTCTTCGAGCTACAAAAGCTATGTCGCGCTAGAACGCGAGTTTCCAGTGTGGACCGTAGTCGCGGCAGCTGAATTTTCGCTTGCGGCGAAACAGTGGTGCTATCCGGTAATTGGCTGTGCTAGTTATCGGGGGTATTTTAATCAGGCGGCCGCTCATGCTTACGCGGATAAACTTAAATCTCAAGGGTTGGAGACTGAGGTTGGCGGCGCGCCGGCCTATTCGACATTGGGCTGGTTTGCTGATCCGTTACTGCCATCAATGATGAGGTATGGTGACAGTGAATTTGCCGAAACGCTGTTTCATGAAATCGCCCACCAGAAGCTTTACATCAATGGTGACAGTGATTTTAATGAGGCGTTTGCCTCGGTGGTTGGTGAGACAGGCGTTGTGCGCTGGCTGCAGGCCAATAATACCGCTGGTTTAGTCGCGTATAAGAGCAATCTGAAGGTACAACAACAATTCTATTTGCTGGTCGCCAATAGCAAACAGGCGCTGCAAGCCGTTTATCAATCGAAGCTAACACCAATCGAAATGGCGGCTGAGAAACATCGTGTTTTTGACCATTTGAGAGCATCATATGAAGCCTTAAAAACCCAACAGTGGGACGGCCAAGATTGGTATCGTTCTTGGTTCGATAACGACCTTAACAACGCTAAATTTGCTGCGTTGTCGACCTATAGGCAGAGAGTCCCCGAGTTGCGAGCCTTATTAACAAAATGTGATCAGAGCCTGATTCGATTTTATAAGGTGCTATCCTCCGCTAAACGGGTCGACCAAAAAGTCATCGTCCCCAATGCTTGTCCTCCCCTGACGTATGCCCAAACTAGCTAGCTGACAATATATTATGAAATTAGTAATTAGCAGAACAGGATTTCTTTATTTTCTATGGTTTTTTGTACAGGCTTCAAGCTATGCGCAAAGCGGTCAATCTCTAGGCAGCCAATATAGCGGCTTAGTCAGTTTTGGCGACAGCCTTTCGGATACCGGTAACCTAGCATCAGTAACGACTAATTTCCCATTTCCCTTCTTCGACAATCGAATCTCAAATGGACCGGTCTTGGTTGACTATCTGGCCGCCGAGCTGGGTTTTCAGGCAGTCGCTTCGCGACATACACAAACAGACTTAGGCGGTAATAACTTCTCAGTTTCAGGTGGAAATATTGTGGGTAGTGATGTCGAAGATCTCGGCTCGCAGGTATCTGCCTACCTAACTAGACAGGGAGGGCGAGCAGACGCATCCAATCTTTATTTTGTGATGATAGGTGGCAACGACCTTAGAGATATTAGAGGGACCCTATCCGCTAGCGATGCTACTGCAAAAATAACATTGGTAGCCCAAACCTTGGAAGGTGAATTGACTCGTTTATACGATGCGGGAGCACGTGATTTTTTGATTTCTAACGTAGCGGATGTCGGTAGTATCCCTGAAACTCTAGCGCGTCAGTCTACTGACCCGAATATCTCGCAGCGCGCGCGTGAGTATGTTCAAGCCTATAACAGCCAGCTTGATGGGGTTTTGCAACGTTTGCAATCTAGGCCGGGAGCGGTGGCCTCAAAATACGATTTATTTGCCGAACTTGACCGCATACTAAATAATGCAAGTTCACTAGGCTTTTCTCAAACTGAGGTCGGCTGTTTCACCCTTGAGCAGTTCTCATTTCACCCTGATTGCGTTTTTGGTACGCGCTTCGATCGATTTGTGTTTTTCGACAGCCTGCATCCCTCAGCTGCGATTAATCGTATAGCTTCGAGCGGTTTGCTTGCCAGTATTCCAGAGCGAGACTTGCCAATGTCTTCGAT
>JAFMHC010000075.1:0-3256 GCA_017854775.1 Gammaproteobacteria bacterium | reverse complement strand
GGCCGCGATTACTTTGCTATTGCTAGATTGACCAAAATACCAAGATTAAAAAAGGGCGAACAGCAAATATGATGTTCACCCTTAGGTTTTTGTACTGGTTCTCCTAGAGTCAAATTAGAGCCTTAAGCCGTCTAGCAACTAGATCGGACTGAGGTTACCCAACCGCATCTTGGGCGCGCACCTAATCGACTTTTATCTGGGGAGATTAGGTCTTGGCGTAAGAAACCGTACCGTCTTTTGTGACTTCACAAAGTGTTACAAGTGAATCATCTTCGGTGATTACTTTCATTTTGATTTTGTATACACCGCGTCTTTGCTTAATTTTTAAAGACTTGCTGCGCTGGTAGCCTGGGTGTGCTTTTTCTGCTTGAGCTGTACACAGAGTCATTGCTTGACCCGCCGTCTCTACTTCGTCAGCATAGCTATTAGCAGAGAAAAATAGGCCAGTAATTAAAAGGCTAGTGGCTAGTTTAAGAATGTTTGAATATTTCATTGTAATTCCTCGGTTAAGTAAATCTGTTTTATGAATCAAAGTAATTCATGTTATTGCTTAAAGTTATTTCAGAACACTCATTCTGTTATAGGCCAAAAAAAAGCCTATGCTGGGCCGTGAATGTTCTGATACTAATCGTCCGCCGTTTTTAGCAATGCCAAAGAGCAGCGTACATAATCGCGTCGTTCTTCTAGAGCACAATTTTGTTTTGTCATCGCGATTAATGCACGTTGAATTCCCATCAAATAAATAACAAGGTCTTCAATTGGCATGTCACGCACCTCACCATCAGCAATCGCATTTCTGATAATTAGTCTATAAACCTTTTTAGACTCTTCGAAAATGCTATTAACAATGTCGTTTACATTCTGATCCTGACCAGCGCGCTCAATCGCGGCTTGGTGGGCAAAGCAACCTTGATGCTCACGTTGTTCGAGTTGCTCTAACATCAAATCAAAATGTTGGACTAGGCTTTTATAATCTAACGGTTGAGAGCAAAATGGTTTAATAAACCTCTCTCTCAAGCGTTCTTTGTATCGATGCAATGTGGCGCAGTACAATTGATCCTTATCTTTAAACGTTTGATAAAGGCCGTATCGTGCAACTCCCGAACTTTTTACTACATCAGCCATCGAGCACGCTTTATAGCCCTTTCTCCAAAATAGATCGAGAGCTGCGTCTAGGACGGTTTCTGGTTTAAATTCACGAGATCTTGCCATGTGAAGCAGAATACATGTTCTGGAATATATAAGTCAATCTGTAAGGTAGTGTGAAATTGAAAAAAAATAGACGATTTGTCATCAATGTGGTGCGTAACTTGGCATTTGTGTTGAAATTCGTATGCCTCCCTCGCTTTCACTACCGAGTCGTGAGTTTAGTAGTTAACCCGAGGTCGCTCTTTTTATCCTTTGACTTGATAGCCACTTAGCTTCTAGACTGAGGGCGAGCTTAGGGACAAGTCGGTCGCTAATCCAAGTTACAGAATACCACAGGATATTTATTATGACCGTTGCAAGAATTACCGAAATTTCGGCATCATCAACTGAAAGTTTTGAAGACGCAGTGCGTGTAGGAATTGAGCGTGCGAGTAAAACGCTGAAAAACATCACCGGGGCTTGGGTTAAAGATCAAGAGGTTGGCATTGCTGACGGCAAGGTAACTGACTTTCGGGTGAAGTTGAAAATTACCTTCGTATTAGAATAAGGGTATCGACATTGGCTCAACGCTTAACTGGATTTTCGATGTTTTTAGAGGCGAAGGGTGTTTTTTGATGCTATATTAATTTCGTTGTCGATAAGTTTGCAGGGTAGCTTTAGTAATCGATATAGCTAGTCTTATTTTGCATACGCGATAACGGCATATAACTAAGGTAGTTAGCCTAGTGGTTTTTAATTAGTTCAATGGCTCTGAATAATTCGGGTGTTTTAGTTAATGAAGGGTTGCTGGCAGGTAATAGATCATGTTGGATGGTCTTTAATCAATTGCCAGATAGCCTCGGCTGATTTTTTCACGCTGATTTGTAACTACCTTGTTTAAGGGGTTTTTAGCATTGTTTTAGTCTGTGAAGATTAGCGCGGTAGTGAGACATAGCCTTAGCTGTCGAACTGAGTGCTACTGGCTTGGCAAGGTTAGAAAAAAGACAAATAAGTTGATACATCGGCTTTGTTAAAAAGCCTTGTGCAAGGAGGGGGTATGACTCTGAGCAATTTAATGATCGGGTGGCCGTTGCTAGTTGGGCTGGTTACGGTATGCGCCACAGTTGCGCTGTTCGCTTGGGCGACAGTGAAATATGTACGAGCCAAGACCGTCGCCGTGCAATGCAAAACTCGCATGTTGTCGGTGACTGAACGCAAGTTGTTTGACTGTTTGGTCGATGCCTTGTCGGACAAGTATTTTATTTTTGCAAAGGTTGGCCTGAAGGATTTCATAGAGCTGTCTGCGACTGCAAAATGGTTAGACCTTAATCAAATCCGGCGCGAGCTTGATAGTTACAGTGTTGATTTCATCGTGTGTAAGCAAGCTGACATGTCGGTTTTTGCGGTGGTCGAGTTAGAGCAGGCGGCTGAAGCGAAGACTAAGCGACGAAGCGAAAACTATTCGACCAAGAAAAACTGCGCGACCAAGCGAAAGCTGCGTGATAATGCAATTGCACGTGTCTGTAAGAGTGCTGATTTGAGGCTTTTCTATTTTGATGTGCGAGCAGATTACATCGAGTTGGATATCTGCAGGTTGATAACCGGTAAGTCTAAAGGTGACAGATCTAATGAAGATCGTTTGTTGGCGACTCATCAATCACAACTTACCATCGATAACTCGTCACATTCAATTTCTGGCTATGCGCGAAGTTGTCCGAAATGCCACAGTGAAGTAGTTACCAAAGTGTCGCTCAAGGGCAGCACTATTGGCGAGAAATTTCTAATGTGTCGTAAGTACCCATATTGCGACTATCGAATTGCTAAGAAGGATCTCAAGCGTGTAAAAACAATCGAGCAAGGCGAGAGCGGTAAACCTAAAACCGAAGGATTTAAGAACAGATCTGACGATTAAACTGACGAATGAATGGTAGCACCACCTAGACAGATGCGGCCATTGTAAAACACCAGTGCTTGGCCTGGGGTTACTGCTCGTTGCGGCTGATTGAATCTTACCTTGAGCGTTTGCTCATCTATCTCTATGATCTCGCATTGATGATCCTGTTGTCGATAGCGTGCCTTCGCCGTTACTACATCACCGATCTCCGGCGCGGATGAACTTACCCAGTCC
>JAFMHC010000074.1 GCA_017854775.1 Gammaproteobacteria bacterium | reverse complement strand
CGGCGTTTGTGCCGGCGATTCTGTTGTTTGTGGCGGTAAGGAAATTGGCACGCTAGTAGCATGCCGTTACTCGCCCAGTTTGAAGAAAATGATTGCGCAGGCCTTGATCGATGAAGCATATGCGTATGCGGGCATTGATGCTTACGCAATTAAAACCACTGACGGCGTTGAGTTCAAAATTAAAACCACCGCTACACCCTTTATCAACAACTACAGCATGCTGATTAATCCGAATGAAAACAGCTTCGTGAACCCAGATAAGTTCCGCAATATGCTAGAGCAACTTGAAGCAAAACAAGCCGAAGCAAAACAAGCGAACGCATAACGATTACCGCCAGTAGATTAAGGTGATCTGCTGGCTTTAATTGACCATTTTCATCGAGTAAAAATTCAGGTGTGCCATGACCAATATACGCAAACGAGTAGTGATTACAGGAATGGGGGTTTTGTCCTCAATTGGTCGAAATATTCCTGAATTCAAGCAAGGCCTGCTAGATAAGAAAGTAGGCATTAAACCAAGCGAAATCTATAGTGAATATTTTGCAGGTGCGTACGCATCTGAGATTAAAGGCGAGGTCGACTACCCTGGTTTAGATCCTGATTTGACCACTAAGTTAGATAAGGGGGCTTTATGGGGCTATCGTGTTGGGCGCGACGCGCTTGAAGATGGTGGTTTGCTTGACAGCGATTTGAAGAAAAAAATGGGCTTGATGGTAGGTGTTTCGGCAGCGGGAACTGAAGCCTATATACCATTCATTATGAATAAGCCTGAGGAAACCAATGTAGACATGGTTAAGTATTCAGGCAGCTATGCCAGTATTTGCCCGTTAGTCGCTTCGTTGCTGAAACTTGGTGGCGGTTATGAGTTAGTGGCAACCGCATGTACCGCAAGCCCGAATGCCATTGGTTTAGCGTTTGATGCTATCCAAAATAATAAGGGCGATGTGATGATGGCGCTTGGCTCTGAGCCGCTATACATACCCACATTTGCAGGCTTCTATGCACTTAAAGCGATGGCTGATGGCCCTTGCACACCGTATTCTGGACAGCCGGGCATGTCAATTGGCGAAGGTGCTGGTGCGGTTATTGTTGAAGAGTACGAGCATGCTAAAGCCCGTGGCGCGAAAATTTATGGTGAATTACTCGGTTACGCTACCAGTAGTGATGCCTATCATGAAACGGCACCCGACCCTAAGGCGGTTGGCTCCTCTTGGGTTATGCGTACCGCTATCGAAAACGCCGGTCTTAAACCTGAAGATATTGATTATGTTAATGCACATGGCACTGGTACCGATGCAAATGACCGCTCTGAAACCTTAGCAATTAAGAAATTATTTGGTGAAGGCACTACGCCACCTATTAGCTCAACCAAATCCTATTTCGGTCATAACATTGGCTCGGCTGGTATTTTGGAATTAATAGCCTGCCTAGTGACACTGCCAGAAAAGAAAATACTGCCGACCTTAAATTTTGGTGAAGCGCGTACTTATGCCGATATAGATTATGTGCCGAATGATTTTCGTGAAAAAGATGTCAATGTTTTTCTAAAAAACAACTATGCCTTTGGAGGTAATAATTCATGTCTGGTTGTTTCGACTAAACCAGGCACGATCAAACAAACAGAGTTCAGCCCGCAACGTGTTGTTATTACCGGCATCGGTAGCGTCAGTTCAATGGGCACCAGCAATAGTGAATTTGCCTCAGGTTTAGCTGACGGCGGTGCGATACCGATTCCGCGTGAAATGAAGGTCGAGTTAGAAAGTGAAGACGCCAAGCACTTACCGCTAGATGAAAATAAGATGCTGCATTATCGCTCACATATGGTTAAGCCATTTAATGCACGAAAAATATTACGCAGTATTGATGCAAAGAAACTCAATAATATTTCTCTATATGCCCTAGTCGCCTTAGAGCAGGCACTTAAATCGGCTGATTACAAAGTGCTGAAAACCGCTCGAGAAGAAGTTGGCATGATCATGGGTATTTCAAAAGGGCCAACCAATACTATTTCCCGTTTGTGTGAAAGCTTAGCGCCGGACCCTAACAATGTTCGTACTAGCGAATTTGCCATGTCACTGATGAATTCGATCGCCACTCAATGTGCTATCGCCAAGGGCATAAAGGGCTATAACACCACACTATCATCGGGTGTTAACGCTGGTCTTGGTGCTGTTTTTCAGGGTTACGAAGTGATCCGCCAAAATTTACAGGATTACATGCTGGCCGGGGCTGCAGATGAAGATGGTCCTGGATTTTCACCTCTGATGTCATTAGGCAATGAAGGCTTCAGTTATGAAAATACCGATGACAGTTACCATGTCTATGCCAAGCATGACAACGGCTATGTTATGGGTGAGGGAGCGGCTTGTATCTTCTTAGAATCGCATGGCAATGCTACTCAGCGTGGCGCGCACATTTATGCCGAAATCTTGGGCTATGGTCGAAGTTGCGATCACGTTTACTTCAGTCAAGACAGTTCGCCGCAAACCATGGCCGATGCGATCAATATGGCGCTAACAGAAGCCAATTTATCGGCGCAAGATATTGATATGGTGTGCGGTACCACTTGGTCTGGTAAGTACTCTACCAATATGGAACTCAATGGTATTAAGCTTGCGCTGGGTGATCATAGCCAGTCGGTTCCGCTTACCAACTACAACGGTTACTTTGGGTTCGTTGAAGCATCTGGTGGCTTACTGAATTTGGCTGCGGTGATTCAAGGTTTTAACGATAATGTGATTTACCCAATATTAAATACTACTGAATTTTCGGTCGCTGGATTAAATTACGTGACTGATAATTCCATTGAAAAAGAGGTTAAATATGCGCTGGTCACGGGCATGTCAGAAGGTGGTAATTGCTATGCACTGATCATACAAAAAGGAGCCTAGTTTGGACTCAAGGGTTGTAGTAACCGGAGCAGGTTGCTTCTCTGACTTTGCACAAACAAGTTCTGACTTGATTATCAAATTGGCTCAAGGCGAATTTGTGCAATTGCAGTCTGTGTTTGAAAATCAAATGATTAAATCCATATTTGGGTTTGAGCACGATGTGAAATATGCGCCATTAGAAAATGCGCGCAAAGACTTGATAAAACAATATGACGATATTAGCAATGAAAAAGTAGCTGCGTTAGTCAACGTTACTGAGCAAGTGTTAGCTGATGCAAAGTTAAATGCGGATGTGCTTGCAGAAAAAAATACCCGTGTCTTTTGGGGCTCGTCTGGGAATCAGCCTGACCTAATATCTTTTATTAGAGAGCTGCACAGTAACGAATCGCTTGATCTATTATTAAATAAAAAAATCGAAGAGTTGCATGCCGACAGCTTTAGGAACGACACACTGACGCAGCCTTATGCAGAGTATTTTCAATTGCAACACCCAATATTGACGGTATCGTCGGCGTGTTCGTCTGCCTTGAATGCGATGATACCCGCTATTGCAATGCTGAAAAGCGGTCAAATTGACCGGGCCTTAGTGCTGTCGTGGCAAGAGGTTTCAAAGTTCGATATATTGTTTATGTCGGGCCTGAATATTATTGCCAAGCAAGCTTCCATACCGTTTTCGAAAGACAGCGATGGGCTAATGCCCGCGTATGGTGTAGCCGGGATACTGCTCGAGCGCTCAGACAATATCGATAAGGAGCAAACTGCTTATTTTGCCGTTAGAGCGATGAGTTCTCGGCGCGCGCTCTCAGGTTCTGCGCATTCAGCCAGCATGGACGTATCCTTTCGATCTATTTCTCAGACCATGCAAAATACCTTAGACAAAGCTGGCATTACAGCCGCAGATGTAGACTTAATTTACCCTCACGGAAATGGCATCACCGCCAGCGATCAATCTGAAATTTCGGCCTTGTCTCAACTGTTCTCTTCGCATAAAGCCAAGATTGTGAGTTATACCGAGCAGACTGGTTACATGTTGTCAGCCTCAGGTGGTTTTGATTTGATTTTAGCTAAAGATGCCTTTCAGAATAATCGGATTATTCCGATACAGTCAAAGGGCGATTTAGACCTAACCCATGGCCTGAACTTTGTAATTAAAGAATGCCAAGCTGATATTAAGTATATTTTGAAAACCAGTATTGGCATCGATGGTTCGATAGTAAGCTGCCTACTAGAAAGGGTTGCTCATGCAAAGTAGTCCAGATCACGAGAGTTGCCCAAGTCACGAGGGTGATCCAATCTATCAGAGCCAGCCGATCTCTATAAGCGGCAGCGGCTTAGTTGAAGGCTCTAAAAAACGCCTTTTCGTTCCTCGGCTAAACAATAAATATGAACAATCTCTGTATGAGAAAATTGAAAAAAGATCGGGTATTCAATACTGGAACGTCAATCAATTTGATAAGGAGACCCAAGGCAGACACTTAGATGCCGTAAGCGAGGCCTTTGAGCAGGCCATGAAAAACGCTGGCTTATATCGAAAAATAAATAAAAAGATGAGCCAAAGAATCGGCATTGTTTATTTTAATATGTATGGCCCAACGTCGTTCATGAATAAAGAATTCCAAGTAAAAGAAATGTATCAATCGGATGTGTTTCCGGCATTTTTACTTAACAACCATAATATTACCGGCTATAGCGTGCGCTTAAGAGGCGAGCGCAATGCTTTATTTCAAGGGCTAGAATTGGCACGTACGCTGATTCAATCTGGGCAGTTAGACATTGTTGTGGTTGGTGGCGTGTTTCAAACCTATAGCTATCTTTATCTAACTGAAATGCAGGCAGCTTTAGATTGGTTGGTTAGCGGAAAAATAAAGATAAATAGAAGCTCATCGGAATACACACTCCGTGATTCGGCCGGGTTTCTGGTGGTAGAGGCAAGTAACACCGATGAAAAACGCCAAGCAAAATTAAAGCTAGATATCGATGAATTAAACGCTTACAGCGCGTCGAAGGCTAATGGCGTATTTGAGTTGCCGGGCTTAAAAGAAAGTTTAAAAGAAAGCTCAAAGGTAGATACACAGAAGGGCCGTGATATTGAGCAATGTTACTTCGGTTTAAATGGTCGAGACGAAATTGCGCAGTTAGAAAGCCTATTACTGAAAGACCGTTACCCTAGCGCTAAACACGTCAATACCTACAAAGAATGGGGCGACTTTGTCAATATTAACGGCATTAAAGTCTTACACGAACACATTCACGATCAAGTCACTCACAAGAGTTTACTCCACAGCATGGACCGAGATGGTAGTGCGTGGAATTTAATTTTTACAGATAGTCATAAAAATAAGGTGTAACAATGGAAATTTCAGAAGGTCAATTGCCACGTGATATTAAAGGCAAAACTGCGATTGTAACTGGCGGCTCTCGTGGTATTGGAGCGGCTATTGTTACCGAGCTTATTGATGATGGCTGTAATGTGATTATTAATCACCGCCGTAATGTCGGTAAGGGGGCGGCTCAGGTCAAAAATCTAATCCAATATGCCGAAGAAAAAGGAGTTTATGCCTGTAGCGTGCTCGGAGACATATCAGTGCGTCGAGATGTTGAAAAGATGTTTAAAGGCTTACAAAGTGAGTTTCAACAAATTGATCACCTAATTTTAAATGCCGGTCAAACACCGTTTAAAGAGTTCCAAGATTTTAATAAACAAGATTGGAAAGTATTACTTGATACAAATCTTGTCGGTAACGTGGGCTGTGTGCAAGGCGTAATTCCGATGATGAAAAAAGGCGGTAGCATTGTCTTTATTACCAGTACCGGCAGCCGACGTGTCATGCCGCATTATCCAATGGGCGTAATAAAAGCCGCACTTGAACATTTGGTTCGCTATTTAGATTATGAATTACACAGCAAAGGCATTCGCGTAAACGCAGTGTGTGGTGGTTTAGTCAAGACCGATACATTTGAGCAGCTAGAGCAAGTTTGGCCTGGCTTTATGCAAATGCTTGAAATTCGTAAGCGTGACTTCGTACTTGACCCATCGGAGATCGCCAGTGTTGTTAGTTTCTTGTGCTCTGATAAATCGCGAGCCATCCAAGGCAGTGTGATTCTTGCCGATCGCGGCATCACCTTGGAGTAAGGGTCGAGATGAAAACACAACGCAAGCGAATCGTGATAACCGGTGTCGGAATTTGTTCCGCCATCGGCATAAACAAACAAGCTTTTACTGAAGGACTGCTTGATTGTAAAAGTGTTATAGCCAGTAGTGACGAATTCAATCGTTTTTTTGAGAACTGCTATGCAGCGCATATTAATGAGACGATTGAGTACCCTGAATTGGCGGCGGACTTAGTCTCGCAACTCGATAAGGTCACGTTGTGGGGCTATAAGGTCGGCCTAGAGGCATTGCAAGATGCCAATCTGCTTGGTTCTACTAGCTTGCAGTCTATGTCGGCAATGATTGGCGTAAGCGGTGCGGCGACCGAACCCCTAATGCCGGTTATCACCGGCGACGCGGTGCCAATGGATATGCTCGCCAACACCGGAAACTACGGCGCTGCGGCGGCTATTATTACCAACTTATTGGGCCTAGGAGGCGGCTACGATGTGGTTGCAACTGCGTGTACAGCGAGCACTAATGCATTAGGTTTAGGCTTTGATGCGATCCAAAATAGCAAAACTGATCAGGTCTTAATTGTAGGAAGCGAACCACTTTATCTGCCTACCTTTTCAGGGTTCAAAATATTAGACGCTATGGCCGATGGGCCCTGTAGCCCGTTTTCAGCTGAGCCTGGTATGTCGGTAGGCGAGGGCGCAGGAGCCTTAGTGCTTGAAAGCTATGAATCGGCTAAGGCACGTGGCGTGCCTATTTATGCTGAAATTTTAGGTTACGCAACTTCTTGCGATGCCTACCATGAAACCTCTCCTGAGCCCCGTGGTGAAGGCGCAACCATGGTTATGTCACAGGCACTCAAGAATGCAGACATAGGTGCCGAGAAAATTGAATACATTAACGTCCATGGCACTGGCACGTCAGCCAATGACCGAGCTGAAACGGCCGCGATCAACAAAGTGTTTAGCCAAAGACCGGTGCCGTTAAGTTCAACTAAGTCATTTTTTGGGCATAACATTAGTGCTGCGGGTGTAATGGAAATGGTTGCCTGCCTAGTCACCTTGCCAGAGAAAAAAATATTACCCACCTTGAACTTTTCCAAGCCTCGCGAATACGTCGATCTAAATGTCGTTGCTAACGATTTTATCGATCAAGAGGTGAATGTGTTTATGAAAAACAATTACGCATTCGGTGGTAATAATTGCAGCCTTATTAGCTCAATCAAAGTCGCCAGCCAGCCAGTGTCGAGCTATGACAAGAAACAGGTAGTCATAACCGGTATGGGGCAAATTAGTTCATTAGGCATCGGCTATGAAGCGTTCAAGCAAGGTCTGGCGGAGTCACTCGATACATCCAGCGCAATACAGTGCCAGCTGCAAAACTGTGATGAGCAAGCGCCACTTCACTGGCTAACGCAAAGCGAGAATGTGTTATCGGCGATGCGCAGTCACCTTCCGGCTAATGATGCAGGTGAGCTTAACTTTAGAGTGCATAGTGTCGCGCCATTCAATGCGCGTAAAATTTTACGCGGTGTTGATACGCGTAAACTACACCCCATTTCCTTGTATACAATGGCGGCCCTCGAAACTACGTTGAACAGCGCGGGTCTAAAAATCGGTAAGCAAAATAGAGATGAATTCGGCATGGTTCTAGGGCTGTCAAAAGGCCCACAAACGGCACTCGATAACTTTTTTGCTAGTATGAACCCAGAGCCGAGTAATGTGCGTACCAGTGAATTCCCCAAGGCGCTTTATAATAGTGTCTCCTCAGGCTGTGCCACCATAAAAGGTATGCGAGGTTACAACACGACACTGGCAACAGGTCATAACGCCTCATTGGGTGCACTCATCCAGTCTTACGAAGTGGTGCGACAAAACATTCAACCTTACATGTTTGCCGGCGGGTCTGACGAACAGGCCTTAGGTTTTTCGCTGGTGATGCATGCAGCTGGTAACGACGAGTCAGTAAATTACCAAGCTGATATTACTTCATTTAAACCCTATGATGAATCGTCTGCCGGCTATGTGATGGCTGAAGCTGCGGCGCTTGTTATGTTTGAAGCAAAAGATAGTGCTCAGCAACGCGGCGCGCATATTTACGCACAAGTTACAGGTTATGGCCATGCAAGTGCCAGTGACCGCTTCAATCAAAACGGTCAAACTCGCTCGCAAGCACTGGCAACCGCCATTCAGGCGGCCTTAAATGAATCACAGCTAGAAGCAAAAGAACTGGATATGATTTGCGGTACCAGTCTCGGTTCTAAAGATGCCGACCTTGCTGAATTAAACGGCGTAAAAATGGGCTTAGGTGAGGTTGTGAGCAACATCCCTTATAGCAATTTTAATTCTTACTTTGGATTCGCTGAATCAGCCAGCGGCTGTTTGAATCTACTCGGGGTTATCGCAGCGATGGAAGACAGTATTATTTACCCGGTTAAAAACAGTCAGCATTGCTTGCTCGATGGCTTTGACTTAGTCACGCAACGGCCTCGTGAGAAAACAGTTAGTTATGCCTTAGTTGTTGGTATGAACGAAGCGGGGAATTGTTATGCGATTGTTGTTTCGAAGCCTTAGTCTCAAAGAATTGGGTTCAAAGTATTAGCGTTAAAATTTAGAGTTAATTGATTAGCCATCCCTCGGCCGTTTAAGATTCTACTCGCTTGGCCGCAGCAGATTTATTGCC
Source organism: Gammaproteobacteria bacterium (assembly GCA_017854775.1). Lineage (GTDB taxonomy): Bacteria > Pseudomonadota > Gammaproteobacteria > Arenicellales > Arenicellaceae > Arenicella. Next base: position 9,685 of record JAFMHC010000074.1, on the reverse strand, counting down.
TCTTTCGCCGCTACTATAGCTTCGGAGCGGGCATCATTCATGTTAAGAGCCATATAATTCAATAATTCGGTGATGAATTTTCAAAAGTCGATTTTCGTATAGGCAATAAAAAAGAGCTAAGGTCTTTGACTCTTAGCTCTTTTTTAAGTTTCGCTTTTTCTTGCGAACGTTTTGCGCTTTTTGATTTTAAGTGAATTCCACCTTTGCGCATTAGTGGGTTCATTGCTTCCCGATTTCTCGGTTTAATTGGCTTCGTAGCCATAATAACCTCCTACGATTATAAAAAATTCACCTCTCCAAATGGCACTTAAGCCGATGGATGATGCCTGCAATTTTGCCATGCTAGCATGACTATTGAAATTATAGCGCTAATTGAGTTTAGAGTAAAAGTAATCACGCTAGTCCGTGCGCGCTATCGACAATAATTTCATTTCAAATTTCATATGGCTGGTAAACCATGTTTCCTAAGCCTATGCATCCCAGCGAGTAGCAGTTCCATTAAGATCTGGAACTGCTAAGAAAGCTTAGAGGCTTAGCGCGTTAAGGCTTAACGACATTCGGCCTTTATAAACAAGCAAACCTGACGTTACGGAAGATTCTCGTGTGGGCCACATTGAGGCGTAAAACTGAGTGCGAAATAGCGTATTTGCCCAGATGAGTCTCGTACTTCAACTGAGTAGGGGGTGTGCGAATAAAGGTATAGACTGGAGCGATTGGAATTACTTTCAGTCTTCACTACATTGTTGCTCATTTTCCAAGTAAAGGTATAGGGTAATTTTCCGCCGTAGGCAATGGCTGTGTGTTGGCCGCCTTCTCTACAGGTATTAGCGGGGCGGTTAATCGTCACTTGCAGCGGGCTGATTGGGTCGTTGTTGAGATTGTCTGCAAACAGGCTTATCCAGCGGCCGTCGAAGCCGCCCTGCGGGGAAGATTGCCAGCCACTCGGCAGCCAATAACCTTGTTCGGTTTGTTTATTTCCATCTTGCACACCGTTGTGCATAAAGTAATCGTGTTGCAGCCAATATGAGCCTGCCGAGGCGGGGTCACCATTTGTTTGTGAGCGGCTCAGACCATTCAAATCATGATGTGTGCTATTGAATGAGTTGTTGTTAAAGCTGCTTGAACTAGATGTACAAGTTGAACCGGTTAATACTCCCCCTAAACTGACGCCACATGCATCACGGATATCGTAGGTGCCAAACAGCCATGCTTTGGACAAATAGCCACTGCGGCCATCCTCAAAGTCAACGTCATAACTTTTGGTGTAAAAAGTTTGTAAGCCACTTATCGAATGCCCCGCATTGTTGTTAAATGGCGTAGTGATTTTAACCCGCACACTGTCCTCTGGCGTCCAGTGCAGTTGGTAAGGTCCGTTGGCCCAATGGGTCGGAATGATGTCTGCGATATCTTGCAACTCATATTGAATCCTTTTTGCTTGTGACCAGCGCTCGGTATTACCATTATCTGCGTAGCTGGTAAGTTGCGGGGCGGTTTCATAGGTCAATATCTTTGCATTAAATGCGCTAACGGCTGAGGCCGAAGCGCTAGGCACGAAGGCGTAGTGCACATTCTTATCGTTCGACGCAGCAATAATATCAACCTCAGCGTTGTTATTGCTGCTCATATCATTCAGAACTTGACTTGCTGGTGTCTGCACATACCTTAGCTCTTGGCCATGTGGCCCTGCGAGTTTGCCAGACCATTCGGCTTGCCAAAGTAATAAATGCTTACCAGTGCTAGTACTGAGAAAATTTAAATCCGGGCTGCCAAAATGACGAACCACATGGCGTTTATGTTGGGTAATCACGGCAAAGGCGAACTGTTCTCCGCTGTTGGGCGTGTTCGATACTCCTTTAACATGCATTTCGACTCGCTCCCAATCGTGTAGCTGGTTCGTGCCTGCCGCGTTCTCGTCTGAGGCGTGATAAACATGGTAAATCAACACCAGGTTTTTGCTGCTCCCTTGGTTATATTCCAGTAACGCGGTGTACAGCGTTGGCCGAATTCTCCAGCTTTGGTAGTAGCTATTTGGTCCGGCACTTGCTGCGTCGATATAGCGGCCAATATTCTTCCAGTTACGTTTATTGTCACTAAACTGATTGTTTCGGTCAAAATCAAAATTGGTAATCCAATCTCGGCCATGATCGCCACTATTGCTATTGCCGCGTTTTAGGATAATCGGTGCATAGTGCTCTAAAAAAGCACGTCGCTCGCTGTCGTTTAGAGGATTACTTGACGGAGGTGGCGGCGGTGTTGGATCGCTCGGTGGAGGTGTTGGATCATCCGGGAAATATGGAAAGTCAGGCTCGGGCTCTGGGTCAAAGTACTGGGCATTAGCCGCCGTACTGATAATGGCTAGGGTTAAAAATAGATTGATTAATATTAGCTTCATTTGAACTCTCATTAGTTGATTCCTTTCACAGAACGTCAGAGGTGTCGCCTGCGCGACAACTAGAAGAACATGAGAACTTTATCACAATTTATTCCTTGAGCGACAGAAAGCCGCTAATCGAGGGTTTCTCTGTGTTTGGATCTTTGAGCTCAGATGATCATACGCTGATCTTATTGTTCGGGGCTGAGTAGAGAGTCGTTTTTTTTGGACAGAAGCCGATGATAATCTCGGACTGGCGGCTGATGTAACAGGCCATCAGGTTCGATATATGGGAAAGGTGTAAACGGTTGTAATTGGATCAACCGCTTACACCTAGATGCTACTTAGTTTACGCGAATCAGGCCACCTCAGATATCCAAGGTGGCCTAATATTAGTGCCGCATGCGCAAACTAATTACAGACGGCGCCTGTGACGACTGGAACATCGGCGCTACCGCCGTTGGGCTTGCTTCCTTGCATTCCAAACTCAACACTTTGCCCCGGCTGAATCGTGCTATTCCAGCTAAGTGGTGTTGCCGTGTATGGGTTGCTTCCGACTACCGTGGCGTTCCATCCGCTGGTGCGATTGGTTCCGGCGGCGTACTGCCAAGATACCTGCCAGCCGTTAATCGCGGTCGAGCCGGTATTGCTAATGCGTATCGTTGCCACGAAGCCTGAGCTCCACTCGTTGTCGATAATGTACTCGCAATTACCACCACCGACGGCGCTCGAAACGTTGACCATTTGGGTTGCTACGTCGCTGTCTTCGCCATCACTAACTGTTAAGACCACCGTGTAGGTGCCGTTGGCGGTGTAGGTATGGCTAGGTGAAACGCCGCTGCCGTTACTGCTACCGTCACCAAAGTCCCATGAATAACTCAAGGCCTGAGGACCGTTGTCTGGATCATTAGATGAGGTGGCATCAAAGTTTGCCGTTAGCTGATTGCTCGTGATCGAGAAGGCTGCGTTAGGTGCAACATTTTCAATCACCGTATCGGTAGCTATGAGGCTTATTGAATCACTGACTCCCAAGCTGTTGCCTAAGGCATCTACGGCTACTATCTCGACGGTGAAACTGCCTTCGCTAGCAGGCGCGGTCAAATTACTAGATGTTGATGTGACGTTGCTGGCGACAATAATGTTGTTCAGCAGAATATCTACCCCAGCTGCGCTATCGCGGGTAAAGTTGATGTTGAATATCGATCCGACTGAAACGCTTGAACCATTAGCCGGCGAGGTGATTGCAACAGCGGGCACGATCGCATCTTCAACTGTAATGTTAATACTTGCCGCGGCCGAGACACCGCCGTCGTTATCGGTAACCGTAAACTGTAGATTGTCCGACCCAGAGAAACCGACATTCGGCGTATAGGTGCGATTGACTCCGGATGATGTCAGAGAACCATTAGCGGGTGCCTGCGTTACGCTTCGACTGGCGATTGTGCCATCGCTGTCGGAGCCAGCCAAGGTAACGGTCACCGAGGTTTGGAAAGAGGTCGTCACACTTGATGACGTCGCCGTGGGTAAACAGTTAATCCCGGTGCTACCGCCACAGCCGTCAGAAGGTTCATCGCCGAATAATAAGCCGTCGTCCCCGTAGACGGGAATTTTCACAGCAGTGACTCCAAAGGTTTCACTGGTGCTTGCATAGCTTAAATCCCAAGATGGGTCGTTGGCGTTATCCCAAGCAACACCGGAGGTTGTTGGCAAGGCGATGCGGAACTGTACTTCGCGCCTAAACTCCGACTGCCCACCTGGGTAAATCACTACACCGTCGAAACGCAGTTCGGTGTAGTAGAGGTTGTCGCTGGAATCTCCCCAGGGTTGTAGTTGTGACGCACTAGAGCCTTGGTTAAATGGCGCTGTAACGGTCACATCCGACGCGCTTAGCCCAGTTCCTTGCAACTCAGTTAAGTCGACAAAATAGCGAAAGAACAAATCAGAGCGAGCTTTGGCCGGAGCGGTGCTTTTGTTCTGTATTACCGCTTTGATTTCAATGTAGTTCGACGCTCCGCCGTTTCGTTTGGCGCCTACCACGTATTCTTCAAATGGGCCTTCAGCGGGCGGGAATTGTGAGTCGGCAATTGGTTCGCCGCCATACTTGCCATAGAGCACCGCAACCGCGCCATTGAAGCCGGAGTTGTAGTCGGTAGCAACTTCGTTGCGCTTGAAGTCGCTGCGATCATCTTCGTAATCAAAGTCATCTGTCGACGCCGGGCCACCAACTACCGCGCCGTACAAAATATGGCGCTGTTGCTCAGGAACCTGCTCGCTCCGTGCCCACGAACCATGTGCGCCACGATGATGTACGTTCAGTGGCGAATTGTTGCCAAAACCGACCACATAGCTACTGTTGCGGGGGTTGTCGCCAAGAATATAATCGATCTGTGACTTACCGAAATCATGATATTTATTGTAGTTGGCGCTGCCGACTGCGAAGTTGTCTGCATAATGCAAAGCTAGAAAAGCAGTGTTGGCCGCATACCTTGCCGTGCCCCAGCCGTTAAAGCGATCCACTACGATCAATCCACCCGGTGTTTTTGCGCCACCTGTTGGCGAGATCCAGTGGTCTAACCAGCGTTGCGCATCAATGTCATATTTGGGGTCGCTGAATAAGCGTGCACCTAAGACATACACGCCATAGGCTTTATCGTTCCAACCTTGTGCCCAAGTAAATACTGGCGTGGTCGATTGGGTTTCAAGCCCCATTTTTGGATAGAATTCGTCTAAGTTAAGCAGATATTTATTATCGCCAGTGGCGCGGTACATCCAGAGTGCGCCCCAGGCCATCTCATCCCAATAGACTCCAAAATTAGAGTTATAGAAGGTCTGGGCATCGGTAATACAATTTGCGTATCCATTTTCCTGCCCATCGGTGCCGATGGTTGCCAGTGCTAGGTTGTATAGCTCCTCTGCGTGTTGCAGAAGTTCTGCCGAGTAGCTCGGGTTACTTGATTGAAATACCATTGATGACGCGGCCATTGCAGCGGCTGTTTCAGCGGCTAAATCTGGGCCCTTACAGCTCAAATCAATTTTTAACGAGTCTCTCTGTGAGCGAGTATGTTGGTCTATCACTTCGGCTGGAACCCAAAAAGAGTGATCGGGTCCACCGAGGCCGATTTGGCCGTAGAGTTCGTTCGGCGTCGGGTGCGCTGCGATAAAGTAATCGTTTACAAATTTAAGGTTATTTTTGAACTCATCCATTTGTCCAGCTGAAGTAAAGGCTGAAGCATAGTCGACCGCTCCCCAGGCCAGCATGGTCGCAGATGCGGCCATCGGAAAACCGAACTTAACATGATCCCCTGCGTCGAACCAACCGCCGGATAAGTTAAGGCCTACGTCTTCACCGTCGTTTAAAACTGAGTCGCCGCGCCACGGAACTCGGTTCCAGTTGGGTAGTGCTCCAGCTTGTTGAGCTTCGTAGAAGTAAATCGATTTTTGTAGCGCCTCGCCATACTTAAAATCAGTGGACTGGGCATTGGCGGAATTGCCTAGCAGTAGGGTAGCGAGTAACACGCCAAATATTTTTATTATGTTCATTTCTGAATGTCTCCAAAGTGAGGGCGTAATTCAATTTCGTTTACTGAATTACGCATAGGGTAATCATTCAAAGCGTTGCTTTTTACAGGCACCAGTCTAATCCGCCGGAACTCTATCAATCACATCGCCACCGTGGTAATGCGCACGGCTTGAATGACCTCGTAAAGCGAATGCCTGACTACATCGAAAATAAGTAAAAATGGGGAATGCTCGAACTGGAGTAGGGTCGCTGAGTAGGGCAGACTAAATCCAACGAGCACGCAATTTTCGCGTAGCTTCGGCAAATTTCCTCCTCTCATTTCGCGCGTCGATCATGCCGATTTCATCGTTGAACTTGATGCCCACGTATTAATGGGATTGTTCGTATGATCGGCGTGATCAGACCTGCGACCTCACAAGCATGGTAACCAAGTAATGGACATATATCAAATACTAACTAGACATATATCCATTTTTTTGTTCTAGGTGGTCCTGGCGGGAAGCTGCAAGAATCAGTAAAAATTCACTGTGATTTAGAACTATTGAGTCGACAATAATTACAAAGATCGATCTAAATCGGCATGACTTACTTATTATATGAAGCGGCCTTTTATAGGAATAATCGATAAATTCAGAGCCTTCAGAACCTTGACAGATTGTATATCTAGGGGGTACGGTAGTTTGGCCTTACCAAATAAAAACCGTTGCAAGTGGTTGCTAAAACTCAATTAGTGAGCACAACAACACCGCAATATGTAACAGTTTGGAGGGATTCAAGGTGGTTGCGATAGAAAGGTATGTGTCGCTGTCGGATAAAGGTTTCGAATTGATTCGATATTGCTTATAAAGTGAATTGCCTGCCTACATTAACAAAGATGTTAACCTAATCAATGGAGTTTTTAAGATGAATATTAGTAAATTGAACAAAGGATCAGTAAATAAAATTGCCCCAAAACAAAAAGCAGAACCGATGATATGTAATTGGATTTACGTCATTTTTGGTCTTTAGTCAGGCTAAGCAGCTGTGCGGGAATTCAGCGTTTAGATATTCATACAGCGTAATTAATGAAATCCCGTATAGCGTTTACTTTGACAACATTTTACTTTGACGGCATTTAATTTTGACAAGATAGCTTAGACACTAAAACCTTTCAAATAAACGCTCTGACCTAATTAACAAGGAAGAAATAATCGTGATTCGAGTCGTTCGAGGGCGCAGGCAACAGCTGAATAACTATTTTTATGAACGCCTTAATAACAGTAGCAATTGTCTATGGTTAATTAAGGCTAAACAAGCGACATCTAGCTGGGAGCCACTGTGTGATCTGTTTGACCAAGCAGCGCAAAAAGTTGGTTCGCAGTCGGTCGAGGAAATATTATCCGATGATTTAGCCGCAGCAAGTTTTGCCTATGAAGACCGAATTGCCCAGTTGAACAGTGAGCAGAAATCACAAAGACTTTATTACAGCGCACGTTACTCATCCCATTTAAGCCATAACTGGTATCTACACCGGCCTCTTTTTGAAGCATGGGCGAGGTTATTATATCGAGTTCTGACGCTGCTAGGCGTTAAAGGGCAGACGCTGATTGTGCCGTGTTCAGGCGATATGGTTGGCCCGGTCAAGACCATCCTCAAAACCATTAGTCGCTTATACCCTGATTCTAAAAGTGACTTTACGATTGTGATTGGCTTTGAGAGTGAAGTGGAGCCACCCCAGCACGATGAAAACGGAATAAATTGGAATCTGAGTTCGGCTAATCCAAGATTCGCAGGTGGCCTTTTGCAGGTCGCCGATGTGGTCGAAAACTTGCCCGAAGACTCAAATGAGCTACTTGATCATGTGCGTAGACCGCCGCGAGACGGCAGTTTACCGGCCTTTTCTGAGGACATTGCATATCGGGCCTTAGAAAACTCAAAATTTCTAAACAGTGCACAGGTGTCTCAGCTAATCCAAGCGATGGAGCTAGCCTATCAAGGGCTCGGATTTCAAAACACACTGGAGCTAGGGCTAAAGCTAATTGCATGTGAACCTGTCTTGAGCTCAACCCAGAAAGCCAAGGTCCATGGATTGATGGCTCTAGCAGCACACAATCGACAGTTTTCTGCTAGCGATACGCGCTTACATGAATTTCTCCTTTACCATTTTACCCAAGCATACAAACATGAAGTTGAACCGGGTATGCGTAGCGCTCTGTGCTATCGACTTGCGGTTACCTATGGGCGACGGATGAAGCAAGCTGAGATTGGTTTAGAGTGGGCCGAAAAAGCACTTTCTGAAGCAAGTTCGCCACAATTAACCACAACTGAGCAAGTGTATTATCATAATTGGGGCATTAACATCAAAGCGTTCTTGCTGATGAGAACACGTCAATTAGAGCTAGCGTATCAAGTAGGTGAAAGCGTTTTTAATACCGTTCATCAACATTTCCATGGCTTGCTTGAAAGCCCTGCTACAGATCAAAACGCTAGCAACAAACTATGGCAGCGAGAGTTCTTTGCTACGATGCAAGTATTGCGTCGGAATATGTTTGCACTATGCTATTACACCGCAAAGCTGCCGCAGTTTCGTTATTGGCTAGATAAAATGGAAGAAACTACGCCGCCTGGGCCGGAACTTCGCAGGGCGACATACGTGGAGTGGGCCGAGTACTACAGCGCTCTTCTACAGCATGATAAGGTACTAGAGGTAGTTGCTATTGGTCTTGAGCACTTGCGCCAAGAACCAGAAACTGAACTGTTCTTAGATTATAGTAAACACGCTACTTCGGCTAATTACCGAGTTGGAAATTTGTCTGAGTCGCACGATCATCTGGAGCAATATAGAAAGGCTTTGGATAATATTGGCATGCCATGGTTCTTTGAATTTGACCTTGTTAAATATGCACCAATTTATCTTCGTAGTGAGATCGAATCGAGCTTGATGCGTGTCATCGAGCTTTCTAAGGATGATATTCAGACTCACAAGGACGACAACGCAAAGTGTGTCGAGTACTTATTACTGCGGGGGCAAGCCTATGCTAGGCAGCAAAACCGAGAAGCCGCCGAGCAAACCATTAACGAGGCTATTGAGATTGCCGTGGCGTTTGGTGAGCGAAACTTGATGATGAAGGTGGCGAGAATCGCTGGTTGTTGTAACGATATTATGAATTCCTCGGATGAAGCGCTCGAAGCGTTTCATCAAGCATTGGAATTAAGTCGTCATGAAAGCGATATTCCGCCTTGGCCTGAAGAGCTATTCTTGGCGCACATTGCTATTCAGAATAAGCAAGGGCCAAACTTGCAGTCTATGGAGCAGGCGCTACGCATACTGCCAGAAGCGCTTGAACAGATGGACTCCTGGTGGGAGTTGCGCTCGACGTTATTGTTATTGATTGATTTGTCAGAAAAAGACGAACAAGCTTACAAAGAGCTTATTAGCCGCCAACCTTTACAGCCATTGATTCAGGCCGCAAGCCAAAGAGATGATTGCGCTGATGCACTCGAGTCGCTGTTTTCTATTGATCATAATCAACAAGCTTACGCTAAGGTTTCTTAAGGAGCCTCTGATTAAGTATAAACGGTCTCTGTAAGGCTTGAAGCGTACAGCTACTAGGCGCCGCTCGAGGCTAATGGCCGTAGTCCTTAGTGAGAGCGGGAACAACGTAGATGTGCGCTTCAAGCCTTACCCTACGGGGCTTTCAAGCGGATCCACACTCGGCGTTATTGTTTTTTGACGTGACCAGTCATGCCTGCAAAACAATGCCTTGATTGTGAATCAGCTTGAAGGCCAGAGATCATTTAGACTTAATCAGAGG
>JAFMHC010000073.1 GCA_017854775.1 Gammaproteobacteria bacterium | reverse complement strand
ACTAATTCAAGTAACAGCGACCTCAGAGTATATTAAAAAACAATCATAAATCAGCTAAAAAATTAACAACAACAGCAAAATATTGCATTCTCGAGCGACCCGCCTTGCAGTATCATTCGCGCTAACTCAATGGCCAAGCGGGTTTGATATGCTTATCCACAATATCTGTGGATAACTTTGTGAACAACTATCACAAACACCGATAAAACCAACGGGCGAGGTGAATTGCTTATTTTTTAATCACAATAATTTATTGTTTAAAATCATGCACTTAAAAACCTTTTACTTAGTGGGTTAGCAATTATATAGGCTAACTCGCCTACAACCCCAATGCTGTGTACAACTTTAGTTTTCCACAGTGAAAACCAGACAAACGAACAAGAAAATGCAAACTATCGGTCTTTTCAAACGCCTACTCGTTATTCTTTATGATGGCTTACTGTTAACCAGTGTGGCGTTCTTTACCTCGGCACTATTAATGGGCTTGTTTACTTGGCTCGGTCCCGATGCGTTTTTTACCGCACCCGACCCGTCAAACCCTAATCTGATCGAGCGTAGTGACCTTGGCCGTATAGTTGGCGGGGTGATTGTTAGCATTAATGTTATCTGCGTTAGCTTCTTTTTCTATGGATGGTTCTGGACGCACGGCGGACAGACTCTAGGAATGAAGGCTTGGAACCTTTATCTAATCAAACCCGACGGTAAATTTATCGATTGGAAGACAGCATTAAAACGATATCTGGCTGCACTACTATCATGGGCTTTTGTTGGTTTAGGCTTTAGCTGGATTCTATTAGACAGCAAAAAACGAGCTTGGCACGACATATTAACCAACACCCAAATAGTTAAATCAAAGAAACAGGGCGAGAAAGATAAGCAGAAAAACTTAGCTCAGCACCGCGCGAAAAACGCGGCAAAAGGTCGCTAGCGTTAGAAGAATAGCGGCAAATTGCAGGCGAGATTTGTCGCTAGACGATTCGACGAATCATCACGAAACTGATTACCGCGACAAGAATTGTCGGCAAGGATGCACCCAACATCGGGGGTATACCAAACAAGGTTACGAAATAGCTAAAGGCCTGATTAGCAATGAAGAAGCCCAAACCGATCATTATTCCAGAGAATAAACTGCGACCTAAATTACCGCTACGTGCTTCTTTGAAAACAAAGGGTACAGCCAGTATCAGCATCACTAAAGTAGCGAATGGCGTGACAATTTTTGACCAAAACTCAAGCTCGTAAGTTGAGGTGTCTTGCTTATTCGAGCGTAGGTGGGCGATGTATTCTTGCAACTGCCAAATCGAGAGCTGTTCCGGCTTAACTTGGTAAATTTTGAGAATTTGAGGGTCCAATACCGTGCTCCAGTAAGCCGCAGACACTTCATCGGCCGCCGAACTTTCTTCGTTAATCATGGTGCGCCGTAAATCTTTAAGTAACCAACGGTCTTTCTGACCACTACCCGGTCGAGCAATTTGAAACTCACCCTCACGAGCGGTCGACAAAAAACGTAGAAAATTCTGATTATCGAACTCAAATATTTTAATGTTCAACAAGCGTAGCTGCTGGCCGGGCAAAACCTCGCCGATATTGACATAGGTGTTGTCATCCCGAAGCCAAACGCCAAAGTTCCCTTTGCGGCCACTATTATTAATTATCGACTCAGCTTTTACGTCTATCGCACGATCTTCAGTAAACGGCGACACAACCTCTCCCATAAACATCGAGACTATAGCCAGAATAATACCTACTTTAAGAACCGAGAATACAATCCGTTGAATCGAAATGCCCGCAGCACGCATCACAATCAACTCAGAATCTCTTGCTAAGGTAGACAGCCCGAGAATCGAACCAATCAGCGCCGCCATTGGGAACACCTCATACAAGGTTTTCGGAATGGTTAAAATCACGTATTGAATGATCTGCAATATACCGTAGCGTCCGCGATCCAAATCACCCAATTCGTCGATAAAGCTAACGAAGGTAAAAAGCCCGAGCAGTACAACAATGGTCACCATGATGTAACGCAGTAAAATCTTACCTATATAGAGGTCTAATATTTTCATAGCCGACTATCCTTTAACGCTACTGCGCCGTTTTAAACTAAAGTCAGGCATCAGTGGTAAATTGTAATTTCGACGATAAAGGCAGTAACCCGCTAAGATTAAATAGGTGATGTGAACCATCCAAATCGGCGTTCCTGTTGTCGCTTCACCCTTTTTGATTAGCGCGACCGTATACGCCAGCATGTTGGTGTACGTCAAATACACTAAAAATGCCATAACCATGCCGGTTGACTTCCCTCGTCGCGAATCGACATGACTCAGTGCGAGCGCAAAGATGGCTAATATTGGCAGAGTAAATACTTTTGCTACACGCCAATACCATTCGCTTTTGAGTTTCGGGTCGGTCGACTCAATAAGCTCACTATTTGGTCGTGCTCGAACCGGCAAGTACAAACGGGTTTGATTTTTTGGCTCGATTCGCAAAGCATACTTTTCAAAATCGACCACTCGATAGTCAGGGGAACCTGGGTTGCCCTCGTAGCGAGAACCATTGACCAGCACTAAAAATTGATCCTGTGTTTTTTCGTCTTCGGTTCGATACGCTGTTTTTGCAACCACGACGCCTTCGCGCTCAAACGACTTGCTGTAAACAAAAACATTCTCATAGTTTGCGGTGCCGCGATTATAGTTTTCAACAAAGTACACCGCATTGCCATCTTTAGCCTCAACAAAACGGCCAGTGATAACCCCCGACACTTCGTTGCTTTGCCGGTACTGTTGTTCCAGATTATAGCCTTTCGCTAACGACAGCGGCGTTAAGTAGAAGGAGAAAAAAGCAACTAGCCCCCCCAAAACCGCCACCAAGAAAGCCAGCGGCTTAAGAAAATGGAAAATTCCAATGCCGGCACTGGCAAGCACCGCCATTTCTTGATCGGAATACCAACGGCTTAAGACCATGATCAGCGCGATATAAAACATCAGCGGCAACATCACATCCAAATATGAAATCATTTTCAGCGTGACCAGACTCATCACGCCACCCACTGGAATCAGGCCTTCTGCAGCCTGACTTAAGAACCCCATAACTCGCATCACCAAGAAAATACTAATAATCACAAAGGTCACGGCCAAGGCGGTACGCAATACTTCGGTTATGAATGACTTGTTTACGATCATGGCTGAATTTGGCTTTTGCTGATTGCTTCGGCTGTGTAAGCGGGTTAACTTTCGAGCTATACTGTAGCTATATTCGTCACCCGAAATAAGATTAGTCGAACATTGTATCAAGCAATTGACTTAAATTGGCGAAAGACTAAATAAATAGATGTATAACTCTAAAGACCCAATTAAAACCAATAGGACCTGAACCGCAGATGAAGATTCAAGCTAAAGCCTCAAAAAATTACCAGCTAAAGACAGACTGTTTAGTTATTGCCCTGAAACCACTTAAAAAAATCAGTTCGCAATGCGCAGAATTGAATACGGCAACCGGTGGAGCAATTGCACGCTTGCAGGACTCGGGCCAATTTAGTGCCACCTGCGGCGAACTGGTCAACCTGATGATTCCAGAAGGTGTTGGAGCAAAGCAAATCATACTGCTTGGCGTTGGCGACAAAAAACTCGACACCGAGTCAGTGCGCGAAGCGCTCACCTCTTTAGCCACTAAGCTTAAATCTCTGAAGGTCGACGAAGCAACCTTCGAGCTAGATGCTCTGAATGCAAAGAGCAACGTCGAAACGGTCAGCCGGCATCTAGCAGAGGCACTAGGCGATACAGAATACCAATATATTAAAGCGCCAAAATCAGCACGCGGCGATACCGCAAACAAAGAATTTAAAGCCACGCTTTGGTGTGAAGAACGCAAGATGTTAAGCACGGCGAAGAAGGCTGCCGCCGTAGGCAGCGCGATTAATAACGGTAAAACATTGGCAAAAGACTTAGGCAACATGCCTGGAAACGTTTGCACGCCGAGCTTCCTGGCAAACCAAGCGAAGAAACTCGGCAAGTCGCATGGTCTTAAGGTAAAAGTGTTAAGCGAGAAAGATATGGCTGAGCTTGGCATGGGCTCACTATTATCGGTCAGCAAAGGCAGTCGCGAACCCGCTAAGCTAATTGTGATGGAGTACAAAGGCGCTAAGAACTCGAAAGAGGCTCCACACGCGCTAGTCGGTAAAGGCTTAACCTTTGATGCTGGTGGCATTTCATTAAAGCCAGGCGCAAAAATGGACGAAATGAAGTACGACATGTGTGGCTCTGCCAGCGTATTTGGCGCCATACTAGCCGCGGCTGAAATGCAGTTGCCCATCAACATTGTCGGCGTCATCCCAAGTTCAGAAAACCTTCCTGACGGCCTCGCAAACAAACCCGGTGACGTGGTGACCAGCATGTCTGGTCAAACTATTGAGATATTAAATACCGATGCCGAGGGCCGATTAATATTATGTGATGCACTCACCTATACCAAACGCTTCAAGCCTCAAACCGTTATCGATATTGCCACTCTAACCGGCGCGGTTATTGTCGCCTTAGGCCATCAAACAGCGGGAGTTATGGGCAACGATCAAGACGTTGTTGACGACCTAATCGCCGCTGGTGAGAAAAGCCTAGACCACGCGTGGCAGTTACCAATTAAAGAAACCTACAAAAAACAGCTTAAAAGTGACTACGCCGATCTGGCTAATATCGGCACACCTGGTGCCGGCACCATCACCGCAGCCTGCTTTTTGTCTTACTTCACCGAAGATTTCCGTTGGGCTCATCTAGATATTGCAGGCACTGCATGGGGCGGTTCGGTTGGCAAACGTGCCAGCGGCCGCGCGGTGCCGATATTAACGCAATACTTAATGGACCGATGCAAGTAGGCATAGCAGATCATGAAGCAGGTTGATTTTTACCTAATTTCTAATCGGGTTAACGACGCCAAATACAAGCTAGCCAGTCGGCTAGCCAACAAGCTACAACGCCTTAAGCAAAGCTGCTTAATTGTCACCGATAACAGCGAGGCGACCACACAACTCGATAGAGTAATGTGGTCGTTTAGTGACAGTAGTTTTTTGGCGCATGATTTAACTAGCGAGTCTAAGCCACAATCGTCGATTCAGATAGGTGACCACAACTCGATTACACCGCTGGTACTAGAACGCCAGCATGATGTGTTGATCAACCTATCGTCCGACATACCGATCTTCAATCATAGCTTCTCGCGCATTGCCGAAATTGTCGAAGCCGACGATGGCTCTAAGGCCTCAGCCCGCACGCGCTACAAAACCTACCAAGGCGAAGGTTTTCAACTGAAGATGCATAACATTGAACTGTAGCTGTATTAGTTGCAGTTTGTAACATTATTTAATAGCACCCTAGTTTAGCGCGATCTCGAATGAGATCGAGATCGCGTTTTTTATATCAGCTCACAAAATCCATTCTGTTCGGTCATTTACTACTGCATTGTGACGCCACAAAGCCGTATAATCGCCCTTTGCAGAACAACTATTAACGCCCGTCAGAATCCATCATGAGCAACGCGCTAGACAACCAATACCAGCCTTCGAAAATTGAACAGGCGATCTACCAACGCTGGGAAGCCAACGATAGCTTCGCGGCACGTGAGTCCGAGACCGCCTATTGCATAGCAATTCCGCCGCCGAACGTCACCGGCAGCTTGCATATGGGGCATGCATTCCAAGACACAATCATGGATTTACTGACACGCTACCATCGCATGAAAGGAGACCAAACGCTGTGGCAAGTGGGTACCGACCATGCAGGCATCGCAACGCAAATGGTGGTCGAACGCAGACTAGCAGTTGATGGCATCAGCCGTCATGATCTGGGGCGCGAAAAATTCATCGAGAAAATTTGGGAATGGAAAGGCGAATCGGGTGGCACCATAACCCGCCAACTTCGTCGTATGGGCGCGGCGATTGACTGGTCACGTGAGCGTTTCACCATGGACGACGGCTTGTCTAGCGCGGTACAAAACGTATTTGTACAATTGCATGACGAAGGCCTGATCTACCGAGGCAAACGCTTAGTCAACTGGGACCCAGTTCTGCACACAGCCGTTTCCGACTTAGAGGTTGAATCAACCGAAGAAAATGGCCACATGTGGAGCCTTCGCTATCCGCTCACCGACAGCCCGGATGAATATCTAGTAGTCGCAACAACTCGCCCTGAAACGATGTTGGGTGACAGTGCGGTTGCGGTACACCCTGACGACGAGCGTTTTAAGCATTTAGTTGGTAAGACCATTAATTTGCCGTTCACGAATAGAAAAATACCCATCATCGCTGATGACTACGTTGACCCAGAATTCGGTTCAGGTTGCGTTAAAATCACGCCAGCGCATGACTTTAACGATGCCGAAGTCGGCAAGCGTCACGATTTAGAAAAGATCAACATTCTTGATAATAACGCAGCGATCAACCTCGAGGGTTCGCCCTATCATGGTCAAGACCGTTATCTAGCGCGTAAAAATATCGTTGCCGACTTCGATGCCGCCGGCTTGCTCGAGAAAATCGTCGAGCACAAATTAATGGTACCTCGAGGCGATCGGTCGGGCGCGGTGATCGAACCCTATCTTACCGACCAGTGGTATGTGAAAGTTGCGCCATTAGCCAAAGAGGCTATTCGCGTTGTTGAAGATGGCGAGATTAAATTCGTGCCAGAAAACTGGAGCAACACCTATTTTGAATGGATGCGGAATATCGAAGACTGGTGTATCTCACGTCAAATTTGGTGGGGCCACCGTATACCCGCTTGGTACGACCAAGATGGCAATATCTTCGTCGCTTACTCAGTTGAAGAAGCCCAAGCCAAAGCTGGCACGGACGCGATTCTTACTCAAGATGAAGACGTTTTAGACACATGGTTCTCGTCTGCATTATGGCCGTTCTCGACCTTGGGTTGGCCCGAGAAAACACCTGAACTGGCTAAGTACTATCCAACCAATGTATTAGTAACTGGCTTCGACATCATCTTTTTTTGGGTCGCACGAATGATTATGTTCGGCCTCAAGTTCACTGACCAAGTGCCATTTAAAGAAGTCTATATTCATGGTCTGGTTCGTGACCAAGAAGGCCAGAAGATGTCTAAGTCTAAGGGCAACGTGCTTGATCCAATCGACTTGATCGACGGTATTTCTTTAGAAGATTTAGTGGTTAAACGCACTGCTGGATTAATGCAGCCAAAAATGGCGGCTAAAATAGAGAAGTCGACCCGCAAGCAATTCCCTGACGGTATTGAATCGTATGGCACCGATGCGCTGCGCTTCACCTTTGCTAGCCAAGCAACCTTAGGCCGAGACATCCGCTTTGATTTGGCTCGGGTAGAAGGTTATCGTAACTTCTGCAACAAGCTTTGGAACGCATCTCGTTACGTGTTGATGAACACCGAAGGCCACGATTGTGGGCAAACCAACGATGATATCGAACTGAGCCTTGCCGACAAATGGATAGTCTCGCGCTTACAACAAGTTGAAGCCGACGTATCGGCACAAATCGAAAGCTACCGTTTCGACCAAATGGCGCAAACCCTATACAGCTTTGTGTGGGACGAATATTGCAGCTGGTATGTTGAGCTAACCAAGGTCGTTCTTAATGACGAAAGCGCAACTGATGCTCAACGTCGTGGAACGCGTAGAACCTTGGTTCGAGTACTTGAAACAACGCTTCGTTTACTGCACCCAATTATGCCCTTCATCACTGAGGAGCTTTGGCAGAACGTTAAACCATTGGCAAACGCTAGCGAAGACACAATCATGAATTGTGAGTTTCCAGTTGCCGATGCAGCACTGATCGACCAATCATCGGTTGACGAAATGCGTTGGGTTCAAGCGGTGATAACTGGGGTTCGGAATATACGTGGTGAGATGAACATAAGCCCCGCCAAAGAACTGCCTATCTTGCTACAAGGCGCTGACCAAAACGCGCTAACTTGGATGCAAAACAACCAGGCTTATTTACTTAAGTTTGGACGATTTGAATCAATGCAAGCCGTTCAAGCTGGCGACGATTTACCTGAATCGGCTACCGCGCTGGTCGGCGATTTACGTGTACTAATTCCGCTTGGTTCGTTTATCGATGCGTCGGCTGAGATACAACGCTTAAACAAAGAGCTTGAGAAAGCCGAGAAAAACATTGCCGGTGTTGCTGGTCGCTTGAGTAATTCAGCCTTCGTTGATAAAGCGCCCGAAGCGGTTCTTAACAAAGCCAAGCAACAGTTAGCCGATGCCGAGAAAGCAAAGGCCTCGTTGCAAGAGCAAATTGAACGCATGCAACAGTTCCTTGAATCATAGCCTCAAACTAAATAGTCTTAAGCCAATATGATTCAGTTTGAAAATTTATCGATTCGCCGTGGCGAAAACATGCTCTTTGACGACGCCAGCTGCCAAATTCACCCAGGCCAAAAAGTCGGTCTAACGGGCGCTAACGGCTGCGGTAAATCGTCGCTGTTTGCGGTGTTACGCAACGAGTTGGTGATCGATACGGGCGATGTCAAAATACCCCGCGATTGGGTGATGGCGCATGTCGCTCAAGAAGCCCCTGCGGATAAACGACCAGCCATCGAGCATGTTTTAGATGGTGATACCGAATGGCGAGAACTGGACAGTAAGATTCAAAATCCAGACCATCCACGCTTTCTAAAATACCAATCTCGTTACGAAGAAATCGACGGCTACTCAGCACGTAGCCGAGCCGCTCAATTGATGAGCGGCCTTGGTTTTAAGAGTGCCGATATAGATAAGCCCGCCGAGGTATTTTCGGGCGGTTGGCGGGTTCGTTTAAGTGTTGCAAAGGCATTAATGTGCCGCTCAGATCTGTTGTTGCTTGATGAGCCGACTAACCACTTAGATTTAGACGCGGTGCTGTGGTTAGAGCGTTGGTTAAAACACTACACCGGCACACTGATTCTCATTGCCCATGATCGAGATTTTTTAGATCAACTCACCACTCATACGCTACACATAGAGCATCAAAAAGCGCAGCTTTACAAAGGTAACTATTCGGCCTTCGAGCGTATCCGGGCTGAACAACTGGCAAACCTGCAATCACAATTTGATAAACAGCAGCGCGAAGTTGCTCACATGCAAGATTTCGTGCGTCGCTTCCGAGCCAAAGCCACCAAAGCGACTCAAGCGCAAAGCCGTTTAAAAGCGTTAGAAAAAATGGAACTGATCGCGCCAGCCCACGTTGATTCTCCGTTTAGCTTTAGCATTCCTTCACCCGAGAAAAACCCTAGCCCACTACTTAGCTTGCATGAAGCCGCGGTTGGCTATGGAGATACTAATATTGTTGAAGGCATTGAGTTCTCAATGACTCCGGGTGATCGTGTTGGTCTAATCGGCCCGAATGGCGCAGGCAAATCGACTGTTATCAAGTTACTTGCCGGTGAGTTAAAGCTAAACCAAGGCAATTATCATTCATCAAAAGAAATCAACATTGGCTATTTTGCACAGCATCAAATAGAGCAGCTGCAAATGGATCACTCGCCCATGGAACACATGCAAATCTTAGATCGAGAATGCAACGGCGGCACAGCAACCGAAAACCAACTGCGCCGATATATTGGCAGCTTTGGTTTTAGCGGCAACAAAGCCACAAGCAAAGTAGCGCCATTCTCCGGCGGTGAAAAGTCACGTTTAGCGCTAGCATTAATCTGCTACCAGCGCCCTAACCTACTACTTCTCGACGAGCCAACCAACCATTTAGACTTAGAAATGCGTCAAGCATTAGCGGTTGCGCTGCAAGACTATGAAGGCGCAGTGGTGCTGGTCTCACATGATCGACATTTATTGCGGGTTAATTCGGATAAGCTAATTTTAGTCGCCAACGGTCGAGCCACTGAGTTTCAAGGCAGTGTCGACGACTACCCGAAATGGTTAGCCGAGCATAATAGAGGTGGCGCCCCTAACGATGACGCTGATAAGCAACAAGACTCGCAGCCGCAGAACACCGCAAGCGCAAAGAAAGAACAGAAACGAATTGACGCTGAGCGCCGAAAAGAACTGCAGCCGTTAACCAGCAAAATCAAACGTGCTGAACGAGTGATGGAAAAAGTTGGCGCCGAACGAAGCGCTATAGAAACTCAACTAGCCGAAACCGAATTGTATTCTGACGAAAACAAAGACAAGCTTAAAAAGTTACTCACCGATCAAGCCTACTTGCAAAAAGAACTCGATCAAGCCGAAGCCGATTGGCTACAGGCGACCGAAGCTCACGAAGAACTTTCACAGAGCCTTAAAGCCAGCGAATGAGCCTGAAAAATTTAAGTAATATCGTCATAATTGGTCGAGGCAAAGTCGGCCAAAGCTTGACGCAATTATTTAGTTCGCTCGACTACAGAGTCGACAATATCGGTCGCTCTAAGTCTAAGCAAACAGCCGCCGTTGCTAATGCCGATATAACGCTAATCTGCGTTAATGATGGGGCAATACAAACCGTTTGCCAAGCACTTGCAAAAAGCTTTAAAACTGGCAGCGTGGTCGCTCACTGCTCTGGCGCCTTAGACAGCTCGATATTAAGCTCGGCTCAGCAACAAGGATGCGCTGTAGCATCATGTCATCCGCTGAATACTTTCCCTAACATCACCCTATCATTGCAACGCTTCGCCACCACCAAGCACGGCAGCTACCTTTACGCCGAAGGCGACCAAGCGGCGTTAAGCACCCTAATGCCGCTATTCGAGCACGCCGGTTTTATCAACACACAGATAGACCGACAATCCAAACCACTGTATCACGCAGCCTGCGTATTCGCCTGCAACTATCTAAGTTCGCTGATGGATATGAGTTTAGAAACGGCCGCTAAAGCTGGCCTAGAAAAAGAACCGTTTTGGCTCTCATTGCAACCGTTGATTCAATCGACTCTGGAAAATATTAGTGCCCATGGAACCGCTGGAGCCTTGAGTGGACCAATCTCCAGAGGTGATAACGAGACAGTTGAATCTCACATGCGTGCGCTAGCAGAGCATTCTGACTCGCTGCAGATTAGCTATGCTGATCTTGGTTTGCGAGCACTGAAAATTGCGATTGAAAATGGTGAGTTGAGTGATGATGATGTTGATCGGCTCAGAGCGGTTCTTAATATCCGTGACGCAGAATGGTGCATGTGATTCCTGACCGGTTAAGTCGAAGTTTTAAGCTATGTCGAAATAATAGTACGCCTACGGCATATGAAACATATACTTCTTGAATAACTTATGAGTAACGCCGGATGGCCTTGCCTTCCGGAACCCCATGCACTAACCGTGTCAATCGAATCTGATACTTTTGGTGATACGGGCGAATATTCTTCAAAAAGCATGATCTCACCCAAGATTATTTGTACACTAGAGTCTAATTATTACTATCGCCGATTCATTATTGCATGGAGTGAAAATGACCGAATCAATTTCAATAACTAATTTTCTAGTTATTAAAAAAGCCAATGTTAACGTAAAGAAAATTAACGTGATTATTGGGCCTCAGGCTAACGGAAAAAGTGTTATTGCTAAACTCCTATACTTGTTTCATGAAACGTCAGAAGAGTTTGTAAATGGCATTAGATCTAATAAAACCAAAAGGGAACTAGACACAAAAATACTGGAAATGTTCGAAGAACGATTCCCTAAATACTCATGGGACGGCGGCAATTTTTCTATTGTTTATAATCTGGATAATACTGAGGTAAGCATTTCTGGTAAAACGAATGCCCGAGGAAAGACTAACCTAAAACTGTCTTATTCTGACAATCTTAAGAAGCTCTTTACTAGCAAGAAGTCGACTTATAAGAAAAAATTAGAGGAGGCAGACAAGGACCGAGGTAAATCTGCTGGGCGCCGCAACACAAGGTTCATTGAAAACCAGATATTTTACGATCTTATCCTTGAACAATTGATCAATGGCGAGTTAGGTCCATTCTTTTCACACTCAGTTTTTATTCCAGCATCTCGAACATTCTTTGCAAATTTACAAAAAAATATTTTTACTTTCTTGGCTTCAAACTTAGATATAGACCCTTATCTGAAAAATTTTGGAAGTGTTTATGAAAATTCAAAGCGATGGTATAAAGATAACCTTATTTCAAACCATAGAGACTTACAGGACAAACTACACTTAGCACTCGAAGCGGTAGTCGCCGGTGACTATGAGTACCATGATGAGCAAGATTGGATATTGTCAAAAGGAAAAAGAATTAACTTGGCAAACGCGTCATCAGGCCAACAGGAGTCACTCCCAATGCTCCTAGTCCTATGTGTTTGGCCGCTACTGCGTGCTGATGAAAATGGAGGGATGTTCTTTATAGAAGAGCCTGAGGCTCACTTATTTCCAACTTCGCAGTCGTACATTGTTTCGATCTTGTCACTTCTTTACTCCGAAGTGAAAACAAGTTTTTTTATCACATCACATAGCCCATATATTCTATCAGCACTTAATAATTTCATTTTAGCTGGAGATGCGATTAATGAAGGTAAGCTCACCAACGAGCAATTTATTGAGCTTAACGGTTTAGGTTTGCCTATTCAGTTTGAAGATGTCGCCGCTTATACGATTACCGACGGAATTCTTAAGTCCATTACTGATGAGGAATATCGTATGGTTGGGGGAGACATACTCGACGGGGTTTCAGAACACTTTGAAGATGTAATGAACAAGATACTACGAAGTGGCGAGTGATATCTAATGGATTATGCCAAATGCACAATAATGACAACAGATTCAATCGTCGTTGTTCGAGAAAATAGAAGTACATTTGAATTAAAAAATGATCGGAGAATTTCAATAAATAAGGTAAAAGTTGACGGGTGCTTGATTGACATGAATTCTGAAAAATGCGATTGGATTATATCAATTAGCTCACTTAATACAGCTTTGTTCATAGAGTTAAAGGGTTGCGATATTGACAAAGGCATATCTCAACTAAAGTCGACGTTACAACTAACTAATCAGAAGTTCAGAAATTACCAACGTAAATGCTATGTAGTCACTACCCGAATACCAAAGCATGGGCCGACAATCAGAAGGAAAAGCCTAGCATTCCATAAACAAACTAAAGCCACTTTAAGTGTCAAGAATATTCGAGCCACGGAATGCTGCTAAAATAAATGGAGAAAGGCCACTGTAGTAGTTGGAGGGCTATTAGCTGGACACCCATTCTAGTACCTAATGACCCTATAACACTGATATCGCTAAGCAGATTGAACATTTATATATTCTATTTAGATACCCTTAAAATCAACAAAATCAAACCAGACCTTCCTGTAATACACACCCAAGTACTGCCAGAACTACTCACTGTCTAAACCATAAATCAAAGGCTTAAGCCGCATCTGCATTAGTCTTTAAGTTTTCATCGAGTCTGACCCTTTCGATTATTCACTAGTTGCTAGTAAGTGACTTTCTCCAGCCAACATTGGCTTTCTGCCTTATTTACGTTTTAGATTTAACAGAAAGCCAGTTTTGGTAGACCCCTTTGGTAATCGGATGCTGATCTCATAAGGTACTCAAAAGTATTTCATAAGCGAGTAGATGCAAGGGTTCGGCCTCTTCATACTTGCCTTGCGCATTGAGGTTCATCGCCACATTGTTGTAGCTGCTCGCAGTAGAAGGATGCTCTTCACAGAGTACGCGCTGTTTGATTTCAAGACCTTTACGATACTAGGGTTCGACCTCTTGATACTTGCCTTGCGAACCGAGATAGTTTGCTACAAAACCCATAAGTGATTCAAAGACTGCAGCCCGTCCAAATCCGATAATCAAAAGCCTAGATGTAAACTCATCCGGTCACTAGCAAAATCAATGCTTAATGGTTTAAAAATCATTAAGCATTGAAAATCGACTATTTTTCAGTTCCCGCTTTCAAGTACCTATCTAAGAATTCAACATAGGCTTCAGATGCGGTAATGCGGTTCTTTTTAGCCCTGAAACCATGGCCCTCATCTGGGAACAATATGTACTCAACGGGCACATTATTGGCTTTTACCGCGGCGACCAGCTCATCGCTTTCAACCTGCAGGACACGGGGGTCGTTTGCACCTTGGATCACCATCAGCGGCTTTGTAATGTTCGCCGCATGGAAAAGAGGCGATATTCTGCGATGGCGTTCTTCGTCGGTCGCGGGGTCGCCCATCTCATCGTATAGAGATTCA
The DNA here is from genome assembly GCA_017854775.1 of Gammaproteobacteria bacterium. Classification (GTDB taxonomy): domain Bacteria; phylum Pseudomonadota; class Gammaproteobacteria; order Arenicellales; family Arenicellaceae; genus Arenicella. The sequence continues at coordinate 4,291 of JAFMHC010000073.1, read as the reverse complement.
CGGAAAGACTCCCACCACGGCGGGATTGATTTTAATGTGCGAACCCAGTTGGTAACGCCGAAGATGTTAATGCCAACGTCAAACGAATCTGGTTCGAACGCGAGCGCCGCTGCGACCATATAGCCGCCGTACGAACCGCCGATGATGCCGACCTTTTCAGCGTCAACCCAATCTAGGCTTTCAAGGTATTTACGCCCCCAAATGATATCCTGCAAATCACCTTCACCGTGGGCTTTGTCATCCATGTGGAAAAAAGTTTTACCATAACCCGAGGACCCGCGATTGTTTGCACCCAATACCGCATAGCCGTGGTTTACCAAGTGCTGCACCATCGCACGATAACCTTTGGTGGTCTGACCTCCTGGGCCACCATGCACCAATACTAGCGCCGGTACTTTATTGGAGGCAGTCGCACCCTTGGGCTTATAAAGTATGCTTGGTATTTTTGTACCATCGAAGCTGGTGTAACGAATAACGGATGCCTCCACCAAGTCGCTCTGCTTAATCGAGGGGTTCAAGGCTGAGGTCAGGCGCGTCGCGCTAGCGCCGCTCTGATCTGTTGTAGAAAGGCCCGTTGTAGAAAGGCCCATTGTATAAACATCACTTGGGCTGGTGTCACCGTTGAGTATGAACGCAAGCTTAGTGTCATCCTGGGAAAATCGAGCATTTCTGACGTTGCCGATGGGTAACGGTGGCATGGAGACCTTCTTACCGCTAGCTAGGTCGCTGATGCTAACCTTGGTAACCGCGTCTTGGTTCACACCAAGGTACTTATATTTTCCAGTCTTTGAGAAGCCGAGGAAGCTTATATCCCAATCGGCGCTTTCATAGAGCGCCATTGTGCCGCTCTCGATGGAATAAGCCCATGCCTGATTAAATTCACCGTGCTCGTTTGTCGATAGCACCAGGTGCTTGCTATCCGGCGTGAAAGCGTATACTCCGTAAGCGATGTTGCCTTGATGTGCTGTAATCAGTTTTGCGGCTTCGTCACTATTTAAATCTTTTAAGTAAACATCTGAATCGGCACTGGTACGGGGCTTAGTCATCGACAACCAGCGTCCATCGTTGCTAAGCACATCAAGAGCCAAGGCATCGGTATTTTCAAACATGCTTCGGCGACTATAATCAGTTGCGTTGTAGGCATAAATATCAAAGGCTTTGGCATCGCGCTCGTTAGTAGCAACATAGAATTCGCTACCGTCCTCTGACCAGCCTTTGAAAGACGCCTTGGTTTTATCAGTCGGCGTCAAATCTCTTTCGCTACCATCAAGCTCACGCACCCAGACATGATTGAGTTCATCACCACCACTGTCAGCAGTAAATAGGATGCGTTTATCGTTTGGAAAGTAGCTAAGGCCAAAGTTCGCATTCGAGGTAGAACTCGTCAGCTGAGTGCGTTGTTTGCTTGCTAACTCGACGCTGTACGCATTAAATACGCCGCTTTCATCGCTGCTAATTAAGATAGAGTTGTTGTCTGGCGCATAGGCAAAACCGCTACTGGGTACCGACGAAAAGCTAGTGGTTTCAAAAAATGCTTCAGCGCTATATTTTTTTACTGCCTGCTCTTCTGCTAGCTGCTCTACTGGCGTTACAGACGCCTCAACCTCAGTGGTCGAGTTACTCGTGCTTGCGCGTTGTTCCTTATCAGCGTTATCGCCACACGCCACAAGCAATAGAACGATAAACGGCGTAATTAATAAAATTTTCATGATGTCCTCTCAAAAATTGAAGAAAAACAATATCATGATTTAGTGCCTATGAGTTAACCAAGGCACTGAAGTGATTAGCGCATTAGCCAGCCAAAGCAATAAACGCCAATCTAACGCACTGCCGGACGACTGCCCGAACTCGAATCCTGTTCCGAACGAGCTGGCATAACCGTCATATTTATCGCCAGAGAAATGCGTTGACGATCGCCAAGATAGGGTTGAACTTTGTGATACAGCCATGACGGAAATGCGATTAGCATTCCGTTTCTCGGTCGAAAAGTGGCCGTGTGCCCCTGCGGCTTGCCGTCTGATTCACGGAAAACAAGCTCCGACGAAAACATGCGATTCATAGGATAACGCGGGTCCTGAAACACGAGCTCTCCTCCAGCCTCTGAATCGTCAGGCCCATTGTAACCATCATCCACGTAATATACCGCTGACCAGAATGCCTGCGGGTGTACATGCCAATTATTCGATGCACCAGCTGCAGAGACGTTAGCCCAGATATCGGCCATCCATTCAAAGCGCGGTTTATCGACCATCTTCAGATCTTTTGAAAATCCATTACATATGCCGACCGCAAGCCGAGCCAAGATAGCTGTTGCTTCGCCGCCCCAACCAGCGTTCAGCATGTCAGGCTCCGATTGCCAGCCGTTAATATTCGAACGGCTGACGCCTGGGTTCTTTTGCATGTGTTCGAGCACCGTCGACTTCAGTTGACTATTTACTGCGTCAGCATCCGGCATTTCAGCAGTAACGATAGTCGTCGCAAATGCAGCCTGTGACGTTGCTTTTTGCGCAGCAGCCGCTAGCGCATCAATATTTGCTTGTTTCAAGATTTACCTACTCATAATATGTTTAATTCGACTTCGTCGACCTTTAATGAAGTCGAATAATAGTCCTTTGCTAGGCTCTGATAGATCAAGAGCCTAGCTTATTGTTCGAACTGCTTGTCCTATTTATTAACGCTCATATCTAAGGCTAAATCTTTAGCCGCCTTGACGCTCATCATTTCGATCAGGGTCATAGCATTTGAACCGCCATCGGCTCCAGAACCAGCGCCCATTTGTACTTCAGGTACCCATTTTTGTTTCTCGATAGCCGCTGCAAAGCGACCCATCACCGACTCGTATGTTGCAAGTTTTTGCGCCAGCGCACCATCTGCTTCGATGACCAAACGCTTGTAGGCACCGTCACCTTCACCACGCAAAATTTGCTCTTGCTTATATTCCACCGCTGCCAATTTCTTTTGCTCAGCTTCAAGCTTTTTCTGACGCGCTACTTCAACGTTTTTTTCGGCGGCAATAACGGCCACTTCTTTTTCTCGTTGAGCGTCGACTATGGCTTGCTCTTTGACAACTTCTTTCTGGTACTTGGCCGTCATCACATTGGCCTTACCCTGTTCTTCCGAGGTAATTGCGTCCTGCTTGGCGCGTTCCGCATTTGCTATCGCAGTAATAATCGCCATAGTTGCTTCACGTTTTGTAGCAATTTGCTGCAATGTTTTAGGTTCGAAATCCCAATCGGTTATCTGGAAACCATTCACATCAATGCCATAGTCGGCAAGGTCACTGTCTAAATGCACTGGCAAGCCATCACTTCCATAACTGATGACCGGAACGTTTTTAGTAACTTCCTTGCCGGTGCTCTCATCAACCGTAGAGATTTTCTCAAGCCGAGTTTGAAACTTACCTTTTGATATTTGTTGGCTTGACCATTGCGTAAAGATACTTCGCTTCTCAGCATACGCTTCCTCGGAACTCATCAAGCCGGCAGTGAGGTTCATGCCCTCTTCGGTGACAGATTTAATTAACTTCTGTGACACCCCACGATTAGATCGAAACGCCTTATGCAGATGCAACATGGTGATTTCATCACCCGGCAATGTAAAACGTGCTTTGCCATAGACTGCACCGGTACCACCATCTTGATAGCGCACTGAAATACCCTTTTGGCTAATTGATGAGTCAACATCGGCTGAGCTTTTGTCGTAGTCAAAAGTTATAACGTCGTTGTATATTTCAGCGGTGCCAAACCATTGTGGGTAAATACCAGGGGAGAACTTTACATACAGTTTACCGGTGGGGTACTGCACCACCGTTCGGTGCCCGGCATTATTAATGCCGAATGCCATAAAAAGTACGACTAAAGCCCCTACGAATAGGACTCCGAATACGATTAATTTAGCGGGGATTCTTGTCATTACTTTGTTCCTCTTTATTGTTATTTTTTTCCGAATCTAATTCGTCCAATTCCGACCGAACATCGTCCTGTCGCGCTTTTTCTTCAGCGATCTCCAACTCAATATCAACTAATTCACCTTCAATAAAAGTTTCCCGTAACTCTTGTTCTTTTTTATCGCGGGTGAAATACCGCCTGAGCTCACGCACAAACATAAACAAGAAAAAGATCAGCGTAAGTAAGATGAATAATCTGAGCATTTGAGTTAACCCCTTAATCCAATTGATATCAGCGGATTCGAATTTTTGAAAATCAAAATCCTGCAATTATTAGTGTAATTTCTTCACTGAAATTATAACACTATTACCCCAAGCACTTATTAGATGATGCCGGCCAGCTCA
>JAFMHC010000321.1 GCA_017854775.1 Gammaproteobacteria bacterium | reverse complement strand
AACCTCCAAATGGTGCCTCTACTAAGGCACACTTATAGGTCATCAATGCCGCCAGCGCTTCTACCTCGTTCTGGTCTGCATGTGGTGAGTATCGAATACCCCCCTTTACCGGCTCACGGTGTTCGGAATGTACCGAGCGATAACCTGTAAAGGTGAACAACCTATTTCGAAGTCGCACGCCAAAGCGCACGGTATAGGTTGAATTGGCAACTTTAATCTTGTGGCGTAAATCGTCAGAAAGGCCAACTAAGTCTGCCGCTTGGTCGAACATTTTCTCAACCGACGTCAGAAAAGTTTCAGTTTGTTTTGTCATCTCTCCTCCCCAGATAGATGAATAAATTTGTATGAATTTGAATGCATTTCTAGCTTATTGTTTTAATAAATTGTGTAAACCCCAACAACGCACCATGAGTAGCTGGATGGTTGTCAATACCCATTAAACTTTTACTCCCTAAACCTCCATTGTACAAGTCATATAATCGTTGAGAATCAAATTCCGTCTCCATATCCAAATACGATGTCGATAACCGCAATGTCTGCGTATGTGCCGGTATTCCGAAGTCGCTTCCCGGCAATGTTGCGATATGATATTGGTCAAGCAAATGACCCGCTAGTTGTGCCGCTGTATTAATGCCAAGCTTGCTTAAACCCTCTCTAAAGCTGTCAAAATTGGCCGCTATGTAGAAGCCTCCCTGAGCACTTGTGCAACGGATTCCAAGGTCGCTTAAGTGCTTATGAATAAAACCAGTACGAATGCCATGTATCGCACAACAGTCGGCAATATATTGCTCTACATCGGCGTGCTGTTGGTAGGCTTCTATTGCCGCGTATTGGATCGGCGCCGAGACTCCAGACCACGTCTCACTGGCAAACACCACCATTTGTTCTAGTAGTTGTTTGCCAAGTTCGGTATCAGGAAACAAGGCAACCCCGACACGCCAACCACCAATCGACAAGTGCTTACTCAAGCCACCAAAAACAAAGGTACCTTCAGGGTAATACTTGGCTATCGAGACGTGCTCTAGCTCGCCATGACAAACCTGAAAATAAATTTCATCACTCAATACCCAGATATTGTTAGCGCGACAATAGTCGGCGAGTTTTCGTAGAAAAGCATCACTCATCATCTCCCCGGTTGGGTTGTTTGGGCTATTGATGATCAATAATTTGCGAGGGTTATCTGACTTCTTGACTAAACCGTCTAAGGCATCTATATCGAGTTGGTAGTTATCGTCAACTGCTGACGGAACATAGCTAACCTTATTGCCCAATAGCTGTGCTTGTGGCGCATAGCTTACCCATGATGGCGTTGGTAAAAATAGGTCCGCGTTCAAGACCATTTGCAAGCCATAAATAAGTGCCTTGCTGCCGGGCCCGACGATAACCTGCGATGATGAAAACGGAGTTTCGAGTTTTGCGCTGTAATAGTCCGCTACGCAGTCTATCAATTGCGGTAGCCCTCGCGCTGGTAGATAACTTTTCTTATTGGCATTATCAATTAATGATGCCTTGAGCCGCGGATGAACATCGAAACGAGACTCACCAAAGCCCATGTGAAACGCTTGCTCGCCTTGTTGCCAAAGACGGTTAACCGTTTCATTAATAAAGAGAGTTGATGATGGTACCAAGCCTTCAAAAGCTGGGTTAAATGACGTGACATTGTTGGTCATAATAGGTAATGAGATAAGTGCATAAAATTGAAATACGAAATAAAAAACCCGCGATCAATATTCTTGAACGCGGGTTTTTTAAAAATAAAAATTAACCAATAATTGGGCTAAAAGTTATATACCCCTTTGACGTACCAAGAGCCACCTTCGTAGTTGGCAACGGTACGACGAGGGAATTGCAAGCCAACACTTTGGCGATTAGCAAAAACACCGTCATTATCGATTTCATCGACAAATTCATCGAAAATATTAGACGCGCCTAACACTACTTTCAAACCATCATTAACCTGCCAAGCAACTTCAGCATCAAAATAAACCACTGAGTCAATTTCAGCACTTCGATTACCATCCGAACCATTAATAGTTCCACGTTCATCAAAGTGATCGCCATAGTAGCTCGCTCTAACCAATAGACTAACTGACTCGTTTAAGTACGTATTAGTAGTCAGGGTAAAACGATCTTCAGGATAGTTATTTTCGATGTCTTCAATGGTTGAATCACTTACTGGGTTCTGCCCTTGAATTTGCGCTTGACCTGTCACACTAATTTCATTATGCGCATAGGCAAAGATGACAGAAGTGCTAGTCTTGCCCCAATCGACAGAACCGTTCAAAACAACATCAAAACCTTCATGCTCTAGATCGAGTGCGTTGGTGTAAAAAGACAAAGTGTTGTTAATCGTTCCAGGAATTAGAATGTCGCCGGTACGGTAAATTCGATTATCAATTTCAACATTGTAGTAATCAACTGTTAGGTCCCAGGCACTGCCCAAGCTGGTAGCAAAACCAAGGCTTATGTTAGTTGACTCTTCTTCGACTAACTCACGACCGCCAGCGGCGATTGCCGCCGCGCTTGTTGCCGGCACTAGGCCTTCGAGTACTAGGTTGCCAGTTCTGCCATCAAAGGTAGTAATAACAGAAGAGATATTAGCTTGTCCTGGAGTAGGAGCATGAAAACCAGTTGACACTGCGCCACGCAAGGTTAGCGCGTCATTGACGTTATAACGTGTCGCTATTTTGCCATTGACGGTCGAACCGAAATCTGAGAAATCTTCATAGCGAAGGGCGTATTGCAATAACCAGCGATCACTGACGTCTTGCTCCAAGTCGACATAAACGGCAACGTTATCACGATCGAACTCGCCCGCATCTTCAGCGCTAGGCGGTGTAAAGCCACTTGGCCCACCACCTACAGTTGAATTCGCATCACCCAATAATGAGGTCCAAGTCTCCTCGCGCCACTCAGCACCATACGACAGTGCAAATGAATCACTTAGTATGGTTGAGAAATCAACATTAAGGTTGATCTCTTCTTGCTCATAGCCACCTACATCAAAATCTTGTATCGGTGTTCCATCGGCTCGTAATGCAAGACTCGGATTAATCGTATTATTCAAAAAATAATCCAGTTCGTTTTTGCCGTAGCCAACACTAAAATCATAAGTAGTACCGCCGGCAAACGTGCCGCGTAGGCCAGATACAAAACTCAGATCGGTTTGATCGCCGTCAAGAAACGGGGTAAAACCAACATTACAAAGCTGTAGAGCTGGGTTTTGAGCACAGGTGCTTGTTACCGCTGAATTCGAGAGGTTTCTATAGAAAAAGCGATAGCGGCCTTCAGTCTCCGCATAATTACCAAACGAATACAATTCCGCGCCATTGCTAAGCTCGATTCCAGAATTCCATGCAAGCCTCAAGGCTTCAGTTTCTGGACGCCCCCATGTTTGCGTAAAGGGCGCATCACCAAAAGGAGAGTCTGCACCAACACCTTGCACTCCAGCATCTACCAACGCTTGCGCATCTGGGCGAATAACTCCACGCGATAATGCATCGTTGTCGACAAATTCAATACTGGCATTTAAGAAGCCATTTTCAGCAATTTTGAAGCCTAAGTTAGCGCCAACTTTTAAGCTGCTCTCACCATCGTAAAACTCACCATAAGTGACTTCGGCATGACCACCATGATCAGCATCTTTAAGTTCAAAGTTCATAACCCCAGCAATCGCATCAGACCCGTATTGAGCCGCAGCACCATCGCGTAGTACTTGTATATTCTTAAGGGCAACACTCGGGATCATGCCCACATCGACACCGTGTGATCCGTTACCTGCAGCAGGGGCAAAAAATTGTACTAACGACGAGCGGTGTCGACGCTTTCCATTGACTAAGATCAGAGTCTGATCTGGCGACATACCACGCAGCGAGGTCGGCCGAATAAAGGCACTGCCGTCTCCAGTCGCAGGCGTAGCCGTATACGACGGCACTAGTGCTTTTAGGTTATCGGTTATGTCAGCTCCGTTACCAAGCGCAGAAAAATCTTCTCCACTAATGACGTCAACGGGGACTGGCGAGTCGGTCGCCGAACGCGGTTTAGAGCTACGACTACCTAAAACAACGACTTCTTCTAATTTGTTAGCAAGTTCTTCTTGAGCTTGAGCTTGCGCTGTACCTAATGTGGCACTGGCGATGGCTAAGCTGATAACACTTGGA
>JAFMHC010000320.1 GCA_017854775.1 Gammaproteobacteria bacterium | reverse complement strand
ATCGTACCTACATTGACATGCGGTTTGGTTCTTTCGAATTTTTCCTTAGACATAGCGTTTCACCTAATCTTCTGGTTTTAAAAAATAAAATCTTTAACTTAATTTCTAATACTAACTGCTTTATACCGAGAGCCCTCAGCCGCGGCTTGCCGCAACGAGGCGCTTCTAGCGCCGGTTAAAAGGCTAGTATCTGTTTACAATTGCATCAACGACATTTTTTGGCGCTGCTGCATACTTCTCAAACTGCATACTGTAAGAAGCTCGGCCTTGCGTAGCACTTCTCAGTGCTGTCGCATAACCAAACATCTCTGCCAGAGGTATCTCGGCCTTGATTAACTTGCCCATAGGCGTGTCATCAATACCTAAAATAACACCACGGCGAGAATTAACATCACCGCTAATGTTACCCATGTAATCTTCTGGAGAAACAATTTCCACAGCCATTACAGGCTCTAACAAATCAACACCCGCCTCACGACAACCCTCTCGGAATGCCTGACCTGCGGCCGCTTTAAATGCAAATTCCGAAGAATCAACATCGTGATACGATCCATCAAACAAGGTGACGCGAACATCGACCATCGGATAGCCAGCGATAACGCCACCACCCAACGCATCTTCGACGCCTTTTTGCACTGAAGGAATAAACTCACGTGGCACTGAGCCACCTTTAATTTCGTCTACAAACTCAAAACCGGTGCCGCGCTTGAGCGGATCGATTCTTAGGAAAACATGGGCATATTGGCCACGACCACCTGATTGCTTGACGTATTTAGTTTCATGTTCAATCGATTTTTTAATCGACTCGCGATAGGCCACTTGTGGCTTACCAACGTTACACTCAACGTCGAACTCACGCCTCATTCGATCAATAATGATGTCGAGGTGAAGCTCGCCCATGCCCGATATAATTATCTGACCAGACTCTTCATCGGTACTCACCTTGAAAGAGGGGTCTTCTTGAGCCAACTTACCCAGAGCAACACCCATTTTCTCTTGATCAGATTGAGTTCTAGGCTCAACCGCTTGCGAGATCACAGGATCAGGAAATTCAATCTTCTCTAGAGTTACTATATTCTTGACGTCACATAGGGTATCGCCCGTGGTAACGCTTTTGAGCCCGACCGCAGCGGCAATGTCGCCGGCTCGAACTTCTTTAATTTCTTCACGATTATTCGAATGCATCTGCAATAATCGACCAATTCGCTCTTTCTTACCTTTAACCGGGTTAAATACGGCATCGCCCGTCTGCATTGTTCCGGAATAAACACGAAAGAACACAAGTTGACCAACAAATGAGTCGGTTGCGATTTTAAATGCCAACGCTGAAAACGGCTCATCGTCATTTGACGCACGAGTTACTTGGTTTTCTTGATGATCAATGCCAGTAATTGCCGGCACTTCAGTTGGCGACGGAAGATACTCAACGATTCCGTCTAACATTGCTTGAACACCCTTATTTTTAAATGCGCTACCGCACATAACAGGCACTATTTCATTGGCAATGGTCAGCGCGCGCAAGGCGGCCTTTATCTGCTCAGAAGTTAATTCGCCGGACTCAAGATAGATATCCATCAACTCTTCTGAACTTTCAGCAGCGGCCTCAACCATCTGCTCACGATATTTTTCAGCTAGATCAACAAGATCAGCTGGAATATCTTTTTCTTCAAATAGCACACCTGCGGAATCTTTATCCCAATAGATGGCCTTCATTTTGACTAAGTCGATTACACCTTCAAACTCTTCCTCAGCACCAATTGGCAATTGCAATGGCACAGGCTTCGCGCCCAAACGAGTCTTGATTTGCTCTACTACACGCACGAAATCAGCACCGGAACGATCCATCTTATTGACAAAAGCCAAACGAGGAACATGATACTTATTTGCTTGACGCCAAACAGTTTCAGACTGGGGCTCTACACCACCAACTGCACAGAATACTGCAACCGCGCCATCGAGGACTCTCAGCGAGCGCTCAACTTCAATTGTGAAGTCAACGTGCCCGGGGGTATCGATGATATTGATACGATGCTCTTCAAATGAGGCATCCATACCGCGCCAAAAAGTTGTAGTTGCTGCAGATGTAATAGTAATGCCGCGCTCTTGCTCTTGCTCCATCCAATCCATGGTTGCTGCACCATCGTGCACTTCACCGATTTTATGGCTGATACCGGTATAAAACAGAATGCGTTCAGTCGTCGTGGTTTTACCCGCGTCGATGTGCGCCATAATGCCTACATTTCGATATCTATTTAGAGGAGTTGAACGTGCCACTATTATTTTTTTGTCTTCGGCTCGCTAAGGATTCTCACCTTTCGCCTGCCTGCGACTTCACCTTTGTTAACTGTTTTAGTAAAAAGCTATGTCTAACGACTAACCTACATTCATATTGTAAAAGAGCGTGCTTTTCACCCGGCGCACGCCTTAGCGCGCTTGAGCTCAAGGCTGTCACCCTGAAGATCTTGCTACAAGCGCTGATCATAACCAGCGCCTGCTGCCCGGGTCGGCAAGCCGACCGATTGCGACGCAATCGTCGCGAACAAAAAGCTAGAAACGAAAGTGCGAGAACGCTTTATTCGCTTCAGCCATACGATGAACGTCTTCGGTTTTGCGCATTGCACCACCACGTTTCTCGAAGGCATCAATCAATTCGCCAGCTAAACGCTGCATCATTGATTTTTCAGAACGGTTACGTGCGTACTCAACAACCCAACGCATTGCCAAAGCAGTACGACGACTCGCACGAACTTCAACTGGCACTTGGTAAGTAGCACCACCAACACGACGACTTTTCACTTCGACCATTGGCTTAACATTTTCAAGAGCACCGTTGAAAATTTCTATCGGGTCTTCTTCACGACGCTCAGCAATCAAATCCAAAGCATCATAAATAATTTTTTCGGCGATCGATTTCTTACCATCTTTCATCAAGATGTTTACAAATTTCGCTAACGTTACATTACCGAATTTTGGATCCGGTAAGATTTCGCGTTTTGGGACTTCTCTTCTTCTTGGCATAACATGCTTCCTTTAGCAGTTTATTCTCAAAGCGACATTTTAGTTTTTCACTAAAAAAGACACTCTAATACTTATGTCTAATGACAATTTATGATTTTGGCTTCTTAGCACCGTACTTAGAACGACCTTGACGACGTTCAGAAACACCTGACGTATCAAGCGCACCGCGTACTGTGTGATATCGAACGCCCGGTAAATCTTTAACACGTCCGCCGCGAATAAGCACAACACTGTGCTCCTGCAAGTTGTGACCTTCACCACCAATGTAGCTAGTCACTTCAAAACCGTTCGTCAAACGAACACGCGCTACTTTACGTAGAGCTGAGTTAGGCTTTTTAGGAGTCGTTGTATATACACGAGTACAAACACCACGACGCTGTGGACAAGCCATAAGCGCTGGAACGTTAGATTTCTGTACTTGCTTCTTACGCGGGTTACGTACTAATTGATTAATAGTTGGCATAATCTAATTTTAGTTTTTTATAAAAAGTCGTTTAAAAGCTAGAAGATCTAGCGTTTCAGAGCGACAAAAACCCCAAACACAAAGCTTGAGGCATCAAAGAGGTCGCGAGTCTAGGCATTCGCATAGACAAAGTCAAGAAAATGCGCAGCAACTGCCGCGATTTATTAACGAAGGTCTCGATCTCATTATGAATTCGTTTCTGCTGCTTGAACAATATCTTAATTCAAGCAGATTCCGTCTTACCGAAGAGGCCTATCCTCCTTCTTACGTAGCTAGCTAAGATTCTAGTAGCGACTGAGTAGATTGGGTCTAAAGCAGTAACGGCTTTTCAGTGTGCGGATTCTAGGTGTCTAGCGCGACCATTGCAAGGCCAAGCCACTGAAAAGACCAATAATATCGGGGTTTTTATCAAACTCTGGTGTTCTTGCTAGGCGATACATGAGACTGCAGAATTTGCTGCGGAAACTATGGCCATTAGGTGCAAAAAATACTTCAGCCATATTGGCTAGCTATATTTTGCTATTAGATTCCACGCGATTGGCGCCACCGAAGCAGCTAACATGATAGCCATGCTTACATTAAATACCTTTTGATGCGTCGGATCACTCAATATTTTTTTCAGCCCGGCACCGAACAGCATCCAGACGCCTGCACTGGGAAACGTCATCAAAAAGAAGACAAAGCCAAC
>JAFMHC010000319.1 GCA_017854775.1 Gammaproteobacteria bacterium | reverse complement strand
AGCCTCGGTAGCCTCGGTAGCCTCGGTAGCCTCGGTAGCCTCGGTAGCCTCGGTAAATACAAAGTCACGAGCAGGATGAAAAACAAAAAAGGCGAAAAACAGGATCAACGACATACCAAAACTTGCGTTTATGCGGGGTTTCTTCTGAGAATAGAAATTTCGGTACCGCGCGTCGACTGGATTGGATGCTTTCGTCGCAACATCCCGTTCCATCTCGTACTCACGTACAGCTTCGGCCTCCATTTTCTTTAGGGTGTCGACCGTAAAGTAGAAAATTAGCGATGCAAAAAGAAGAAAGAGGCCGCGAAAAACGGAATCAACTTTGAAAATATTTCCGTACAGAGCGTCCTCGCTAACCAAAAAACTTGCGAAAACTGAAAACATCAGGACTGAAATTACATCAAGCGCGTTAATGTGTCGTCTATTAATCACTTCCTAAAACTCCTTCAATTTCGACAATACTTTCATTCGGTATCGAGCCATTCCGATCCAAGATTTCGCGGATCTTCAGAAGTTTGACGTGCGGTACGTCTTCGCCCTCAAGTACAACTTTCATTACTATATCAAGTTTGGATTTTTTTGCCGACATTTCAGTCTCGTTGCGAGCAATCTTAAGGTTGTCGACAATTGACTGCTTTACAACATTGTACTCCGATGGATTCGAGACAAACACGCCAGAAGCTTGACTAGTTTGGCGATCATCCTGACCCCCGAGTGAGTAGAGGCTTTCTTTAACGATGCTAGGGCAAATCACATTTCCTTTAGTCACTTCAACACTAAAAAAGCTCTCAAAATCAACCATGACACCAGAATTCTCGTCCTCGGAAATAGATTTCAGGAGTGAGTAATTCAGTGCAGCGTCAATTGCGGGTTCGAATAACCTAGAAGCACCTAGAACTCCCAAAGTGTGGGTGCCATGAAGCATGACAACGCGCGCGTTCAAAAGAAATGGATTTCTGAAAGAAGCAAAATATCCATAATCCAAACACATGTGTCCATCTCTGTCGATCGCAGAGTGGAAAGGACGTCCGTTGACCAGCATACTTTCACAGTCGTTGGTGTATGAAATTTTAGTCGACATCGTTTGAGAAAATATTCTGCATATCGAGTTTCCTTCGAATGGCGAGTCCACGCCATCGCTATCCTTTGTCGCACCACCCGGTCCACCAACTATCACCAAATTGCGTTGCAACGCCGTATGCTTTAGGTCGTCGCTTGTAACCAAGTTGATATGTGCTTTTGGGTATTTGCGCGAGAGCAACTTTCCCAAGGCAAAAATGGTATCCCTGTCGCCACATCTGTCGAGCAAAGCAAAATTTCGAGAGGACAGTTCGGCGTCTTCGAGACCATCGAATGAAGGAGGAGCAACCATTGTGATTTCTGATACAGCGCGTTTGAACCATATCTCATAGAAGTATTTGTCGATTTCTCGCTGGTTCATTGGATTTCTTCACTAATAGCGCGTTTTGATTAGTCCACGAAATTCTTCAATCTTGTGGATGTCACCTTTGAAATAGACGTGGCCTGGTTCAAGATCATGTCGGAGCACTTCGCCGGCGGATATATAGCAATTGTGCCCAATTCGAATGCCGCCAATAATCAACGCATTAACGCCAACAATTGTACCCGCGCCAACCTCGGGAGAGGGCTCATCTGTAGTATTCCAATCTCTTGTAGGATCATGGTGACTGTGCGCGACTTCACCCATAAAAGTAACCCGATCACCCAGCACGCAGCGTTCTGGTATGTTTCCTCCGACGATGCATTCATCGCCGACAATAGCATTCGGATAGATTTTCTTTCCGTACAGGAGCTTCACTCTGTTACCAATGACTGCACCCGAGTACACCGCGCAGTAGTCGTCCATTTCAAAGTCATCACCAATCGACACTCCCGCCTCAACTATGCAGAAGCGGCCGATAGTCGGGCTGGATCCAAGTTTGCATACACTTTTGGGCTCAACTGGATTACCAATTATCGAATACTGGCCAGTTCTAAGCTCACCACTGAAAATTACACCATCTGTTACATCGGCCGATTGCCCAGTTTCTCTTTTCATCGTATCGCACCCAGAACCTCATGATACACCCTCTCATGATTGGCCTTTGTTCGTGGATCTGTGAGGTCTTCATCACCAGGTGCCGAAAATCCGTGATCGCAACTAGGTAGCTCCACAAGTTTTACGTTGGGACACCTCCGTGACACTTCGCGTGAAAAGTCTATCGGAACAACGGTGTCAGCATCCCCATGGAAGATCGTAAAATCCGATCTCGAAGCCAGAATCTCATCAACGGCGTCAAAATTTATCGCATCGTTTACCATTTGTCGGCCGTAGCCTGCATCGTCGTTTAGACGCCCACTTCGCTTCAAGGTTTGTAGAGAAAGATCGTCTAAAGTTCGCGGCGTGCCTGAAAGCTCTTCAGACTTCCTTCCTGTCACTTCAAAAACATAGTCAAGCACAGGTGCCATTAGGAAGACTTTGTGAACCTTCCGCCTACATGTAGTCAGCCACTTTAAAGAGAGACCGCCACCGGCACTGGTTGCAACGAGATAAACATTTGCAGAATCTCGAAGCTTCGATTTAAGCTCCCAATAAGCGGCATCTATATCGTTAACAAACTCCGACATCGATACATCCTGCAACGAACCTGCTTCGCTTTCACCACAATGCCTGAAATCAAACCGCAGACTTGTTATCGACCCATTTTCCAAAAATCGCGCAAAGTCGCTATAAAACCCCCACTCATCTTTATCCGAAGGCAGTCCATGAACTAGTAACACACCGTGATCGTCGTGTTCTTCCCCTGCTAAGGTTCCAACTAAATCTGAACCATCGAAGCTCTTGAATTTGATTGTTCTGTCCATTTCTTGCCTCTCTCGCATTGAAGTTCATAAATCTGAAATCCTGACACAAAATCGCGACGCTGATAAACTAACTGCCCATCGACGTTAATTGCTTGGCGATAGGCATCTAGCGCTCGATACCTGTGATCAAAAAGGGCGTCTCTAGCACGTGACCAACTGTGTGGTGCCTGATAGGTATAATTGTAAATCCCTTTAGGAGAAAATCTAACCTCATCAGCTCCAAAAGTCGCCAAAAACCTAAGGAAAAGTTCCGTGACTTCAGCATACTGGTATTCCACCGAGAAGCCGCCCAGTTGAAAGAACGTGTTTTTGCAAAATAACTGAGGTTGCAGAGATGTTACTTGCGTTAAGAATGGATCTCTTGCCGTTCTGTGATGATCTCTCAGGCGCCGTTCGAGATCTGACACTAGTCTTCGTTGAAAATGATTGCCGTCAACATAGAGGTCGCAATCGCCAATGACCATCTTACTGTTCCTACACGACACTTGAAGTTGGTTCAGACAGTCTTCGTGAAGAGTATCGTCAGCATCCAGCCAACAAAGCCAATCGCCAGAAGCACAGCTAGCTCCAGAATTTCTCGCTGCCGAAATGCCCAGATTTTTTTGATGGGTTGTTATTATTATTGAGGGGTAATTCGATATTGGTTTAAAATAATTCCGAACAGCTTCATATATAGGAATTGTAGAGCCATCATCACAAATGATAACTTCTAATGGTGCGAAGGTTTGGTTTAGCGCGCTATGGATCGCACGATATAGCAGCGGCAGCTGTGTATTATAGGACGGAATTATTATAGAAATTTGGGGAGTCAATGTTCTTTACTACCAAAAACAAAGGCCTCAATATCTTTTATCGTCAGCAATGCCTCAATAGTCTGGGGAGTCAATTCAAGTCCGAACTCTTGTTCTATCGCGCTCATCACCCGAACGTGCCCTAAGCTGTCCCAATTTCTTGTTCGCGAGAACCCGCTATCAAAGGTCAATTTTTTCGCGTCGCATGGCAACGCTCGGGCGATTGTCTGAACTAAGATGTCATTCATACTCAACTCTGTTTTGATAAATTACATGGAGGGCGCTATTGTCAATCTTACCGCTGATATTGAAAGGCATTGTTTCAACCCGCAAGACGAGGTGGGGTACTGAATAGGGTGCCAAGCGGCTGGTCAGATAAGCGAACACGTCAGCCTCAGCCATGCTAGGACCAACAAAAAATGCCACCAAACTTTCTTCAATCTGCAAACATCTAGCAGACGTGCAGCTTGCTTGCCTCATTACTGATTCAATCTCGGATAAGTCCACCCGGTTTCCTTTGATTTTGATCTGCCTATCTATTCTTTTT
>JAFMHC010000072.1 GCA_017854775.1 Gammaproteobacteria bacterium | reverse complement strand
CAGATAAGCTAGACTGAGCCCTTAAACGAATTGGGTTTTGACACAGTCTGTACTCAAAGCCGCCATCTAGCATAACGAAAAGCCTACATTCCTAATCAGTTTCGATTTTATTTTTTAACTTAACTGCTTGCCAATTCCCCCAAACAGTCTTCGAGTTAGGATGCTCTTTACCAATAAGTTTTGATAGTATTTTATAGCTTTTACGATACAAGGGTTCGGCCTCTTCATACTTACCCTGAGCATTGAGGTTAGACGCCGCATTGTTGTAGCTGCTCGCCGTAGAAGGGTGCTCTTCACCGAGCACGCGCTGACGGATTTCAAGAGCGTTACGATACAAGGGTTCGGCCTCTTCATACTTACCCTGAGCATTGAGGTTAGCCGCCACATTGTTGTAGCTGGTCGCCGTATCAGGATGCTCTTCACCGAGCACGCGCTTACTGATTTCAAGAGCGTTACGAAACAAGGGTTCGGCCTCTTCATACTTGCCCTGCTCATTGAGGTTAGACGCCACGTTATTGTAGCTGGTCACCGTAAGAGGATGCTCTTCACCGAGCACGCGCTTACTGATTTCAAGAGCGTTACGAAACAAGGGTTCGGCCTCTTCATACTTGCCCTGCTCATTGAGGTTAGACGCCACGTTATTGTAGCTGGTCACCGTAAGAGGATGCTCTTCACCGAGCACGCGCTTACTGATTTCAAGAGCGTTACGAAACAAGGGTTCGGCCTCTTCATGCTTGCCCTGCTTATTGAGGTTAGACGCCACGTTGTTGTAGCTGGTCACCGTAAAAGGATGCTCTTCACCGTATTGTCCCCTATTTAAAGCAAGAGCTTGATCTAAATACGGTTGCGCAGCGGCATACTTCCCTAGAGTGTAGGCGCTCAACCCAGCATTATTTAGATAAAAGGCATTCTTTGGTGCTAACTGTGTGGCACGAATAGAATGTTCTAACGTTGATAAGTATTGAAAATCACTGGCGGCAATACGGCTACGTTGGTAAGCAGCTTCAGCGGCTGCAGTGATGGTATTTTCCGCTTCACCTTCAATTTTCTTGAATATATCGTCTGCTTTTTTGTTATCACCGTTCAATAAAGCGTCTCTCGCTTTTTGAAATAGTTTATCGGGAACTTGCCCACGGATTTTTTCGAGTTCTTCAAGTTGGTCTTTTAAGTCTGCTAAGTAGCCTTCATAACTGAACTTTATATCCGATAAGCGTTGCTCAATTGCGGTTCGTTCTTTCTTAAGAAGGTCTAAATCATGAATATGTGCCGCTTTCATGTGTTCTGTTACTTCTTTCTCACGCCGTCTTAAACCCGTTTCATATTGCTCTAACGTGATGCCCTCAAAGTTATAAATGTCACCGGATCCAGAATGGACATTCATTATTCCTTGTTGTTTATTGATGACTATTCCATTGGTTGAAGAAGGAGTAGTGTTGGGTGATGCATTCAAGTGACCAAATAACTTCCAGCTACCCCCAATCAATGCAAATAGGCCTACGAATATAATACTCAATCTGCCTCGATGGTGTTCGTCGAGTAATGACTTCCAAAAAGCACTTAGATCTAATTTGTTTTTCAAAATTCCATATTCTGAGCTATAGGCTCGTTTCTACCCAAACTTAACTACAATATACATGACAGCATGCATCAGATGTATAGCTTCATGCGTTATTTACTGCGGGGATAATTAACGGTAATCAGATATTTGAAACGTCTTATAAGGGCAACTTTCAGCCGTAGAGTTAATTATTAGTCGCTCTGATCGGTACTATATTGCTATCTAATGATGAAAGGTAGTTACTCCAGTCACGCATTAGAATTGTACGCTCTTCTAGATACTCACTACGGTTATACGCCGCTCGAATTTTATTAGGCTCAGCATGGGCTAACTGGCGTTCAATAGCGTCGCGGTTGTATCCCATCTCGTTTAAAATTGTGCTGGCAGTGGCTCTAAATCCGTGCCCAGTGGCTTTGTTCTTGTAACCCATTCGATAGAGTAGATTTAGAATAGCGTTGTTGCTGAGTGCTTGTTTGGGGCGGCTAGGGCTTGAAAATACGTGGGTTCGTTTGCCGTTGTATTCCTTTAATTCGTTTAAAAATCCAATTGTTTGATCCGTTAATGGAACAAAATGATCCATATCCATTTTCATGCGCTCGGCTGGTATATGCCAAAGGCGTTCATTTAGATCAAATTCATCCCATGTGGCGTTGCGTAGTTCGCCAGTTCTCACGAACGTATGTATAAGCATCTTAGTTGCCAGTTTAACAACAGGATGGCTCTCAATCGATTCTAAGCCTTGAAAGAAAGCGGGTAGGTCTTTACGGTCTAAGGCTTTACGGTGCTGTACTTTCTTAGTTTTAAGAACGCCCACTAATTGTGTTGCGGGGTTATAGGTGGCGCGTTCGCTTAAAATGGCATGTTTGAAGATAGCCTCGCAGCGTTGGCGTTGTCTTGAGGCAATGTCTAATGCGCCTCGTTTCTCAATTCTTTGAAGCACTTCTAATAAATCGGTAACTGATATTTTGTCTATTGGCTCGTCTTTTAGGTAGGGCAATACATCGGCTTCTAGCTGTCGCCAAACCTTGGTTGAATGTATGGGTTTCCAGTTAACACTTTGTTTTTCGTGCCATTCTTTTGCAACAAGGCCAAAGGTGTTCGCCAGTTGAGTTTTGGCTTGTCTCTTTGTTTTTGTCGGATCGATATCATTTTGAAGATCATTTAACGCCTTATCTCTCAATTCTCGTGCTTTAGCCAATGAAACAAGTGGATAAACCCCATGTGCAAGCTTCTTTTGTTTGCCGTTAAATCGGTAGTTTTGTCGCCAATATTTAGAACCTTTTGGCGTTATCTCGATATAAAGCCCGTTTGCATCGGATATTGAGTAGCTTTTGTCCTTTGCTTTGAGAGATTTGATAAGAGTGTCAGTGAGCATGATTGTTGCCATATCCGAAAATGTGGCAACAAATATGGCAACAATTTATTAGGCTGTCAATGAATCTTATAAGACTAACTAGGAATTGGTTTTTTAAGGAAGTGAGGTTTTATGCGGGTCTATCTATCATTCAGACACAAAAAAGCCCCAATTAAGGGGCTCTCTTATTGCTCAGTGGTACCGAGAGTCGGAATCGAACCGACACTCCCGAAGGAACCGGATTTTGAATCCGGCGCGTCTACCAGTTCCGCCATCCCGGCATGTCACTGAGGAGCGCGATTATATATGCCTGACGGCCTAAGTTTCAACGCTTTTGTTAGTTTATTTTGGGCAAAAAAAAACGCCACTCGATAAAGAGGCGTTAAATTAACAAAAAGAAGAGAGAGTTATGAAAAGAAATTACTCATTTACATTTCATGCATCAAATATAGACGGGTTGCCGCAGATTCTGTTGGCTTTAACAGACAGGTAACTAAATACGCTAAGATTTGTGCTTAGTGTGGGTTTTGTGCAACATGCTTGGTGAGGTTTACGCATCTATATTGTTAGTTTTTGTCGCGTGGTTGGCTTTCTCGGCGTAATTACTCTCGATCTAACATGCCGGAGTGTCGATCGCGTTATAATCTTTCGATGAAATTATCCATCATTATTCCTAGTTTTAATCGCCAAGCGGTGATTGGCCGTGCGATTGATTCTGTTCTCTCACAATCCTATTTGCTTGGTCGCGATGATTGGGAGTTGTTAGTGGTGGATGACGGTTCGACCGACCAGACTCACAGCTTGGTGTCGCAACGCTACCTAAATGATCATTCAAATATTTTGTATCTGCAGCAAGATAATGCGGGTGTCAGTTCGGCGCGAAACCTTGGGCTTCGGCGTGCCAAGGGTGAGTGGATAGCCTTACTAGATTCAGATGATCAATGGTTGCCGCATAAGCTTGCCGCTCAGTTCGAGCGCTTAGAGGATCAGCAACATTTGATTTGCCATAGCGAAGAAATTTGGATCCGTAATGGTGTGCGCGTTAATCAGATGAATAAACATAAGAAAGCCGGCGGTTGGATATTTGAACGTTGTTTGCCGTTGTGCGCTATGTCGCCGTCTTCGATTGTTATCCATAAGAGCGTGTTTGACGCTATTGGTTTGTTTGACGAATCGTTGCCTGCCTGTGAGGACTACGATCTGTGGTTAAAGATAGCCAGCCAATACCCAGTCGCTTATGTTGAGCAAGCGTGCATAAATAAGTTCGGCGGGCATGATGATCAACTCTCGCGTCAGTTTTGGGGTATGGATCGATTTCGCGTGATAGCATTAGAAAATCTGCTCACCAGCGGCCTTGATCTGTCGCCGTCTAACCATCAATCGGCTGTCAACATGCTTGTAAAAAAGCTCGGTATTTTGTTAAAAGGCGCGCTGAAACATGACAACCATGAGCTCGCTGAGCGCTGTCAATTATCACTGGCCAAGTTCGATACTTTAGTTGGTACTTTAGTTGATACTAAAGTTCGGTGACGAAAAACAAATTACATCTTAAAAAACTGCTGATGACGTCTGAATCTCCAATATTTACCATCATGTTTGCGCTTAACTGCGAAGCTAAGCCTTGGGTCGATTTTTATCGCCTGAAGAAATCGGTCGACCGGCCGTTCACGGTATACACCAAGCCCGATCTTGATGTTGAAATTGTGATCACCGGAATTGGTGCGTCGGCCATGTCGACGGCCGTTGGCTGGATTGCTGGGCGAGCGGATTCCCGCAAGCGTGTCTGGCTAAACCTTGGAATTGCTGGCCACTTAGATCGACCTATCGGTGAGCCTGTTCGGGTTCACTCATACATTGACGCCAGCGATTTGCGGCATAATTATTCGCCATTAGTAGCCACGTGGGGTGGTGATAGTGAGGCATTGCTGAGCGTTAATGCGCCGACAAACAGCTTCCCAGATGCGGCGATGGTCGATATGGAGGGCTTAGCATTTTACCGCTCGGCGAGCATGTTTAGTTCGCCAGAACTAATTGAGTCAATCAAGGTGATCTCTGATAATCAAGAGCACAGTGTTGAGAGTCTAAATGCGACAAAGATTACCCAGCTTATGGGGGCTCATCTGACTATGGTTAATCGCTTTGCTGACAGCCTGAAGGCACTCGGTGAGCCTTCTGATATTGCTGTGATCGAACTTACTCTTGAGGGGGTTCGGAGAACCCATAGCCAACAGCTGCAGCTTGACCGTCTACTCGAGAAGGCGGCTGCGCTGCAATTGAACCAAGCTGTAATCGATCTTGCATTACATGAGGGCCTAGAGTTTATTGATGTGTTGAGCAAATTAACCAAGCTGGTTGAGGGCAGTGCGCCGCCGCTTAAGGGCGCCCATGCTAATGAAGTTCAAGCTGCTAAGTCGGTAACCGAGGTGAATCATGGTTGATGTAATCTACATCGAGTCGGAAGTGATTGATCACCCTCGAACAAAGGCGATAGCCGACCGTTACCCAAAGGCCAAACGGATTGAAATTGAGCGTTATGGTGAGATATTTAACTCACACGCACAAAATTTTAGAATTCAAAAGAATAACCCATCACTGATTCTGGCGGCCAAGCAGAATAAAAAGGTGATGCCCACGCCGGCCCAATATGAAACAGGCGGCGGGGCACATTATTATTTCTCACACATGTTGAATTGTGTTTATGACTGTCGATATTGCTTTCTGCAGGGAATGTTGCGCTCGGCAAATTACTTGGTGTTTGTTAACTACGAGGACTTTGTTGATGAGATTCGTGATGTAGCGAAGAACCATGCCAACGACGATAAACCAGCCTGGTTTTTCAGTGGTTACGATTGTGATAGTTTGGCTTACGAGCCAGTGACTAATTTCGCTGATTTCTTTGTGCCAGAGTTTTCGAGCATACCGAACGCGGTGCTGGAGCTGAGAACTAAGAGCACGCAAATTCGCTCGTTGTTAAAGCGCCCGGCGCAAGAGAACGTTGTTATTGCCTATAGCCTAAGCCCGGATAGAGTCGCTCAAGAAGTCGAAATTGGCGCACCCAGCATGAAAAAGCGAATAGACGCTTTGGCTAAATTGCAGGATAAGGGCTGGCGTATCGGTTTACGCTTTGACC
This sequence comes from Gammaproteobacteria bacterium, assembly GCA_017854775.1. Lineage (GTDB taxonomy): Bacteria > Pseudomonadota > Gammaproteobacteria > Arenicellales > Arenicellaceae > Arenicella. The sequence continues at coordinate 12,675 of JAFMHC010000072.1, read as the reverse complement.
CGGTTATATGGCACCAAGATTACCTTAGTGATTATCAACAAATGATAGACCATGTTTTCGATAAGCTTGACGCTGATCGAATTGACAGCGTAACGCTCGGTGGTTTTAGATTGCCGAAAGGTTTTTATAAAACCATGCGTAAGCTGCACCCTGAGCACTGGTTGTTCAGTGCTGGCCTTGATGAAAAAAACGCGATGGTTACTTACACCCAGTCGATCGAGAATGAGGTGCTACAGAATGTTGGCCGCATGTGTGAAGCGCACGTAAGCGAGAGCAAACTTTTCGCATATTCGTCGTTTGATGATGAGAGCCTAGGCAGTAAGGAAAAAGAGGGCAGCCAGAACAAAGAGAGCAGTGAGGAAAAGGGAAGCCAGCAGGGTGCTCAAACATGAGTAACCCCAAGGCCTTAGTAACCGGTGCCAGTTCAGGTATCGGCTTAGCGACGGCGCGGACTTTATTCTCTTCTGGTTACAGCGTCGAAGGTATCGCGCGCGATTTTTCAAACACCGATTTTGATCAACTTAAAACGACGGAACTTGATTTATCACAAATAGACGACTTAGCAAGCGGCCTACAACAATTTAAGACCGCACCCGACGTATTGGTGCTTAACGCCGGTTATGGGCAGTTCGGGGGAATTGAGCAATTCTCGCATGATCAAATACGACGCTTGGTTGACACCAACTTAGTCAGCAATCTTTTTCTGATAAAGCATTTCTTACCGAAGATGAAGCAACAGGGTAGCGGCGATATTGTATTAATTGGTAGCGAGTCGGCGGTGCAGGGTGCTAAGGCGGGTGCGGTTTACTGCGCCACTAAATTTGCCATTCGAGGCTTGGCGCAGAGTTTACGCGCTGATAGTTCAACCGCGGGTATTCGAGTGATACTGGTAAACCCTGGGCCGGTTAACTCTGACTTTTTTGATCAATTAAACTTTGAACCTCAGCCGGGTGATGAGTTTGAAATTCCGGCTGAGTCTGTGGCCGATGCGATCATGTCGGCCTTACAACAACCTCGCTCAGTGGTGATAGATGAGATTAATATGCAGCCAATTAAACGGTCGTTTCGAAAGAAGTAGCATTCAAGTTTTTGATCGGCTTGCTCTCGCCATTAGCGCTGATATTTAGCTTTCACCACTGCCTAGTCTTCACCACTGCCTAGTCTTCACAATCATAGCGCAAGCCAATTTGCCGTCGAGCTTCGTCCATAATCTGCATTACTGTTAGGCTTTCAGACCAGGGGAAGATCTCACTCTCAATCTTGCCGGCTCTTAAGCAGCGATTAACTTCCTCTATCTCGCCTTCGTAGCCATTTATTCTATGCGGTATTTTTATGATTTCTTGTTCGCCGTCAGCGCCATCAGGGTATAAGGCGATCTCTTGGCACTGCCAAAATGCTGACATTTTAATGCGGCCTTTGCTGCCAAAAATCCACGCTTCATGATTGCTCTTGGAGTTGATCGCGGAATTGAGGGTAAGTAGCTGGCCTTCAGGGTAGCGAAGTATCACGGCTGTGCGCTCATCAACGCCAGTGGTGCCAAGTTGTGCGGCCGCGGTGATCTGCTCTGGTGGTGTTTGCATCAGCCATTGAGCGAAAGTGATGGTGTAGATACCGACGTCTAATAGTGCTCCGCCTGCGAGTTTCGGCTCGTAAAGCCTGTGTTGAGGTGAGAATGGCACATCAATGCCGAAACTTGCTTGCGCCGTTTGAATTTCGCCAATACGGCCGCTGTCGATTATCTCGCGAACTTTAGCCAGCATCGGCATAAAACGGGTCCAAACTGCTTCCATGTAGAAGGTTTTGTTGTCTTTTGCCGCAGTAAACACGCTCTGGGCTTGCTTGGCGTTAATCGACATCGGCTTTTCACACAACACTGGCTTAGCCCCCGCTAAGCATGCGATTGATTGCTCGGTATGAAACGTATGTGGCGATGCGATGTATATCACGTCAACCTTTGGGTCGGAGATTAAAGCATCGTAGTCGGCAGCAACGGTTTCGAAACCAAATTGATCGGCAAAAGCGTGCGCTCGACTGAGGTCTCGACTGGCGACACTGTATAGAGCCGCGCCGTTGACGCCTTGCAGTGCGGTGGCAAATTTTTGAGCGATCTTACCAGGGGCAATTATGCCCCAATTGATATCATTGGTTGACTTGGTATTCGGCGCTGATTGGGGCTGGATCATGTCTATGTCGCCTTAACTGATGGTTTTTTGCTTACGTAAAATGTGATATCGGCGGTAAAAACGGTATCACCCGATGCGTTTGACACCACAATTGGGATGACCACATCACCTTCAGCAACAATTACCGGGTCGAACTCACTTACCGCGGTGATGGTGCCAGTGGCTTTAGCGATATATTGCACGGTCATGGTTTTTGGAATCCAGCGCATTGAGCTGGGCACTATCGAGTCTAGCGCTAAGCCGCCGGTCATTTCAGCCATTGAGCACAGAGCGCCTGCGTTAATCGTGCCTATATGGTTACGCACACTGCGCCGATCCTTTATTTGTGTTTCACAATAGGCGGGTCGTAGGTCTACGAAAATCGGCTTAATTTTGCTGAAAAACGGAGCTGACAGGCCGACTAATTTTGCGAAAATAAATTTCCCACCGGGTAATTTGCTTAGGCGTTGATAGCGTTCTAATATTGATGGCATGGTAAAGTATGGGCTAGGTTGTGGTGACAATCTTGGTTTGGCTTGGTTTGTACTAGTTAGTACGAGTTAGTACTAGCTAGGAAATTATTGGGTAAGTGGGCGTCAAGCTCAAGCTTATTCTGAATCAATAATGAATAGAACGTTTTAAAGGTAGCTTAAAATTTATAGGAAACGACAGTGATTCGAATAACAGGTCGAGGTTTGGCTGCGGATACGCATGCGGCTCATTATCGCGTTGCCGGCCAACAATTAGTGTGTCAAGAGGTGATGGATGGCTTAGCGGCTTATGCCTGCGATGGTAAGACCCAACAGTCTATTGATTTACCAGCAAATTTTGTTGAGCTGCCGATCATGACGGCGACCAATTATAGCCCTCGTTACTCTGGCGGGGCTTACTTTGACAGTAAATTTCGAGAGGTTCAGTATTGGCGTTCGCAGCAGCACGGTCAGCTCGATATAGACGGTGTGCCCGCGTGTCAGATCAACTTCAGTGAACCACATATACACGTGCTGAATACTGATCCGCTTGGTGTCGGCCTGAATTTGGAGCTGATCACTGGCCCAGCCTTGGTGCTGTTGCTCAGCTTGGGTGGCACTTATTGTATGCATGCCGGTGCGGTTGACACAGTCACGGGTCGCATAGGGATTATCGCCGAGTCAGGTGCTGGGAAATCGACGCTTTCACAACATGTGGATGACGGATGGCGCCAAGTGAGCGACGACATAATGCCGCTGCAAATAAGTAACTCGGGGTCGCAAATCGAGGTGTTCACCGATTTTCCACAGTTAAAGCTATCGGATAATAAGGTTCAGTATAGCGACTCTGATGGTGACTCTGAAGGTAACTATGATGGTAGCTATGATGGTAGCTATGATGGTGACACAGGCCGAAAAAAGTTAGATTATTTACTGCGCATCAACCCGGTGCCGGGGGAAAGCATTAGCTTTTCAAGACTGCCTAGAGTGCAAGCAATGCTGCAGGTAGTGCGGCATACCGTGGCGGCTAAATTATTTGACACCACCACGCTGCGTGAACATGCCCGCTTCGCAAAGAAGGTGTCAACCTTGGTGCCAGTGATCGAAGTTAGCTACCCGAGAGATCTAGATAAGCTCGATCAGCTGCGCCACTCAATCATCGACTATCTAAGGTCAATGGCCTAAGCGTGGCTAACCGAGATTAAAAAACTCTTCGTAAGCCGCGTATCAACCGTTTTATGTAAGCGATGCTAGCCCAGCGCGTATTCATTTGTTGGCGTACGTAATCTGGCGATGGGAGAGTGCTTTCACGTAAAAAGCCTAACTTTGACTTCAAATTGGGCATCGATTTTAAATCGGCCCAGAAGTAGTGCCGCTCTGACAGCTGACGATTTAGGAATATAGCACTGGCTTCAAACTGCGACGCTGAGGCTTCAAGTTGTGACATAGCGTTGGTGTCAAGCTCGGTCGACAAGTAGTGTTGAGCTGTTCTCAGAGCGTCCAGAGTGATTGCGCATAGCTGCTTACTCTTAGCTCGATGGGTTAGTTGCGCCCAGTCTAGCTCGGTGAAACAGCCGACAAGAAGATGAATATCGTATAGCCAGGCAAGCCGTTCTTCAGTGTGATGGTGGCCTAAGCGGTGAACGCTGGCGATCAAAACGCTGTCGACATAACTTGGGATGGCGGCCGATGAGCGCAATGGTGTGCCTGCTAATTGTGTTAGTTTTGCGCCGTTACTAGCGAGCTCTTCAGCGGTAAATGTTTGAGAAAACATTTGGCGATTATTAATCTGCCAATGTAGATCAATGTTAATGAAGCTTTTGCCAGCGAGCGCTTTGCCGTAAGTGCTTTGATAAGAGACGTATTTGCCTTGGATGGCGAATAGTGTTTGGTAGCCAAGTTGCTGTAAAATTGCGTCGGCGGCTATTCTATCTTTAGCCGCTATTATCACATCGCTGTCGCTGCGCGGCCGCAACCAGGGCTTCGGATATAAGCTGTAGGCCAGAGCGCTACCCTTAAATAAAACAGCGTTTACGCCTTGGTCATTAAACGCATCAAACAATGAGGCCAACTCAATTTGCTTTAGTTTGTCGTTCGCCACCATCATTGCTTTAAGCTGAGCGAAGTGGCCCTCGAGTTCTGCGGGTAAGGTTTGTTGTTCGGCAGCGAGTAGGCTTATGCCGTGATATTCGAGTTTAGCTAATAGCGTTTTAGCGCTGATTGTTGGTTCAGCTTGACCGCCATTAAACAAAAGACCAGCCAAGGCCTTAAGGTCTTTTTCTTCAGCGGTATTGGCGTTAAACGACATTTTAATTGTTAGCTGGCTATGTCGACCTTAACGTTCGACGATCAGTTTTTGCTCTAGTAATTGTTGCAACAAAAGCTCAATATCTCGGGCAACTGTTATATAAGGAGTTTGATATTGTTCGGCAATCGCAGTGCTGGCGAATTCAGGAGTTTGCTGGTCTTGTAAGTGGCTCATCAACATGGCACCGACATGGTTTAGACCGTAGTAGGCACCTGAATTTAGGTCTAACAGAACGGCTTCGTCGTCAACCTCGGTAAGCGATACGTGATCAGCAAGTTGGTATTTCATCGTGTGCGGCCCAAATACGATCTATTGAATGGCAGTAGAGCCCTATTTTACGTTGTTTTTAAAGGTCTTACTCTTTAGTTTTCAATAGCTTTACTCTTTAGTTTTTATTGGCTTTGCTATAGACTCCCGCTTCGCTTCACTGACACTCTTGTGTTTTTGGGCGTAAACCAAGGTTATTTAAGGGTTTTAACGTCATTTTGCGTTATTTCCTCATAACCAAACTCCTTGTTTCACTTTCATTTAAGCTGAGGGCTTATGTAAGCCGAGGGCTCCTTTAAGCTAAGGGCTCCTGTTTTTACCGAGTCGGATGACCTTAAGTAGATTGGAAACTTTTTAACCGTGAGGAGCTCTAAATGAGACATTACGAAATTACTTATCTGGTACATCCAGATCAAAGCGAGCAGGTTACTGCAATGGCCGATCGCTACAAAGGCGTTATCGAGCAGGGCGGTGGAACCGTTCATCGCTATGAAGACTGGGGTCGCCGCCAGTTAGCTTACCCAATCAATAAAATCCACAAAGCTCACTACATCATGATGAATGTTGAAGTAAGCCAAGATGTATTGGACGAAATTGAGAACCTATTCCGTTTCAACGATGCGATCATCCGTAGCCTTGTGTTGAAGATGAAGAAAGCCGAGACTGAACCATCAATCATGATGAAAGAAGTTGAAGCTGAGCGTGTTCGTGACGAAGAGCGTGACGCAGCCCGTGCGGCAGAAGCAGAAGCTGAAGCGAAAGCAGCAGCAGCAAAAGCAGTTAGAGTAGCGGCTGAAGCTAAGGCAGCTGAAGAAAAAGCAGCCGAAGAAAAAGCAGCTGAAGCTCCAGTAGAAGAAGCCGTAGCTGAAGAAGCTCCAGCAGAAGTAGTTGCTGAAGAAACATCAACTGAGGAGGCTAAATAATGAAACGCAATGCACCTAAAAAGAGACGCGGCGGTTTTCGTCAAATGCGTCGTCGCTTTTGTCGTTTTACGGCAGAAGGCGCAACTCATATCGATTACAAAGATCTAGCGACTTTGAAGTCGTTCGTATCTGAGTCTGGCAAGATCATTCCGAGTCGTAATACAGGCACAGCCGCACGTTTTCAACGTCAGCTTGCTTCTGCGATCAAGAATGCTCGTTACCTTTCTTTGCTTCCATACACTGACGGCCATAAATAGGAGATCATCATGGAAATAATCCTATTGGAAAAAATCGTTAACCTAGGCAATCTAGGTGATTTGGTCAACGTTAAGTCTGGTTATGCGCGTAACTACCTTGTGCCTCAAGGCTTGGCTACAGTTGCTACTGAAGCGAATAAAGCGACTTTCGAAGAGCGTCGTGCCGGTCTTGAAAAAGCATCGTCTGATAAACTTCAAGCTGCTAAAGCTCGTGCCAAAGAATTGAGCGGTCAGTCTGTTGAAGTCGCTAGCCGTGCTAGTGAAGAAGGCAAGCTATTTGGTTCTGTTGGTTTGGTGGAAATCTCCGAAGCATTCAGCGCTAAAGGCCTAGAACTGAGTCGTTCTGAAATCCAACTTCCTGAAGGCCCGATCAAATCGATTGGCCATTACGAAGTAGCGGTAACAGTACACAGTGAAGTAAGCTTTAGCATTAATGTTAAAGTTGTTGCTGAATAAGCAATTTCTTCAAGCAGTTTAGAAAAGCGAGGCCTCGGCCTCGCTTTTTTTATGGGTGAAGGGTTTTACTGGTGAGTTGATGAGGCACCCTCAAAGGGTAGCTAGCCCTGCGTTACCAAGGAGCCGAAGAATCGCGCTACCCAATTGCCCCCAAAAACAAACTTAAAATTCTCTACTAAGTTACCGTTCTGTATCTCCCTTCAAAGTCGTAATATGATAAAGTTGCGAACTGCATAAAACACCCAAAAAAACACCAATGGCCGAGCACTCTACATCCGAAGAAGACCTACTGAGGTTGCCTCCACAGGCGATTGAAGCTGAGCAGTCTATTCTTGGTTCAATGATGTTAGACAATCGTTATATTGACGATATAAGTTCGGAGTTAGAGGCGCGCGATTTTTACCGTAATGATCACCAACTAATCTATAACGAAATCATTCGTTTAGATGAAAAAGGGGAAGCGGCTGACGTAGTAACGGTCTCGGAATCACTGACTCATCAAGGTGAGTTGGATAAAATTGGCGGCCTTGCCTATCTAGGCACCTTAGCTAAAAATACGCCGAACGCAGGCAATGTTAAATCGTATGCCAAGATCGTGCGTGATCGCGCGATTCTTCGTCGTTTAATTGAGAGTGCTAACGACATTATTCAAAAGTCGTATCAGCCTGAAGGCCGAACCCCCGAAGAGGTGCTGGATTTTGCTGAGTCGGTTATTTTTGAAATTGCTAAGAATAACAATCAAGCGAAAGCCGGTTTTCGCAAGATTGATGGTTTGTTGGCCGAAGCAGTCGACAAAATCGAAGAGATGTTCAATAGCAAAGTTGACGTCACCGGCACCTCCACCGGGTTTACTGATCTTGATAAGCAAACCAGTGGTTTACAACCGGGTGACCTAGTAGTTGTTGCTGGGCGGCCGTCGATGGGTAAAACATCGTTTGCCATGAACTTGGTTGAGAATGCGGCGATTAAAGAAAATAAGCCGGTTGCCGTATTCAGTATGGAGATGCCTGGGACCGCATTGGCCGCGAGAATGCTGTCGTCATTGAGCCGGGTAAACTCAACTCGTTTAAGAACCGGTCAGCTGCTAAGTGATGATTGGCCGAAACTAACCTCAGCGGTTGGTATTCTGCAAGATAAAAGTATTTACATTGACGACACCCCGAACTTATCTCCATTAGAAGTGCGCACACGTGCACGACGCCTAGCCGCTGAGCATCCAGAGGGTATGGGCTTAATCATGCTCGATTATTTACAGTTGATGCGCGGCAACGATGGTGCCTCGGGTAATGATAACCGAACCACTGAGATTTCAAATATTACTCGTGCCTTAAAAGGCTTAGCAAAAGAGCTAGAGTGCCCGGTTATCGTGCTTTCACAGCTCAATCGGAGCTTGGAGCAACGGCCAAATAAGCGTCCGGTGATGTCGGATCTTCGTGAGTCTGGAGCGATCGAGCAAGACGCTGACATCATCATGTTTATCTATCGTCATGAAGTCTACGAGCCAGATACTGATCAGAAAGGTATTGGCGAAATAATTATCAGTAAGCAACGTAATGGCCCAATCGGCACGGTTAGGTTAGCGTGGCTGGGCGAGTTCACTCGCTTTGAGAATTATGCCGGCCCACGTTTTGACGACGACGAATAACATTTACAATTAGAGCTGTCTGTGAGCTATCAAACCAGCAATAATCGAGCTGCGCACGTCGTTATAGATAGCGCCGCGATCGAACACAACTTAACACGAGTAACAACGATTGTGCCCTCAGCCAAAGTGATGGCGGTGGTTAAGGCTGATGGATATGGTCATGGCATGGAGGTAGCTGCTAAGGCATTGGCAAACGCGGATGAATTTGCGGTAAGTAGCTTGGATGATGTTAGGCGTTTGCGTAGCCAAGGTTTTGATAAGCCGATTACCATGCTGTCAGCAACATTCGATGTTGATGACCTTAATAGTATGTCAGCGCAAAAAGTGCGCCCAGTTATCTACGATTTAGCGCAGCTTCCAACCTTAGCTGAGCTGAGCGAGAAGGCCGAGCTCGACCTATGGTTGAAGATAGACACTGGCATGGGGCGGCTTGGCTTATGCATCGATGATGCACACTTGATTGCCGCTCGTCTATTGTCTCAAAGCGGCGTTAACTCTGTTAGCGCTATGACTCATTTAGCTAACGCCGACGATCCAGAACACCCTAATAATCAGCGGCAAATTAAGCGTTTCTTGAAGTTCGCGGAGCCGTATGATTTTAGCCAGCTGAGCATAATGAATTCGGCAGGCACGGTGGCGTTTCCGCAGCAAGCCAACAGCATGGTTCGCCCCGGACTAATCTTGTACGGAGTGTCCCCGCAACTATCACCGCAACTATCACCTAAACTTGGCGTCTCCGCACAGCAGCTAGATTTACGCCCGGCAATGACGCTCAAAAGTAAATTGATATCGGTTAAACGCCTACCTGTCGGAAGCCCCATTGGCTATGGCAGCCGATACACTCTCGATTCTGACTCTCGAATAGGAGTAATATCATGCGGCTACGCAGACGGTTACCCTCGGCATGCGCCGAGTGGAACACCGGTGCTGATCAATGGCATGTACGTACCTCTGATCGGTCGGGTGTCGATGGACCTGATCACGGTTGACTTGGGTGAGGTAAGGGCAGAGGTAGGTGATGATGTGATTCTTTGGGGTGCTGATAACCCGATTGAAGTTATTGCTGAAATGTCTGACACCATTGCCTATGAGTTACTTTGTGGTATCACCTCACGTGTTGAACGCATTGTTATCTAATGGGCCTCTAACTGGCCCTTAACGGAAACTAGAAAAATGGCAAAAAAAGCGACGGTTCATTTCATTTGTTCAGACTGTGGAGCTAACCACTCTAAGTGGGCAGGGCAATGCGAGTGCGGCGCTTGGAACACGATCAAAGAGTTTAAAGAATCGGCCAGCCGAGCCGGTGCTGCTTCGGCCATGGCAAGAGGGTATTCAGGTTCTAAAGAATCGGTCAGCAAGCTAAGCGATATAAGGCCAGAAGATTCTCCACGATTTTCAAGTAATAACGTCGAATTCGATCGAGTGTTGGGTGGTGGAATAGTTCCCGGTAGCGTGATTCTTTTAGCGGGTACGCCCGGTGCTGGTAAATCAACATTAACTACTCAAGTGTTGTGTGAAGTTAGCGATAAGTTAAATTGCTTCTTAGTCTCAGCGGAAGAATCCGCAAACCAGATTAGCCGACGAGCAATACGCCTAAAACTGCAAACTGAGCATCTCAATGTGGCGATTGAGACTGACGTGCTGGCGATATTGTCGATGATTACGCAAACCAAAGCCAAGTTTGTTGTGATTGATTCGCTGCAAGCCATGTTTCACCCAGATGTTCAGGGTGCGCCGGGTGGTGTCGGCCAGCTTAGAGAGTGCATGCAGGTGCTTACTCAGCATGCTAAGCAAAATGACGTGGCAATGATCATCATTTGTCATACCACCAAAGATGGCTCTGTTGCCGGGCCTCGGGTAGTTGAGCACATCGGCGATGTGATGCTGATGATAGAAGTAATCGCGGGCTCGCGTTTTCGCGAAATTAGAGCGGCAAAAAATAGGTTTGGCTCGACCAGTGAATTGGGCCTGCTGGCTATGATGCCCGACAATGGCTATCTTAAATCGGTCACTAACCCGTCAGCAATTTTCTTGGATCGCAGCCGAGACCCTAAGCCGGGATCTATGGTGGCCTCACTTTGGGAAGGCTCTCGTTCGTTACTGGTTGAGATTCAGGCTTTGGTGATCGATTCACATCAAGGTAACCCAAGACGGCTGGCGGTTGGTATTGATCAAAACCGCCTAAATATGTTGGTGGCGGTGTTAGTCAGGCACGCCGACCTCGCGATGTACGATCAAGAGCTCTACGTCAATTTGGTTGGCGGGCTACGGTCTACCGACCCAAGTACAGATCTGCCGGTGGTGTTGGCTATGGTGTCGTCATTTAAGGACCGAGCGATACCGCATAATTGGGTGGCGTTTGGCGAGCTCGGGCTCTCTGGTGATGTGAGAAGTGTTCCCAGTGGTCTGGAGCGCATTAGACAGGCCGCTCAGCAAGGCTTTGCGCATTGCATTTGCCCTAAGGGCAATGTACCAAAGAATCTTTCAGCCAATATTAAAGTGTATCCGGTGGAAACACTTACCGAGGCGATTGATCGTCTTGAAGAGATTATGTGAGGCGTTTAAGTTAGGCGATTACTGTTGCGCGCAAGCGCACCGCTGAGGTAATGTTATGTGCAACCAGTTAGACAGGCAAGCTGCTTAAGTTTACCTGCGGCTGAATAACTAGGATTAGGTGACAGAGTTTGCGTTGGATTGGATTTATAGTATTGATTAGTTTAACCGTGATTTCTCTGCTCGAACCCAGAGTAGCCGAGGCTAAAGATGCCGAGGCTAAAAGAGTTGCCTCTGGAAGTGTCGCTGGGAAGGCAGGCGCTGCGAAGACGGGCGCTGCGAAGACAGTAGCTGCAATCGCGCTGTTCAATGATCGCGCAATGCTTTCTGTCGATGGTAATAAGGCCAAAATCATTCGCGCCGGGTCGATTTATAAAGGTGTAAAAGTCATCAGTTCTAATACCAGCGAAGCGGTGATAGAAATAGACGGTAAGCGTAAGACACTGCGCCTCAATGGCACGGCCGTGATTGGTGGGTCGCTGGGTGCTTCCTCAAATCGGACGGCAAGCTCAATAGTATTATACGAAAACGAGGTTGGTTTTTTTGAAGCGAGCGGGCTAGTTAACGGCCGATCTATACGGTTTTTGGTTGATACGGGCGCAAATTTAGTGGTGTTTAATAGTCGGCAGGCGACGCGTTTGGGTATAAATTATCTAAGCGGTGAACGCGGATTTGCTTCAACCGCTTCAGGCCTAGCGCCTATGTACACCTTAAACATTGATTCGATAAGCTTGGGCGGACTAGAGCTTAAGGATATAAAGGCTGGCGTTATTGAAGGCGGCTTTCCTGAGATTCCATTACTGGGCATGACTTTTTTAAGCCGCTTGCATATGAACCGTGCTGGCCAGACTATGGTTTTGAAAAAGCCTTAGGCTCGGGGTTTTGAAAAAGCCTTAGGCTTGGGGTTTTGAAAAAGCGGTAAATAGATTTAACGACTGAACTGGCACCCTGCAATATAAAAGCCGCAGATTTCTCAGCGGCTTTTATGATGCGTCGGTTTGTCAGTGGCTGATATCCTTATTTATTTCAGCCTAAGACCTATTAACTACATAGTTTTATCGTGTTCGACAACTGCGAATGCGCTGTGGTTATGGATCGACTCGAAGTTTTCCGCGTGAACATAATAACGAGTAATTTTGTCGTTGTTATCAAACTCATGGGCTACGTCGCGCACCACATCTTCAACGAATTTCGGGTTATTGTAGGCGCGCTCCGTAATAAATTTCTCATCTGGGCGCTTTAATATTGCGAATAATTCAGCGCTGGCTTGAGCTTCAACGCTTTTGATCAATTCATTCAACCAAAGTTTGCTTGAGCAGTTAATGCCTACTGTTAAATGCGAGCGTTGATTATGTGCGCCATATTCGGAAATTTTCTTTGAGCAAGGGCACAGGCTTTTGACTGGGATAGTTACTTCCAGGGTTGACGCCACGTGACCTTTTTCGATTTGACCGATCAGATTGACCTGATAATCCATCAAACTTTTAACACCAGAAACCGGCGCCGTCTTTTCAATGAAATAAGGGAATTGCAATTCGATATAACCGGAATCTGCGTCAAGACGCTCAACCATATCGGCCAGCATCTTATGAAAACTCTTGGCCGAAATCTCGGTTTCAGTTTCGTTCAGCATC
>JAFMHC010000318.1 GCA_017854775.1 Gammaproteobacteria bacterium | reverse complement strand
CAACAAGCTGTGCGCTTTGGGTCGGCTAGCGTAGTGATCTAGTCATATTATCCGAATCGCCGAAACTGCAATGGCGGGTTTACTCAAGCAGTTTTAGCGCATTACGGCATCAGATTTATATTGCATATAACCTTAGGAGGCTTTAGTAAGCCTTTGATTTTTATCTATGTTTGGCTTCGCCACTGTGACGCTCCTAGAAGAATTAGACGTAATTGCTTTTCGCCAAGATCAATTAACTCGACAATGTTTTGATGGTAGCGATTGTCGATCAATAGCTGTTCAACTATTCGGGTCATCGCGCCGACCATAAGCCCGGCAAGCATCTTCAATTCATCGGTTGACCAGGTATCGGTGTTCAGCTGCTGAGCAAGGTCGGTAGACAACTCACTGACCAGCAGCCTAAGTTCAGAGTCGATGGCCGTGCGAATGGTCGCGACTCCGCCTAGGCGCGCACGAATAACAAAATGGTAGTGGCGCGGATGTGCCAGAACATAGGTAACGAATGTCTCGACTGATTTTCGAATTACGTTAGAGCCCTGCACGGGATTGGCGCGCACCTCCTTGAGAAGTTGCCTGAGCGTCTTAAAGGAGAGACTAACCAATTCCAGCCCTAGCGTGTTCATATCTGGGAAGTGTCGATAAAACGCCGACGGATTGATGCCAACTTCACGTGTCACTTCACGCAGACTAATAGCTTCGAAACTTTTATCTCGATTCATTAGTTCAAGAACGGCATCAAATAGTGCCTGCCGAGTATCTATCGTCTTATTGTCTTTACGGCGATGTTTCTTCTGAATACGAATAATGATTTCCGGTTTATAATACAAGTGTTCACATTATATCAAATTAGCTAATGGGCGCACCTAAAAAATGACGATAGTGAGAAATAGAGTCAAAGTTGCTTGTTTGCTGTTTTTATCACGAAAAAATAATAAGTGTACAGCTGTTGACATGATGATTTTAACGTTTATAGTGTACGCTTGTTTACATAACTTTAGCGTAGCCGAAATAGCGGCCTCAAATGCGAGATACTATGATGGAAACTATGATGGAAACTATGATGGAAACTATGATCGAACCTATGGACCAAGTAATAGAGTATAAAAATGATTGGCGAGCGGCACTGGGTGCGGCGAGAAAACTGATCTCCAACCCTAAAGACACACCGCAAGTCTTTGTGATTATGGAATCGCTAAATGGTAAATCCAATGCCTCGGGATATGAGCGATTGTTGACCACTAAGAGCGGCGGAGAATTAGCCTATCAACAGGTAGAGCTAGCAGAGTACTTGAGCGAGCCCGAAAACTTGGCGAATTTTTCTACCGGAACAGTTGGCCATAATTATAAAAACATGATGATGGCGACGGGTTATTCGGCCAACGGTCTTGCCGAGGCAAGTGCTATAGACGGGCAGCGAAGCGGTGGCGAGCATCCCCACGCATGGTACGCCCGACGCACCCGAGACAGTCATGATATTTGGCATGTGCTGACCGGTTACAGCCCAGATGAACCACTCGACGAAGCCTGCTTAGTGGCGTTCTCCTATGCACAAACCAAAGGTCTTGGCTGGGCGCTTATCGCCTTATTCAAGATTATTGACTGTCGTAAACTGGCGTTTGGACGAATGCAGATCAAGGCCATAATCGAAGCCTATAAAAACGGTAAAAAGGCAAAATGGCTGCCGGCTGAAAACTACCTTTCTCTGCTCGACGAGCCACTAGAGCATGCGCGGGCAAGGCTAAATATCAAACAGCCAAACGCTTATTTAGAGTATCGAGACCAAGTGCCAATAAGCGCGGAGCTCTATGCTGACACTAGTTGGGTTTAGTCAATTATTGAATATTAGGGGGTAAATCATGGCTATGGCAAACAAGCTTAGCGCTGAGCAGTGTCTCTTGCGACTGCAACAAATCAATAAAGATCTAGGGGTGCCGGGGGTGCCGTGGCAGATCAACGGCGACTCAAAACTCGCCAAGACAGTTCGTTTCGACGACTTTATTCAAGCCTGGGCGTTTATGTCCAAAGTGGCTTTATATGCTGAAAAAAATCAGCACCACCCTGAGTGGTCGAACGTTTATAACACCGTGAATATTGAGCTAACGACCCATGATGTTGCTGGGCTCTCTGATAAAGACTTCGCATTAGCAAGCTTTATTGAAAAATCCTGTCTGATCTGAACGTTCGGCTTGGCATTGGCAAATCAAGCTGTCCAAGTTGCTAAATATGTTGCTAAAGATAGTTCTTGAGAGTGTCGCAAGAAAAATCCCAAAGCCGATCTGCTAACGCTTCGTCCTGTGCCAAGCGACTCGGGCGTTCCTCATTATTGTCGGAAAAATACTTACCGCTAACATCCGACAACTCAGGTGCGGTTGCGACATAACATTGCGTAGAAGCGCCTTGCGGAATCGACTTGCCGCCTAGTGCGAGCTTAATTAGAAGACTCGAGAGAGGATTGTTTATTAGTAAGCCTTGCAGGCCGCTCATGCTGCGACTCAAATTGGTTTTGATCACACCTGGATGTACCGCGTTGGCGGTGGCAGAACTGCCTTCAAGATGCTTGGCCAAGCTCACTGCGGTTAACAAATTTGCCAGCTTAGCCTGACCATAAAATTTCCAATCATTGTAGCCTTGTGAGCCGTCAAGATTGTCAAAATCAATGCCTTTCAAGGGGGCCATCTTGTGGGCTAAGCTAGAGAGCATGACTATTCGGCCCTGATCGGCTTGTTTCACCTGGTCAATGAGATTGTGCGCCAGTATAAAGTGGCCAAGGTGGTTGGTATTAAATTGCTGTTCAAAACCATTCTGCAGTTGCAATTTGGGCAAGGCCATAATGCCAGCATTGCAAATCAAAACATCAATCGGAATGGCTAACTCTTTAATTGAATCGGCACATTGTTTGACTGATTCAAAACTGCTCAGTTCACAGGCTAGTGGGGTTATGTTTCCGCCGTTTGAATGGGCTGCGGATTTCGCCTTTTCTAGCGAGCGAGCCATGCCAATGATATGAGCACCGCGAGATTCAAGCACTCGCATCGTCTCCTGACCAAGCCCCGAATTGACCCCGGTGATAGCGATGTTCTTACCCGATAAGTCGAGACCTTGAGTGACGTTTTCGGCGCTATGCTTTTTGTTGAATTTACTTTTTATCATTAGGCTCTCATTATTTTTAAGGCGATTAAGACAGACAATTTTTATATCATTATCCGACATGCTTATCATTCGACTCTACTGCTTTACCTCAGTAAATAAAAGGGTAAGCGGAGAGTAAGTAGTCGGGCGGTAGGTATGAAACTACAACCCTAATAACTTCTTCAACGCTTTACCGTCCATCTTTTTTACATCGCCCGGTTGCATGCCATCTAATAGTAGGTTTTCTATCCGAATTCGCACCAACCGTAGTACTGGGAAGCCTGTTTTTGCACACATCTTACGTACTTGTCGGTTTTTACCTTCAATTAGCGTTAGCTCTAGCCAGCTAGTCGGTATCGATTTACGAAAACGAACCGGTGGCTCACGCTCCGCTAGACCAATCCCGTCTGTCAATAATGTGGCGGCCGCAGGCATCGTTTGATAGGTCGTTTTACCGACCTTGATCGCTATTCCATTCTCCAGCCTATTAATGCCTTCATCGGTGATTTGCCCGTCCACCTGAACGGCATAGGTGCGCCTATGCTCAAAACTTGGGTTCAATAATTGATGATTGAGGCTTTTGTCGTTTGTCAGAATTAAAAGCCCCTCGCTATCGTTATCCAAGCGTCCAACAGGGTAAACATCCTTGGGAAACTTAAAGCCTAAATCAGCAAGGGTCTTATGATGCGGCTCGGGTCGCGAGAATTGGCTCAGCACACCATAAGGCTTAAAAATTACGTAGTAGTTATAGTTATTATCCATGGTGTTTTTGGCGTGTCAGATAAGTTGCTGGCATCGTTTTGGGAATCGTTCTTTGGCACAGACTATGCCATATTTTTAATGACACTATCGTTGTGTATAAAGCGGCTGATTAGGCGCTGATAACAAGAGGCTCGATATTTTACGCAGCAGACGCCCTCAGAAACTTAAGCTAGCGGGATTTGCTAGAAGATGACGAATCTTTGCGAGCCGATAGCTCCTAAATCTGCTACTAAAGATATATGAGGGTAGGGTATCAAACATCTGCGTAGACAGGTAAGAATATTAGCTAACAGAAAACGTTTGCTGGCATTTGCGAGAGTTCT
>JAFMHC010000071.1 GCA_017854775.1 Gammaproteobacteria bacterium | reverse complement strand
ACAAACGGCCCCGGCATCACAAACTGCCCCGGCAGCACAAACGGCCCCGGCAGCACAAACGGCCCCGGCAGCACAAACTGCTCCAGCAGCACAAACGGCCCCAGCAGCACAAACTGCACCAGCAGCACAAACGGCCCCAGCAGCACAAACGGCCCCGGCAGCACAAACGGCCCCAGCATCACAAACTGCACCAGCACCTCAAACTGCACCAGCACCACAAGCTGCACCACAAGCTGCACCAGCACCGCAGCCTAGTGCCATAGCGATTACGCTAGCTGGTAATAACGAATGGGGAGAGTTAGTTGAGCAAACCAACCTGACTGGGTTTCCGAAAGAGTTAGCGATGAACTGTGCTTGTGAAAAGCTCGGTGACGAGAAGATTGTATTATCGCTCGCACCGCTACAAGAGCATCTTCTTCGCCCAGGGCGGCTAGAAAGTATCCAACAAGCGATTCGGCTAATCACTAATAAGGAGACGATAGTGACCTTAGATGTTGAGGAGTCTGATCGAGAAACCCCAGCTGATTGCTTATCTAGATTGGGTTACGAGCAGCTGGAGCAAACCAAAGAAAATTTTAAGAGTGACCCAGGCGTAAAAGCGTTTATCGATGAGTTTGGCGCCACTCTAAATGAAGATTCAATAAAGCCGGCGCAATAACGCGGGTTTATGTACTTAACAAAGACCTTAGCATAACTCAGGGACGAAATAAAAATAGGTTGGAATGTCTCCAATTGCGGCGGAAAACGCAGCTAATAGCGAGCTATTGGCAAGTTTTTCAACGAAAAGGGGAGGGCATTGCAGACATTTTTATTCGTTCGTCGAGTTATGCTGAGGTCTCTAACAGCAACACGGCAGGTAACACTGCCAAATATGAGAACTAGCATGATGAAAGGCGGCTTAGGAAACATAATGAAGCAGGCGCAAGCCATGCAAGAAAACATGCAAAAGGCGCAACAAGAGCTCGCCAATATTGATGTTACTGGAGAGTCTGGTGGTGGCATGGTGACAGTAGTAATGAATTGTCGTCACGATGTCAAAAACGTGAGTATTGATCCAGAGCTATTTGGTGATGCCGATGATAAGGAAATTTTAGAGGATTTGATCGCGGCCGCTATTAACGACGCTGTGCGAAAGGTAGAGAAAACATCGCAGGATAAAATGGCCGGCTTGACCGGTGGTCTAAATATCCCTGGCATGCCATTCTAGGCAGCAACTATTAATTAATGACTAAGCGAAAATTTTAATGGCGAGACAACAGCTGTAATGACGAGGCAACAACTGTAATGGCAACATCCTCCGCTATAGAGGCTCTTAAGGATGCGTTGAAGGCCCTGCCTGGTGTGGGGCCAAAGAACGCCCAGCGCATGGCATTTCACCTTATGGAGCGCAACCGAGACGGCGCTAGAGCAATAGCCGATGCCCTCAATGACGCGCTCGAGCGTGTAACAACATGCCAACGTTGCAACACTTTTTGTGAGTCGCAAGTATGTGACATTTGCTCGTCGGCAAAGCGCGATCAACAATTATTGTGTGTGGTAGAAACCCCCGCCGATTTACAAGCGCTTGAGCAGGTTGGGGCGTATCAAGGATTGTACTTTGTGCTTATGGGTAAGCTTTCTCCTCTCGAGGGAATTGGTCCCGAAAAACTAGCCTTTAGGCGCTTGAACACCTTGGTTGCCGAGCAGGATATCCGTGAGGTGGTGATTGCTACTAACATCACCGCTGAAGGCGAAGCGACGGCCGACTACACGCAACAAATGTTGGCGCCATACGATGTCAGAATTACTCGTCTAGCGCGAGGCGTTCCAGTCGGTGGTGAGCTTGAATATATGGACCAACGAACGCTTGCTGCGGCTTTTAAAGACCGCCGAACGGTGGGCGAATAAGGGTGAAGCCCTTAGCTGGTTTTAGAATAGCCCTTAGCTGGTTTTTAGAACAGCCCTTAGCTAGTTCTATAAAAGCCCTTAGCTAGTTTCAAATTCGCTCAAGATAAAAATTACCTTAAACGGTAATTTCAGGTCGGCTAGCTGAATGTGTGTCGCTGATCGGCGTTGTTGAATCACCATGATAGGTGAATACCATGGAAAATTTTGGCTCTACCGTCGTATTCTTTCCCGCAGCATGAAAACAGTGTGCGCTGAACAGCAATACATCGCCTTGCGCTAGGCTTACTAATCGCTGTGTTGCCAAGCGATATTGATTGTCTGGGTGGTCTAATTTTAAAAATTGAGCATCGTCCAATGCCTGCTCTTGCACTTCCCAGCGATGCGAGCCTGGCAATATTTTCATCGCACCATTCTCTATTTGCTCGTTACCCAGAGCAAACCAGGCATTAATCAGATATTTGTCACTAAAATTCCAATATCGGGTATCTCTATGCCAAAGTGTTTCTGAGCTATAGTCGGGTTGCTTGGTCATTATGCAGTTGTGATGGTTTGGATTTAACCGCACAGTATTGGTATCTAATATTTGTTTGATGCCATTAACTATCTCGCGTCGACTGGCCTGTTGAGCGAAGGCAACATCTCGCTGAAATGCCATCAGTAAGCGGCGGATGGTATCGCCTCCAGCGGCATTGGAACTGGTAGGTGCGCCTGGGTATCTCACCTGCGCCTCTAATTCAAACGGCTCGACTCTGCTTGCTAAATGGCCTTGAGTAAGCGCTCTAAGGTCATTCAATTCATCACTTTTGAGCAGACCCGGTAATACCAAGTATCCGTCAATTTTGAACTGCTGTATTTGGGCAAATGTTAAGGGCATGGTATTTACTTTTTATCGGCGCCTTGGGCTATGTAAAAAACATCTGGGTCATTGTAAGGCCATAGTTAGCGGCATTCTTAATGGCTTTACTTCGAAAAAGCTCGAATTGCTTGAATCAATGGTTTTATCGGAGGCCATTTTAACTTAATCTTAGGGATTAAACTTGTTAAACCGAAAAGCACCTTCATCTGCTTGAGTATGTCGTGCATTGCCCAACGGCTAAGTCACCAAAAGGTGGCCGTTTATACGGCGTTATGCATCACACTCTGATTACTGCTACGTCATAAACAGTAGTGTGTTGCGTGCTTTAAGGTAGCTTTACAATCAATGGCTTACGGGCCAAACTGGGGATGGTTAAGGACCATTAATGCGCTTAAAACACATCAAATTATCTGGCTTTAAGTCATTTGTAGACACGACCAAAGTAACTGTTCCGAATAACCTGATCGGTATTGTCGGACCAAATGGCTGTGGCAAGTCAAACGTGATCGATGCTATTCGATGGGTAATGGGCGAGTCATCGGCTAAAACCCTGCGCGGCGATAGCATGGAAGACGTCATCTTTAACGGTTCGGCCGCGCGTAAACCGGTCAACCGAGCCTATGTTGAGTTGGTTTTTGATACCAAAGATGGTTCGGCGCCTGGGGCATACGCGAAATTCGCTGAAATTGGCATTCGTCGAGAGTTAATGCGTGAAGGTGGTTCGAAGTATTTCATCAATAAAACTCGTTGTCGGCGTAAAGATATCCATGATATTTTTCTTGGGACCGGTCTTGGCCCTCGGTCTTACTCGATTATCGAGCAGGGCATGGTCGGGCGTATCGTCGAATCTAAACCCGAAGACTTGAGAGTATTGATCGAAGAAGCCGCTGGCATCTCAAAATATAAAGAGCGTCGCCGCGAAACCGAAAATAGAATTCGTCATACTCGAGATAACCTCAGCCGTGTGGAAGATATCGTCGGCGAGTTAGAGACTCAGCTGCGACGACTCAAACGTCAGGCCAATGAGGCTGAGCGTTATAAGAATTTTAAACAGGAGCAACGTGAGTTAGACGGCCAGCTTAAGACCATGCGTTGGTCAGCCTTGCACAAACAAGTTAAGTCTAAAGACGTTGAACTCGAGCGTCTGCAGACCGAGTTTGAAGGTCAAGTTTCCGAGCAACGCGACGTTGAGTCGCAAATAGAGGCGATGCGTCAAGAGCAGCTGGAATTAACCGAAATACTGAATAAAATTCAAGCTGATTACTATGGTATTGGCGGTGAGATAGCCGCCCTTGAGCAGTCGATCGAACATACTCGCCTAACTCGTAGGCAGCAACAAGAAGAGTTTGATCGCTTAGCTGGCTCCGAGCGGGAGGCGTCACAACACTTAGAGATTGATCAGACCCGTTTGGATGAGGCCGAGAGCCTGCAAATTGAGCTTGAACCTATGGTTGAAATACTGGCCGAGACCTATGAGGCGGCCAACGCTAAATTTCAACTCGCAGATGAGGAATTTCAAGTGTGGCAGCAAGAGTGGGAGCAATTGAATCGTGATGCCGCTGACCCTGAAAAAGAACGTGAAGTCCAGTCAGCACGTATCGAGCAGCAAGATCGCCAGATTCATCATTTCGCAGCTCGAAGCACCCAAGTTGCTACTAATTTGAGCGACATTGATAGTAAGCTGAACATTGAAGAAATTAAACAGCTTAAAGAGTCGGTTGCGATGATCGACGAAGAGTGTTCGCAGCTTGAGGAGTCGCTACAGGAGCGCGATCAAAAAATTATTGGTTTGCGAGCAGAGCTTGAAGAGCGGCGTGAGCGTTACAACTTAGTGAGACACAAGCTTCAAGACGATTCGGCACAATTAAATTCACTCAAAGCGCTGCAGGCGGCGGCCTTGGGCGAAGACAATAAAGAGGTAAATAAGTGGTTACAGATGCGAGGCATCAAAGATAACCACAGAATTGCTTCGAAATTGAGTGTAAACAGTGGATGGGAGCTCGCGGTAGATACCGTGCTTAGCCGGCAGCTCAATGCTATCTCGGTACCTAAACTTGAGCAATTTTCGGCCGATTTAAGCGAGTTTAAGGATGGGCGTGTTTGGTTAGTTGATGAAAGTTCGGCACCGATTGAACAGAGCACCAAAAAGCTAGATTGTTTGTCCGATAAGGTTAGCGCATCCAAGGTACAAATAGATGGTTGGTTCCATGGTGTTTACGCGGTAGATACGGTCGCAGATGCTTTAAAAAACCGCCATAAGTTATCCGCTCATGAGTCCATTGTGACTCGTGAAGGCTGCTGGATTGGAACTAACTGGGCCTCGTTTGGAATTGATGATGCGCGAGGCGGAATTTTGCAGCGCGAAGCGAGAATCGAAAAATTGACGGCTAGTGTCGATTTGGCGAGTCACGACTTACAAAAAATTCAGTCGCAGGCTGAAAGCGATCAAGCCGCGATAAAATCATTAGAATCTGGTCGAGAGCAAGCGCGTAATGATTTTCGCAATAAATCGCATCAGCGTACTGATCTGCATAACCAGCTTGGTGCCATCGAGGCACGCAGCGTCGAGCTATTGACGCAGCGAGATTCGTTGTTACTGGAGCAGCAAGAATTAAACGATCAATTGGCTAAAGCTAAAGACGAAATGAACGCCGCTCATAAGTTGATGCAAGACGCCAAAGAACTAGCTGTTAATTTCGATCAAAGACGGCAGCAATTGAGCGCCCAGCGAGCATCGGTAACTGAAGGCTTGGAGCAGGCTCGAATGCAAGAGCGTCAAGCTCGCGACGAGAGTCAGGCAAAACGAATGGAGTTGGAGCGATCGCAATCGAGTTTAGCCGGATTGGTTGAAAGCATTGCGCGATTGAGCCATCAACTCGAAGGGCAGGCTGCCAGGCGGGCTGAGTTGGCTGCGATTATCGACAATAATGATGATCCTACCGAGGCCTTGCGCGAGCAGCTTCAATTGCTGCTGGAAAATCGTTTGACGGTCGAGCGTGACTTGTCGAAAGCGCGCAATGATTTGAGTGGTTTTGAAAATCAAATGCAGAACGCCGATCAAGCGAGGTTGAGTTTTGATCGTAAGTCGCGCACTGTTCGAGATAGCTTAGAGCAAGTTCGAATGGCGCGCCAAGAAGTGTTAGTTCGGCGAAATACTATTTCAGAAGCGCTTGAGAAAAATGAAGAGCAGATGTTGCTGGCCCAGCAGGCATTGCCCGAAGACCTTAGCTTAAGCCAAGTCGAGCAGCGCTTGGCTGATGTGATTCGTAAAGTTGAGCGAATTGGTGCGGTTAATTTAATGGCAATTGATGAGTACGAGGAGTGTTCAGAGCGTAAAGTGTACTTAGACAAGCAACATGCTGACCTCACCGAAGCGATGGCTACGCTTGAGGCTGCGATCGCTAAAATAGACAAAGAAACACGAAGTCGATTTAAAGAAACCTTCGACGCTCTGAATGAGGGTTTTAGAGACTTCTTCCCTAAGCTATTTGGCGGCGGGAGTGCTTACTTAGAATTAACTGGCAAAGACATGCTAGACACTGGGGTTGGTGTCATGGCACGCCCACCGGGTAAGCGCAATAGCACCATTGCGCTGTTATCGGGTGGTGAGAAAGCCTTAACAGCGGTGTCTTTGCTATTTGCTTTCTTCGAACTTAATCCTGCGCCTTTCTGCGTGTTAGACGAGGTTGATGCGCCAATGGATGATGCTAACGTCGAGCGATATGCGGGTGTTCTAAAGCAATTGGGTGAGAAGACCCAATTGCTATTTATTACCCATAACAAGATCACTATGGAAGTAGCCGATGTTTTGGTCGGAGTTACTATGGCTGAGCCGGGTGTGTCCCGTTTGGTAGCGGTCGATGTCGCTGAAGCAGCAAAAATGGCGGCAATGTAACGTGGCCGATTTATACCTTATATTTTT
The DNA here is from genome assembly GCA_017854775.1 of Gammaproteobacteria bacterium. Lineage (GTDB taxonomy): Bacteria > Pseudomonadota > Gammaproteobacteria > Arenicellales > Arenicellaceae > Arenicella. The sequence continues at coordinate 12,127 of JAFMHC010000071.1, read as the reverse complement.
CGCCGTAGGCGTATTGATCTTTGCCGCAATAGTTGCTTACTCAGTGGTACAAAAACGTCAATTTAAGCCGACTGACAAGAAGGATTATATAGATCCTTTATTTGCTGAATTAGAGCAGAGCAAAAGCAAAGCGACCAGTTCAAATGAGGCGGCTAAAGCGCAATCCAAGGCACAATCGAAAGTCCATTCTGAAGGGCAATCAGAAAAGACTGCACCGCAGATGCGACCGTCTAATGTCGAGATGGCCAAGACCACGGGAGAATCGACCCGAGACCAAAGCGCCTTAGGCAAAGATCCAGTAGGCAAAGGCCCAAGAGGCGAAGCTTCAAGTGCCGCGAAGGTCGAGTCATCCATGCATCATCCCCAGCAAAACGGGAGCAACACTGAACGCGGTGTAGCTCAGCATGGCGCTAAGTCTGATAATGTAAAGCAGCCGCCATCGCTCGATCATGATGAAACCGACAACAGCCCGAGTACCGCTAAATCAGCAACAGTTCATAAAGCTGAAATGGCGCCCAGGCCAAAGATTGATAAAGAGTCTGCCAGTGTCGTAACTGAGTTGGTTGCTCGAATAAAGAACCCAGACCCAATCGAGCAACAGGGTCTTTTGTCGCTGTTCCGCAAGCATGATTTTAAGTTCCATCGCAAAGTGCATATCTATGGCTTAAACCAGTTGACCGATATGTGGCGAGATATTGAATTTGAATTGCCGTCAGCCCGTTTTACCGAGCTAGGTGTATCAATTCAGTTGGCCGATCGCGAAGGCGCAATGTCACAGCGGGAGTTACATGATTTTCAACAAATGGTGTTGGAATTTACCAACGCCTACGATGCTCCGTTCGAGTTTTCTATGCAGATAGACGAGGCATTGAAGCAAGCGCTCGCGCTGGACCAAATCGGACGTCGTTACGACTCAATGGCGGTATTGAATGTAGTGCCGAAGGCAAAGGCTGGATTTCGTATGGCTGATATTGAGAGTTGTGCGCGTGATCTTATGATGTCGACCGACAAGAACGGCATCTTTATGAAAACCTTAGGCTCAAAAAATAATATTTCAGTGCTATTTCGTTTGGCGTGTACTGATGGTTCGGGTCAGTTTGGGATCTCTAGCGGCACCACTACGCCAGTTCACGATCTGGTCGTTTATATGAATGTTCCCGCGACCAAAGACCCTGAAATGGTTTTTCAGGAAATGGTCAAAGACGCTAATAGCCTAGCAACTTGGTTAGAGGGAAAGGTCGTAGATCGTAACGGTCGAATTATGACACAGCGCTCTTATTCTATGTTGATGCAGCAAGTGTCGGACATCGCATTCAGCATGCAGCAAGATGGCTTTATCCCTGGCGACGCGGTTGCCAAAAAATTATTTTAGTAGAGTAATTATGTCAGATTTAAGCGCCGCCCGAATTCGTCATTCGACATTATGTTCTGAAATTGAGCATCATAATCGACTTTACTATAGGCAAGATTCGCCAAGTATTTCAGATTATGAGTACGACCAGTTGATGCAGGAGCTATTGGCTTTAGAGTCGAAGTTTAGTGAGTTGTCGAGTGCCAATTCGCCGTCGCAACGTGTTGGCTCATTGCCTCTCGACGAGTTTAGCCAGATTACCCACGAAAAGCCGATGTTGTCGCTGAGTAATGGTTTCACCGATGATGATATTCGCGAATTTGATCGACGCTTGCATAAAGAACTCGGTCAGCCTGATGAGCGGCTCTTTAATTACGTCGCCGAGCCCAAGCTTGACGGTCTGGCGGTAAGTATTTATTACCAGGATGGCGTCTTGAAGCACGCGGCAACGAGAGGCGACGGCAAGGTCGGCGAAGACATCACGCAGAATGTTAAGACAATTCGCAGCGTCCCTCTGCGCTTACCTGAGGGCGCACCCGAGCGGCTTGAAGTGCGAGGTGAAATCTTTATCTCGCACGCTGGTTTTGAAGCATTAAATAAAACCCAAGCTAGCTTAGAAAAGAAGTTATTTGTGAATCCTCGTAACGCCGCAGCAGGTAGTCTTCGCCAACTCGATAGTAAGATTACCGCGAGCAGGCCGTTAGATATATTTGTTTACTCGTTGGGTGTTATCAGCGATGACGATTTTGCCACTACGCATTCTCAAACCTTGGATAAACTTGCTGAATTAGGCTTCCCTATTTGTCCATTGCTTGAGAAAGTTGTCGGCTCCGAAGGCTGCTTGGATTACTTTACTCGAATTAGTAAAATCCGGTCTGATCTGGATTATGAGATAGATGGCATTGTTTATAAGCTAGATCGTTTAGATTGGCAGCAATCAGTCGGGTTTATTGCCAAGGCGCCGCGCTGGGCCTTGGCGCATAAGTTTCCGGCACAAGAGAAAAGCACCGTGGTCACTAATATCGATGTGCAAGTCGGTCGTACCGGCGCGATAACCCCTGTCGCCAGGTTAGCTCCGCTATTTGTTGGCGGTGTTACTGTATCAAACGTAACCTTACATAACCAATCAGAAATTCAGCGTTTAGGCATTCGTATTGGTGATACGGTGATCGTTAGACGAGCCGGTGACGTGATTCCACAAATCGTTGCCGTCAATCTAGAAAAGCGGCCGCCTGACTCGGTCGAATATCAGTTTCCAACACGTTGCCCCGAATGTGGTTCTGAGGTGGCGATCCAAGGCGAGGGCATTATTGCGCGATGTTCTGGAGGCTTGAGTTGCGGTGCTCAAGTAAAGCAGGCCATTAAGCATTTCGTATCCCGCAAAGCGATGGACATAGATGGTATGGGCGACAAAATTGTTGATATTTTGGTTGACCAAAAATTGATAAAAAACGTGGCCGATCTGTACAGTCTAAGCGTTGATCAGGTAGTTGAGTTGGAAGGTTTCGCCGAAAAATCAGCACTGAACTTAATATCGAGTATAGAGGGTAGTAAGCAAGCCGAATTATCTCGACTGCTGTATGCGCTGGGTATACCCCAGGTCGGTGAAAGCACCGCAGAGCAGTTGGCCAACACCTTCGGTAACTTAGACTCGCTAGGCCGCGCTAACATCGATGCACTTGAGTCGCTTCCCGATATCGGACCCATTGTCGCTGAAAATATTGTTCGTTTTTTTGCTGATCAAAATAACCAATCAGTGATTCAGACATTGTTAGATTCGGGCGTTGAATACAGGCGCATAGATGTTGATGAGTTGCCTGATCCTGAATCTTTGCCCCTGAATGGTAAAACCGTAGTGCTCACCGGTACCTTGCAGAGCTTGAGCCGTTCGGATGCTAAGAAGCGTCTACAAGCCTTGGGTGCAAAGGTCGCTGGTAGCGTGTCTAAGAAAACAGACTTGGTTGTGGTCGGCGCTGATGCGGGTAGTAAAGCTCTAAAGGCGCAAGAGTTAGGAATAGAAATGATCGACGAAGTCGAGCTAATATCTTTACTCGACGCTTAAGCTGATGTGTGGTGGGCTGTGAGCTAGATCGACCGAGATTTCGTACACGACTACTGTTTACGATTCGCGCGTCGGATTTTTAGCTTAGACATGCAAATTACTGGACCGGCTTTGCTTGAGCTTGCTTTGCTCGCACTCACTTTGCTCGCACTCACTTTGCTCGAGCTTAGTTTGTTCGAGTTTAGTTGACACAAATCCTGTTCGTTGTCTCGCTCGTTATTAGGGTCGTCGACGCTTAGCATTGAACTTAACATTGAATTAGGCATTTCAATTGCTTGTCCATAGTGTTGATTTATTAACCAAGCAATTTCTTCAAGCAGCTCAATATCCATGAGGTCGTCTTCTTTGTTGTCTTGCAAGGTGTAGCTAGTCTCACCTAATATATCTAATGCTACATTAACATCGAAGCGCGCATTCAGGTGATAGCATCGGCAGCGTTTATAGCTTTGTTGAATCAATATTCTGAGAAAATCCTTATGATCACTCTCTGGATCTAAAAAGTACTTTATCGACTCGGCCTTGAGGTTGATTTTGAAGCGTGAATTCCCCAACCCTGATGCGATTGTGTTCCAAAATTCGCTAAATATAATGGTTTTGCCGTTGATCTTTTTGATTTGTAAAGAATCCTTACTCATTTAATCTTCATAACACCCTATTCAACATGCTAAAATCCGCCGCTTGAGCTGACAAACGCAAAGTTTTTACGACTGCAAACATGCCAGCCAGATAACTACTAGACGATTAGCCTGTTTATATTAAGGTCAGCCTGTTTAATGTCGTTTTAAGAAACCAAAGGTAACGTTTGAATTAACGTCTGTCAAATATGTTAATCAGCCTAACCATTACTAAATTTTAAGCCAAGTTTTAGAGAATCTCATGAGTAATCAATCCGCCGCCGACAATACGCGACTGTTTAACGTAGCCATCGTGGGCGCCACCGGCGCTGTAGGTGAAACATTATTAGAGGTCTTAGAAGAGCGTGATTTTCCGATAAAGAATCTATACTTACTGGCCAGTGAGCGTTCTGCGGGCAGCAGCAAAAAATTTAAAGGAAAAACCATCCGCGTCGAAAACTTAGCTGATTTCGATTTTTCAAAGGCGCAGATAGGCTTGTTTTCTGCAGGTGGGTCGATATCCGCTGAGTTTGCCCCAAAGGCAGCGGCGGCCGGATGTATTGTAATCGACAATACCTCGCACTTTCGCTACGACGACGATAAGCCTTTAGTAGTGCCAGAAGTCAATGCTGAGGCAATAGCAGACTATAAAGATACCAATATTATCGCTAACCCGAACTGCTCAACGATTCAAATGCTGGTTGCACTCAAGCCGATTCACGACGCAGTTGGCATTGAACGTATCAATGTCTGTACTTATCAAGCCGTTTCCGGGACGGGTAAAAGTGCTATGGAAGAGCTTGCCCGACAAACGGCTAACTTGTTAAACGGCAAGAAGGCCGAGACTGAGGTTTATCCTAAGCAAATTGCCTTTAACGTATTGCCGCAGATCGATGTTTTTATGGACAATGGCTACACTAAAGAAGAAATGAAAATGGTGTGGGAAACGAAAAAAATCATGGCGGATGACAGTATCGTGATTAATCCGACAGCGGTTCGTGTGCCGGTGTTTTACGGTCATTCGGAAGCATGCCACATTGAAACTAAAGAAAAGATTAGCGCAGAGCAGGTTCGCGTATTATTGGAAAACGCCCCCGGCATTGTGGTTATAGATGATCAAGTCGACGGTGGCTACCCGACTGCGGTTACCGATGCGGCTGGTAGCGATTCTGTTTACGTTGGTCGTATCCGCGAAGATATCTCGCACCCTCGTGGCATCAATCTTTGGGTGGTATCCGATAATGTGCGTAAAGGCGCCGCGACCAACAGCGTGCAGATTGCTGAGCACTTGGTTAGAGATTATCTCTAAGCTCGCAAATTGGATAAATTTAGGGTTGTATGCTGCCGCGCGGTGGGTAAAACTCTTGAAATAGAGTTTGGCTATTAATAGCGATCGCGATATTCTAGAGGGGCTTTCCAACAGAATACACTGTTGATTTGCTAAAAAGTGATGTAAGTTGTTACAATGCGTTGCTAACTACCTAAAACTTATAAAAAAATTATACTTTTTGATGTTTTAATACTGAGCTAAGTAAGACCTAAAGTGCCAATTACCCGAATTTACAAGCACTTAGAGCTAATCTATCTAAAACATACGAAAATGTCGGAGTATTCTATGGCGAATCGAAAAATGACTCTATCAAAAACTAAATTGGCCCAGGCGTTGTCCATGGGAGTTTCAAGTCGTGCAAAAAGCCTCGGTATCGCGGCGGCATTATTACTAAGCGCATCCAATGCGTCGGCGTTAGGTTTAGGGTCTTTTGAAGTGTCATCGAATCTAGACCAACCTCTCAACGGGTCTATTGAATTGCGAGTCGCGGCTGGCGATGACTTGGATACGCTCAATGCAGTCATCGCGTCACGCGAAGATTTCGAAAGTTTAGGTATCGATTACCCGGGTTATTTACAAGACGTTAACCTGTCACTGGATACTGTTGCTGGTGAGCGACTTCTGCGAGTCACCAGTAATGACGTGGTCATTAAGGAACCTTTCATTCATTTTCTAGTCCGAGTTGAGTGGTCAGGTGGAAGTTTCTTGCGCGAGTACACCGCATTAATTGACCCGCCTGTATACGCAGCCGCAGCGCCCAGTACGGTTTCCGAGCCGCGACAAGTTGGCACTGATCAGGATTTTCAAGATGAGACTAGCCAAACTGAAAGTGATTTAGTTGTCGAAGACTTGGTTGACGACAATGCTACAGGGCAAGAGTCTTCAGTCGATGAAGAGCCATTGGTTGCCGATGATTTTTATAGCGACGGCACTAATTCGAATAGCGATGAGTCTGAGGTTGACTCTTCTCTTAGCTCACAACCCACTGATGCTAGTTACGGCCCGGTCGAATCGGGAGAATCACTTAGCGTGATTGCCCAAGACCTACAGCGCCAATTTCCGGATTTGAGTATTTTTCAAATAATGAAAGTTTTGTTTGAAGAAAACCAAAGCTCGTTCATTGGCCCCAACATAAATGGTCTGATAAAAGGTTCGATACTTAAAATTGGCGACCTTGAAGCGATTAGATCAGTTGACGTGTCAGAGTCGAAGTCGTTTTACACCCAACAAATTGCAGAATGGAACCCTCAGCTCTTACTGCCATCGGGAAGTGATTCGCTTAATGTTGGGCAAGACAGTTACAACTTTCAAGACGATTCGTCGTTCACCTCTGATTCAGATGATTCGTTTCAGCAAGACAGTTTTCAAGTCGGCGCATCGACAGAATCGAACGACTACGTCTCGAGCGACCAAGGCGACACTCGCGAGGGTGAAGTCTTAGCATTGAGTCAAGAAGTAACTTCTCTACGCTCGTCTCTGGCATCGAGTGAGCTGGAAAAACTAGAATTAAACGAGCGAATTTCATTGCTAGAAGGCCAGCTGTCTGACATGAACCGCTTGGCTGAGCTGAGTATCGAGAATGCGGACCTCGCGAATCTTGAAGCTACTTTAGCGGAGCAAAACGAGTTTGTTGACGAAGTCGATGCTGAGGCAGAAGTAGAAAATTTTGCCGATATAGGTGAAGATAACAGCGCAATTGATGAGTTCTTGACCTCATCTGACGAGTCAATTGATGACGTAGCACAAGACGCTGAGGCGGCAATCGATGGCTTGATTAATGATCAAGGCGATGAATTCGGCACCGACCAGGGCATTAGCGATGAGCAGAGTTTCGATGACTCTGAGCTGGAAAGTGTGATTGAAGAGGCTGATTCTGATGCGGCAGAAGTGAGTCCGGCGGTTGGTGTGTCGACGATTAACGTGCCACGTGAGAAATCCTTTTTTGAAAAAGTCAAAGCGTCTCTATTTGAAGGAAGCCTTTGGAAGGTCCTAGTAGGTCTTGGTGTTGTGTTAGCTGCCGGCGCAGCAATATTGTTTATCCGTCGACGCCGAGTCGATGAAGAGTTCGAAGTTAGCATGTTGTCAATCGAGAGCAACTCGCACAGCGTTGGCAATTCGTCTAGTTCGGCCGCGTCAACATCGATGTCAGCCTCTCATACGGCATCAATGGCTTCTGAAGCAATTGCTGATAAAGAGACTTCGTTCTTAACCGTATACAGTGATAGCGATGCGGTGGTTCAGGCTGATGAAGTAGATCCGGTAGCTGAAGCCGATGTTTATATCGCCTACGGTCGCGACGAGCAGGCTGAAGAAGTTTTATTAGATGGCGTTGTAAGCCACCCAGACAGGATTGATATCAAGCAAAAACTTTTGAGTCTTTATCATAAGCGTCAAAACGCAGAAGGTTTTGAGCGTATTGCCGAAGAGCTTTACTCGCAGCGAGCAGCTCTTACCGGTGATGTTTGGAAACAAGTTTGCGAAATGGGTAAAGAGGTTGCTCCAAATAATCCGCTATTCGATCTGTCTGGAGATGATCTACATACCGCTGAAGAAGCGAATTCAGAGCTATTGCTAGAGGGTGATGATATTTCTGAAGTTCCGCTTGAGTTCGATGACATGGCGGGTCAGCCTGGTGAAGGCGAGGACGAAGATTTGAACGATCATTTAGATGAGTCTTTTTCCGACAAACACAGTGACCTTGAAGAAGAGTTAACCATCGAAGATCAGTCGGAAATGGTTGTAGGGACTCTCGCTGAAGATGAGTCAATACAGCTAATCAATTTTGATGATGGTCGAAGTGAGATTAGTGAGTTAGATGAAATTGAAATAGATGCACTTGAGTTCGCTGGTGATATTCCAACCTCGATGAATTTATCGAAAGAAAGCAATGATGGTGCTATTGAGATTTCTGTAAATGACGACGATGAAGATCTTTTGGATTTTAACTTCGACGATGCCAGCGATGAAGATGATGGCGAAGAGGGCGATGATGTTGAGCGTGCATTTAGCGACGTGCAAGAAGTTAGTGATCTTGAGATAGATCCAGACTACGATGAAGCGCGTACTCAGTATGAGCTTGCCAAGGTGTTTGTCGATCTCGGAGACGAGGATGGTGCACGTAAAATTTTGGTTGAATTAGTCGCGAATAAAGATAATAGTGCCGATGTGTTAAGCGATTCCCAAGCATTACTGGATACGATAGACGCATAAGATGCTAACTCATTTGATTAGTCAGTCTTTTAGTTAGTTGTTTTAGGTTTACATGGGCTTTCCAGCTCATGTGAATTTTATTCGCAAGCCTGAACTCATTGGAGTTTGGGCTTGTTTGGTTTTAAATTGCCGGAAACGGCTGAGTTTTACTTTAACCCGGATTATTCAATAGAATTCTACTACGGCCCAAAATATCTTTGAAAACTATAAATTTCAGAAACTATAATTTCTGAAAACTATAGTTTCTGAAAACAGAGGCTTACTCGACTATTTCCACTCACCATAGAACGGCTATGGCTCACGGCAATAATCTTCTGCGAGCCCTTGTTTTCTTTGATCTTTTGATCCTCGCGACGATTTTTATTGCATAATCCGGGTTTAACGCAGATTTTTTCTGGTAACTAGCTTCTATCCAAATGCTCAAATTATTGCTAATCAAAGGTGGCGTCCAGTGAGATATGCTGCACGTGTGGAATACGATGGTACTGGTTTTAGTGGCTGGCAGGCGCAAAAGCATGATGTGAGAACTGTGCAAGAGGTTGTCGAAGCCGCATTGAGCCGAGTTGCAGACCACCCGACACCGATCGTTACCGCAGGGCGCACTGATAAGTCAGTGCATGCCACACATCAAATTATTCATTTTGACTCCAATTCGGAGCGCACTAACTTTGCCTGGTGCCGAGGCACTAATCGATTTTTGGATCACGACGTTCGTCTGCATTGGGTGACGCCAGTTGAGGATACATTTCATGCTAGGTTTTCAGCACTCTCGCGCTCGTATCGATTTATCATTCATAACACGCCAATTAAAACTGCTTTGTATCGAAATTATGCGACTCATGAAAAAGAGCCTCTTAACGTCGCGGCAATGGCTGAGGCGGCGCAAGTATTGTTAGGTGAGCACGACTTTAGTTCTTTCAGAGCCGCAGGTTGCCAAGCCAACTCGCCCATTCGCACAATGCACAAGCTCGATTTAAACTGTCAGCGAGAATGGATATGGTTTGACCTCAATGCCAACGCTTTTCTTCAGCATATGGTACGTAATATTGCTGGTTGCTTAATTGAGATTGGTAGTGGTAAACGAAGTGTCGCTTGGTTGGCCGACGTATTGGCTGAGAAAGACCGTACCAAGGCTGGTATAACCGCACCCGCAAATGGTCTATATTTGGCTGGAGTAGAATACCCACCAGAGTTCGATTTACCCAGCAGTCAGCATAATGTTGCATTTTGGGGAAAGTAATAGCTTGCTTAGTCGCAGGTCCAATGGAGAGTTTGATACGGTCACTATACGTTTGCTGGCGATTGTCGCCCAGCGTAGGTAATTAACTCAAATTTGAATCCTGCTAAAATAACCAATACAGCCAATAATCATCGATAGCGTGAAAGTACAAAACAGAACCCGTATAAAGATTTGTGGTATGACCAACGTTGCTCAAGTTGAGCACGCCGTTTGCTTGGGCGTAGATGCCATTGGTATGATCTTACAGGCAAATAGTCCACGCCTTATCTCGCTTAAGCAAGCCAGACTAATCCGTGATGTCGTACCCCCATTTGTCACCCTAGTCGGCGTCTTTGTTGATGCAGACCATGAGCAAATTGAACGCAGTATTGATGCGGTAGGCTTGGATATCATTCAATTGCATGGTCTTGAAACTGACGCTTTAGGGCAAACATTAAGCCGTCCTTATATCAAAGCGATCAGAGCTAAAACGGCTGAGCAAGTTAATCAGGATTGTGCCAAATTCCCTAATTCTCAAGCAATTTTACTGGACCCATATGTTAAGGGACAGCATGGCGGAACCGGGCAGACCTTAGATCTAGACTTGTGGCCGAGTAGTAAAGTGGCTCAGCCGCTGATTCTTGCAGGTGGCCTCTCAGCGGACAATGTCGCCATGCGAATACGTCAATTTTCACCATTTGCGGTTGATCTGAATAGTGGACTTGAGATCGAGCCCGGCATTAAAGATCTTAGTCTGGTTACCAAGGCTGTCGAGCAAATTAATTCTACCGACGCATACCTGAGGTCGCACTGAGATGGCTCGGACTAAGGTGGCTCGCAGTTTAGCTCAATGGGTTGATTATATTCAAACCCTTCACCACCGCGAGATTGAACTCTCGTTAGAACGTGTTCGTGAAGTTTTTTTGCGGATGTACCCGAATGGATTGCCATACAAGATAATTAGTTTGTCCGGCACCAATGGTAAAGGAAGCACGGCTGAATTACTGGCTTCAATTTATAATCAAGCGGGTTATAAAGTTGGCAAGTTTACATCACCACATTTGGTTCGCTTTAATGAGCGTTTCAACCTTAACGGTGAATCGGTTGACGACCAGAGCTTGCTGAATGCCTTTGAACGGGTTGAATCGAGCAGAGAAAGCACACCGATAACATTTTTTGAATACGGCACCTTGCTTGCAATTGACCTCTTCGCCGCTCAACAGGTTGACGTGGCGATCATGGAAGTTGGCTTAGGCGGCCGGTTGGATTCGGTCAATATTCTTGACGCCGATTTGGCAATAGTTACGAGTATTTCCATTGATCACACTCGTTGGTTGGGCAACTCCATCGATGAGATCGGGTTCGAGAAAGTGGCGATTGCACGAAAGGGGCGCCCCTTGGTACTAGGTTTAACTAATCCGCCTGCCAGTATGCTTAATTATGCATCTGGTTTAGCAGCGCAACTTAGTCGGATAGGGCAGCACTTCGACTATTCGTATTTAGACGGCGACGAGACTTGGCAGTGGTCAAGCGCAGAAACGACTATTGATAATTTGCCGCTGCCGTTTAGGCAGCAAGGGGTTCAGTTATCAAACTGCTCGTCGGCGCTTGAAGCGGTGCGGCTTATGTCGAATTATCTGCCTGCTGACAAAGACAGCATTTGTCAGGGCATAAAGAATGCTATGATTTTAGGGCGCTGTCAGCTGCGGAGCCGTAAGCCTGATATTGTACTCGACGTGTCGCATAATCAAGCGTCTGTTGCTCGCCTTAGCCAGTTTTTAAATTCTCTCGGCAACACAAAAATTAGCGGCGAAGGCGCTACTTTCCGTGGCCGTACTGTCGCGGTCTGTGGGATGTTACGAGATAAAGAAATTGAAGTCAGCCTTGAGCAGATTGTCGCTCAGATCGATGACTGGCATGTGGCAACTATCCACAATGATCGTGGCTCTCGAGCCTCTGAGATGAGTTCAGTGATCAGCTCTCTCTGTGGATCGACAGTGGTTGAATATGACCGTGTGCAAGATGCTTATGATGCAGCATTAAGCACATTAACAGCAGATGACTGTCTTGTTGTTTTTGGCTCCTTCCATATTGTAGGTGATATACTTGAGTATATTAATTAGCGCAATGATGGCTCCCCATTCTAACGCTAGCCGTATTGAGAGCTAGCTGCCTCGCTCAAATCAGTAAAACAAAGTCTTATGCCAAAAAACCAAAATTCAGAACCCGAGCAGAATGCCGAATTTGATCTAAAGCACCGTGTCACTGGCGCGGCAGTATTGCTATTTCTTGGGGCGCTTGTCTTGCCTTGGTTGTTGGGGCCACCCAGCGAAGCAAGTAA
>JAFMHC010000317.1 GCA_017854775.1 Gammaproteobacteria bacterium | reverse complement strand
AATGGCTATTTTGGCGCTATTCTACTCGACTAGCCCACCAAGTTTAAGGCATTCAAATGAATCATCCTCGGTAATTAAAAATAGTAAGAGGCCTCGTCACAATTCAGGGACGAAATAAAACCTGTTAGTCATACCTCCAATTGAGACAGAAACCGCCGATAATAGCCAGCTATTGGTAGGTTAATCGACAGACAATGGCAGGATTTCGAACCCAATAAAACAGTTTCCGGTATATTTATGTGTTTGTCGACTTATGCTGATGTCTCAGTAAACATGGGGTGCGATGCCTTGCTTGCGGTAAACTGTCACAAGCTTGTAATATAAAACCTATGTAATATGACAACTGATTAATACTAAATAAATTCCAAACCAAGGAAACTCTGTGAGCGCACATATATTGATTGTTGATGATGAAGCAGCCATTCGCGATATGGTTCGCATGGCATTGGAGATCGAAGGTTTCGAGGTCTCTGACGCAAGTAATGCTCATCAAGCCGTAAAAATTTTAGAGCAAAGTGATATTGACCTGATTCTACTCGATTGGATGATGCCCGGTGTTTCTGGCATTGATTTCGCCAGCAGAATCCGCCGCGAAGGTAACCACCACGTCGGCATTATTATGGTTACCGCGAAAGACAATGAGAGTGATTTGATTCGAGGCCTAGATGTAGGCGCAGACGACTATATTAAAAAACCTTTTTCAACTAAAGAATTGATCTCGCGTATGAAGGCTGTTCTGCGCAGACTATCGGATAAGGCTAGCCTTAGCGACGTCGTGAGCGCCGGTAAGATCAGCATTGACACCACTCAACACCGAGTTTTGATTGACTCGAAAAGCGTAGACTTCAGCCCGACCGAATTTCGTTTACTGCATTTTCTACTGTCCCACCCCGACCGAGTGTTTGCACGTGACCAGTTGCTCGACAATGTTTGGGGTGATCAAGTTTATGTTGAAGATCGCACCGTGGACGTGCATATTCGACGCTTACGTAAAGTATTGGAACCCTATCAGTGCGACACTTATATTGATACTGTACGAGGAGTGGGCTATCGTTTCTCGCTACAAGATAGCTAGTCACTCTATGCAAAGCCTTGGAGACTAACTTTTAAAGACCTCTGCATAAATCTAGCACAAGATAACCTTGATAAGGCAGCCAATTTTAACTCAAGCTCACGATCACTATGCAACATGATATTTGGAAATTCGTCGGCTTAATGCTAATAGCTGCGGTATTTGGCTACACGGTTGGGCATGTTCTATTATCCATGTTGGTAGCCTCGATCGGCATCATACTATGGCAAGTATATTGGCTTAACCTCTTGTATCTATGGGCCGAAAACCCGAAGACTCATCCAATGCCCGAGGTCAGTGGTCTACTCCATAGCCTGTATCGATCGATTATTCGCACCAACGCGAAAAACTCCAAACGCAAGCGCCAGCTGAGTGCCTATTTGACCCAGTTTAGAAAGGCCGTGAGCGCGCTTCCCGACGCGATTATATTGGTAGACGACCATGGCAAAATTGAGTGGGCTAATAAGAATGCCAATACCGTGCTCGGAATCCGCTGGCCGGAAGACAGTAATGTGCGCTTCGGTGACTTAATACGTTACCCAGAAGTGGATCAACTATTGGAAAAGGCCAATTCAAAAAAGAAGCAGGCTGGGCTGGGCGTGGTAGTCAACTCGACGTCAAACAACGAGCAAACAATTAGTTTTAAATGCATACGCTATACCAACACTTTAAGAATGGTGATCGCTCGCGATGTGAGCCGCTTGGTTAAAGTAAACCAAATGCAATCAGACTTTGTCGCCAATGTGTCGCACGAATTGAAGACACCATTGACTGTGCTCAAAGGCTATGTAGAGATTTTACGCGACAATCCAGATCTGCCACTTAAGTTTGCGAAACCGTTGGCCCAAATGAACCTGCAAAGCGTTCGCATGGAGCTTATTGTCGGCGACCTATTGTATTTGGCAAGACTGGAAGACAGCGCCAATATATCGCCACATGAGCCCGTGGTCATTACTAATTTGGTTAATACAATTGTTGATGCTGTTGGGCCATTAGTGGAAGAGAAACGGCATTCGTTAGAGCTGGATATTGATCACTCACTTATCCTCAGTGGTTCACCAACTGAGTTACACAGTGCATTCTCAAACTTGATCACCAACGCGATTAACTATACGCCCGACAACGGATTGATTAAAGTGAGATGGCAGGGCGAGCAACGCAATGGCAAAGATTGCGCCGTGTTTTCAGTAACAGACAATGGTTACGGAATTGCAACCCAGCACTTGGAACGCCTGACTCAGCGCTTTTACCGGGTAGACAACGATCGATCAAGAGAAGGAGGTGGTACGGGTTTAGGCTTAGCAATTGTAAAGCACGTGCTGCAACGACATTCGGCCGAACTTGAAATAGAGAGCCAGGAAGAAGAAGGCAGTGTCTTTAGTTGCGTGTTCCCCATAGGCAAAATGGTAAACGCTCAACTTAGTAGCTCCTCAATAAATTAAAGCGTTATTTTAGCGATTACGTAGGCGTGATCGCTTGGCTTATCACTGTCTTCGCCCGGCATCACACCGATCAGCTCATTGCCATGGATGATTTCATACTCGGCTCTACCTGACTTAGCCAACGATCCGGACACGATTCCATGCATCAACACTTGCAGCTTGCCACGGTGGTTATAGTCGTAGCGTTCAACCAGTGGCAGCTGCATCACTAAGTTAACCGCATCGTCGGCACACAAGGCCTCTAGAGTACGACTGGATTCAGTGTCGTTGAAGTCTCCGGTAACGTAATATTCATTGCCATGACGAAGCGTTAGCATAGCCTCACGGTGAATTATATGAGCCTGCTCGACCCTAACACCTAACTTTGCATCGGATCCGGGATCTATAGGTGCAAAAATGCTCTCTTGATGGCGTTTTGAGGCAAGGTGCACATTAATCAGCGTTAGCCGCTTAGACGATTCTTTTTCGATAAAATCACATACCAACGGCTTGCGAGAATCATCGAACGCCCAATTGCCCTTGCCAATCACATGTAGTGAGTCAGCATCGACACTAACTCGGTTAGGATTATACAAATAGCCGTTGCGGATGTTGCCGCCTGGTTGGCCGCCATCGGCACCAAGCTCAGGGCTCAAATCAACCCAAGCATATTCAATACCGCTCAACTGCTTAATGGTTAATATCAGTAGGCGATAGGTTTCAGCGGCATCAACCACGGTTGTGATTTCAGCCCCGTCGCTGTCTTGAATTTCTTGCAAGGCAACGATATCGGGTGAATTTGCCTGTAATACAACCGCTTGGGCTAAGGTATGAAAGCGCCCTTCTCCCCAATCATCGTCAACATCTTGCCGAGGGTTTTGAACTCGCACCGATGACTCTACATTAGGGTCGAGATTAAAACAGTTCAAGGTCATTATTGTGAGCGCACCCGCACTTGGTGTTAACCTCGATTTAGTTATTTCAATAAAACTGGGATCAATCTCAAAAGGCTCACTGACCGCCATTTGATACGCGTCAACACGATAATTTAGCGGCCCCTCGATTCGGCTGTTGAGTTTAGCGCCGACGTTCAAACGTTGCGCATGATTATAGTTTGTCATGCGAAAGCCTGGCAGCCAACGAAGGTGATTTTGCTGATCGCCGATAAAGCCTCCATGCTCGGTGCGCGGAGCGCTCTGGTCGCGTTCAGGGGAATCTAATGCAACAACGTAATCGCCGAATTTATTACTCGGCGAGACAAAAGTTTGGCCGGGCTCTATGGCAAGCAACATACCTTCCAGACTGTTTAGTAGTATTGCCAGTTCAGCATTATCGCTCGGTAAAAACTCGCTATTAAGCGTTATCGCGTCTACTCCATCGGCGCTGGTATTTTTCACCTCGGCGGACTCAAAACGTAATTGGGTAACTGGCTTCGCGGTTTCATGTTTAATATAGTCGAGGCATTCGCCACTGACTACCAGCTCGGCACCTTTGTTCGGCTTCCAGTCTCGGCTATAAACAAAAATCGCGTCAGATCCCTTGCCGTCCCAAACCTTATTTGGAGTTTGTAGAAAGAAACCTCGTCGCACAACTCCGGTGACAACCCCGCTAGTGGTAACGTTTTGATTTGCGAAAGGTGAAAGTAGACCTTCGCCTTGAAGGTCGCGGATAGCTGTATTGGCCACAAGTTAACTCATCATGAATGATTTCAATCGAGTATAACCAAAAATGGCCAATCGACGAGCAT
>JAFMHC010000070.1 GCA_017854775.1 Gammaproteobacteria bacterium | reverse complement strand
GATGAATCATGGACCGGTGTTTACCAACCTTTTACTGGCCGATGAAATTAATCGTGCACCGGCGAAATCACAGGCGGCATTGTTAGAGGTGATGCAAGAAAAGCAAGTAACCACCGAGGGCGAATCTAGAAAAGTTCCGTTGCCATTTATGGTACTAGCGACTCAGAATCCGCTTGAGCAGGAAGGTACTTATGCGTTGCCGGAAGCCGAACTCGATCGCTTTCTAATTAAGGTGATTATCGATTTCCCGAGTGCTGCAGATGAAGTAACGCTGACCAAGCTGATTACCCAAGGGCAAGTCGGTGATAATAATTCGATAGAATCGATAAAACCGTCATTGACCGCTGATCAGTTGCTTGATATCCAGCAACAGGTAGCCAACGTTTCGATTGACGATCAAGTAATCAATTACGCAGTTAGAATTGTGCGCGCTACCCGCGAGCATCCTTCGATCTTTCGTGGTGCTGGCTCACGTGCCAGTATCGGCTTAGTGCGAATTGCTAAAGCCAATGCTTACTTAGAAGGTCGTAATTTCGTACTGCCAGATGACGTGAAAGCATTAGCCATTTCCGTGTTACAGCACCGGGTTGCCTTGACTCCAGATGTTGAAATTGAGGGTTTAATGGCGTCTGAGGTATTGAGTCAGATGCTGATGGACATAGAGGCCCCACGAAAGTGAGATTGCCACGGTTTTTACAATTAAGGCCGACCACTAAGCTGCTCAGCTCGGTGACGATTGCCGTTGGCTTTGCCTTGCTGGTCGGCTTTGCTCGAGTGTTTTATACCGAGCAGGCTTGGGTGGAATCGTTCTCGGATCTGTTTGTATTTGCGGTGTTAGCCTTGGCAATATTGGTAGTTTATGATGGGGCAAAGCGCTTACCCGATGACCAATTACGATTAATCCGAAAATTGCCAACATCGTTTGCGTTGAATCGTGCTCAGTCGATTGTCATTGAACTGAGCAATTTTAGCGAGTTTGAATTAAACGTTACTGTGAGTGATTCAGTGCCATCTAATTTTCATGGTGCTGCCTTCCCTTTAAAGCAAACAATCGGCGTGGAGAAGCGCGGCTTATTCGAATATTCGGTGGTGCCTAAGAGCCGTGGATTGGCTATTTTCGATCCGGCATACGTTCTGGTTGAGTCGGCTAACGGTTTCTGGCAATTTTTACACCGTTTAGGCGAGTGCGATGAAACTAAAATATACCCCGACTTTAGCGCGATCTCTAACTCATCTATTTTTGGGGTCGAGCAGGCGATGCGCAACATGGGCGCACACGTGGCAAAGCGCAAGGGCTCAGGCATGGAGTTTAACCAGTTGCGCGAGTTCCGTGAGGGCGACACGCTGAAACAAATCGATTGGAAAGCGACAGCCAAATTAGGCTCACCGATTTCCCGCGAGTATCAAGAAGAAAAAGATCAGAATGTCGTGTTTTTGCTCGATTGCAGCCGACGAATGCGAGCCATCGAAAATGACTTAAGTTACTTCGATTATGCGCTAAATGCCTTGCTAATGAGCAGTTATATTGCCCTAGACAAAGGCGATGCGGTTGGTGTTATGACGTTTTCAGGTGAGCCCAGTTGGTTGTCTCCAATTAAAGGTAAAGCGAGTATTAATACCCTACTGAACCACTTGTATGCGCTCGACACCTCAACGCAAAGCAGTGATTATGTAACTGCCGCTGAGAACTTATTACTTAAGCACCGTAAGCGTTCGCTGATTATTGTGCTGACTAATGTGCGCGATGAAGACAGCGAAGATTTACATAAGGCGGTTGAAATTCTTTCCCAACAGCATCTGGTAATGGTAGTTGCGCTACAGGAAGGTCTGTTGCAGCAAGTTGACGACATGCCGGTTGACGAAGTTGCACAAGCAATGCTCTATGCAGGCACAAAACATTTTGAGTTAAACCGTAAGAAGATGCTGGCCTTACTCAAGGCCCGCGGTGTTTCTGTGGTCGACGCGACACATAAAAATATTCATATCCAATTGGTCACGGAATATATGCGACTAAAGCAATTTGGCCGAATTTAGCCACCGATAGACCACATTTTATCTCACCGCTACTGCGGTTTGGCACGCCCGATTAGTTGTATCGCTAGCCACCTGAATGACTAATTCTTGTTCATTAAGGGGTGTCTAATTCGGCTAGTTGATGATGAACTTAATATCCGTTTTTGTATGCTCATTGGACTCAGAATTACTCGCCAAGTCACACCAACATAACATCGTTCACATTAAAGTTACTGACTCCTTTTGTTAGAAAACTAATCGTGAATTACCACTTAACAGGGTTATCTTATTTATGAACACTATAGTCTGGTTAAGAGAAGACCTTCGACTCTTTGACAATCCTGCATTGCACTATGCGGCTTCCCAGGGCGAGGTAACACCGGTTTACATCTTTCCTGAGGGTCTCGGTGGTGCTAGTTACTGGTGGCTGCATCACAGCCTCACCTCGCTTCAAGTAAGCCTTGCTGAGCAAGGGGTCAGATTGATTCTGAGAACCGGAGAGCCTAGCGCTGTGCTAGCTAAGCTATGTCAAGAAACACGGGCGGCATCAGTAGTCTGGAACAGAGTCTATTCGCCCGAGGGGATTGCCGCTGGTACGGAGTTAAAGCAAAACCTAACAGATGCAGATATCGCATCAAAATCGTTTAATGCTCAACTATTGATCGAGCCGACGCAGATACTAAATAAACAGGGTAGCCCGTTTAAGGTTTTCACTCCATTTTGGCGTCATTGTTTATCGCAACTTGACCCTACGCCGTTACTCGATAACCCTAGGTTCGTCAAAACCTCTCATTCAATCAAGTCGGAGTCTTTGAACTCTTGGGGTTTACTACCAACATCACCTGATTGGTCGACTGGCTTCGATGCTAGATGGACACCAGGCGAAGCGGGTGCGCAATATAAGTGGCAAAAATTCACTGAAAATACCATCTCTCGCTACAAAGATGGCCGCGACATTCCCATCGAAGAGAACACCTCAATGTTGTCGCCGCACTTGGCTTTTGGTGAAATTGGTCCGAAGCAACTTTGGTTCGAAACTCATCAGGCAATTGCCTCTCGAGAAATTGACTCAGAGAACGGCAATAAGTTTCTGGCTGAAATCGGTTGGCGCGAATATAGCCGCTATTTGCTAGTGCATTTTCCACACATTATTAACCAGCCGTTCAACTCTAAATTTGAAAATTTTCCGTGGCAAGACAATCCAAAGTTATTAGCAGCTTGGCAGCAAGGACAGACGGGTTATCCAATTGTCGACGCAGGAATGCGTGAGTTATGGGCTACTGGTTATATGCACAACCGGGTTCGAATGATCACGGCATCGTTTTTGACTAAGCACTGTTTAACCCATTGGACCGAGGGTATGGCGTGGTTTTGGGACACACTGGTGGATGCCGACATTGCCAATAACACCGCCAGTTGGCAATGGGTTGCTGGAAGTGGTGCAGATGCCTCGCCGTATTTTCGTATATTTAACCCGATTTTACAGGGCGATAAATTCGATAAAGAGGGCGCCTACATAAGAAAATGGGTTCCGGAATTAGCTAAACTTGACAATAAATACGTTAATAAACCTTGGGAAGCGGACCCTATGAGCCTGCAATTAGCCGGGATAACACTAGGTAAAGATTACCCTATGCCCATTGTTGATCATAAAGAGGCTAGAGAAGTGGCGCTTGCGGCCTATAAGGCCAGTAAGACTGTCTAGCTTTAATTGCCGAGGGTGCTTTTCAAATCCATCGCTTATTCAATTATTCGTTGAATTATCGATTTAATGATCTATAAAAACGAATATCAGCATCTATATATACAACTTCAGCGTTGAGCTGTGCCTAGGTAGACTCAGCGCGTTGCAGAAACTTAACTATTTTGGAGAAAAAATGTCAAATTCTACTACTGTTCAATCCGTCGATATGGTCGGTAAGGCCGTGCCAAATGTCAGCTTTCGGGTTCGTCAGAACGATGAGTGGGCGACCTTAACTACGGACCAACTATTTTCCGGTAAAACCGTTGTGCTGTTTTCATTACCTGGCGCATTTACACCAACATGTTCGTCAACGCATTTACCACGTTACAACGAGTTGGCAGCAACGTTCGCGGTTAATAATGTCGACAGCATAATTTGTATGAGCGTTAACGATACCTTCGTTATGAACGCTTGGAAGCAAGATCAAGAAGCCAGCAATATAACCGTGATTCCGGATGGCAACGGTGAATTTACCGAGGGTATGGGCATGTTAGTCGGTAAAGAAGACCTGGGTTTTGGTAAGCGTTCGTGGCGTTATTCGATGCTTGTTAAGGATGGCATTGTCGAGAAAATGTTTGTTGAACCAGATGTGCCTGGCGATCCGTTTGAAGTATCTGATGCAGATACGATGCTTGAATACATTAATCCTGAGGCGGCCAAACCCTCTTCAGTTGCAATTATCACTAAGCCTGGTTGCCCCTTTTGTATAAAAGCTAAGGATCTATTAGACAAGAAGCATATTGGTTATGAAGAAATTGTACTGGGCAAAGATGCGTCTTCAGTTAGCGTAAAAGCGATTTCGGGTAACTCTACTGTGCCGCAAATCTTCTTTGATGGAAAAAATATCGGCGGATCTGACGATTTAGAACTTTTCTTGAAAGAATTATAGGCTTAAGCCTATCTAGACTAATGGGTTGTAATAGTTGTGCAACCCTCGCCTACGTTTGAGTATCTAATGGATAACATAAACAACGATAATAACGACGCTTATGCTCACCTTGGTTTCTCTAAAGCTGATTTGCTGAAGTTGGCTCAGTGGCAGATGCCTTTTGGTAAGTATGCCGGCAGAGCACTTATAGATTTGCCTGAGGAATACTTGTTTTGGTTTCAGAAAAACGAGTTTCCAAAAGGTGAGCTAGGCGATTTAATGAAGTTATGCCTTGAATTAAAAATCGAGGGTCTAGATGGTTTATTAAAACCGCTTAAAAACAGCGTCTAATAAACGCTTATGGCCTTCATAGCGACACTTTGGAGCCTATATCAACATCCGCGACCTACAATATTTGATAGCTGTTCATGATTTGAACAATTTTAGCAAGGCCGCCGAGCGATGTAGCGTTAGTCAACCTACATTGAGTGGCCAGTTGAAGAAATTGGAAGGCGAGCTCAATGCACCGTTGATAGAGCGAACCACTCGGCAGGTATTATTTACTGCGTTAGGCGAACAGATTGTTGCATTGGCTAGAGAGGTGCTATTAACGGTTGATAGCATCCGTGCTACTGCCAAGGCCAACGAAAAGCCTATGGTTGGAGATTTCCATATCGGACTAATTCCGACCATAGGCCCTTTTCTGTTGCCGATAGTAATGCCGATCTTCAGCCGACACTTTCCCGATGCCAAATTGTATCTACACGAATTGCAAACAGAGACTCTTCTAGCTAAGTTAAGCAGAGGCGAGATCGACGCGGCAATCTTGGCCAAGGTCGATAAACCTAGTTCCTTGCGCGAAATTCCATTGTATCGAGAGACAATGAAGCTCGCAGTGTGCGACGACGACCCGCTTTCTGGCAGCCGAACACCGGTCGACCTTAGTATTCTAAATAATCGTTCTGTATTAATGCTCGACGATGGGCACTGTTTGCGACAGCAAGTATTAGCTATATGTTCTGCTGCCGGAGCTCATGAAGATAGCCGCTTTCAAGCGACAAGTCTGGATACATTATTGCATATGGTTGCAACTGGCTACGGCCTGACGTTGATACCTGACCTGGCCAGTCGTAGGCCAATGCAGGGTGTAAGCTACCTACCATTTAATCATCCGCAGCCAAGTCGTGAAATTGTAATGTTGCTGCGTGAGCATACGGTTCGTAAATCTGAGCTTGAAAGTATCGCTAGCTGTGTCACTGAAACGGTTAATCGAGCACCGAGGAGGACACCTCAAGGGTGATAGCCGTTGAAAAATCTTATCAATATTGCCTACCTAATCTAGCCTAGGTAATCTAAGCAAAGGAATGACTCTAAGTGTTTTTGCCAAGGTGATATGGCGATTGTTGTAGATGCTAATGTTAAATCGTAAAAGAATATCGACTAACTTCACCGCTACCGCGTTTCGAGCCTGATAGCATGCCAAATGTTTAGAAAACCTTGTGATGAGCTCGGTCAGAAGCTAGACTTCTTTATAACTATAATAATAAGAGAATTCAGCATCACTTGATGAACGAATAAAAATATCTGTAACTGTTTTATTCGGGTTGAAACTCCTCCACTTTTGTTTGAAAAACTTGCTCATAAATCGCTATTAGCAAGTTTTCTACCTAAAGTGGCGACATTCCACCCATTTTTATTTCGTTTCTGAGTTACGTTGAGGTCTCTATAAGAAACTCTAAAGGACTCAAGCATGGCAGAAAAACGCGAACAATTTCGCTCTCGGCTCGGTTTTGTTTTAGCGGCAGCGGGCTCGGCGGTAGGAATAGGTAACTTAGTTGGCTTTCCGGTTAATGCTGCAAAAAGCGGTGGTGCTGCATTTTTGATTCTCTACGCTGCTTTTGTAGTGTTCATTTGCATTCCGGTGATGATCGCTGAGATGTCGCTGGGTCGTAAAACCCAACGAAATCCATTGGGCGCTTACAAGGCGGTTGCAGGCGATAGCTCGGCGTGGAGATTTGGCGGCTGGCTATCACTAATCACGCCATTTATGATCGCAGTGTTCTATCAAGTACTAACCGTTTGGTTGCTTGGCTATTTTATCGGCGCTGTTAGCGGTAACTTAGAAGCGATGTCAGCAGAGGGTTACTTCGGTGAGTTTATTAATGCTAATGGGGTCTTTATTTATCTGGGTGTATTGACCTTAGTGATTGGTATTGTGCTTAAATCGGGCGTTCAAAATGGCATTGAACGATTAGCAAAAGTGCTGATGCCGAGTTTGGCCATTATGTTAATTGCGCTGACAATCTTTGTCTTGACACTACCTAACGCGCTTATCGGTGTTAAGTACTATTTAGTGCCTGATTTTTCTAAAATTAATTTGTCGACTATTAATCTCGCGCTTAGTCAGGCCTTCTTCTCGCTGTCCTTGGGGATGGGTATTTTGATTACTTACGGTTCTTACATAAGTAAACGCGAGAGTGTCGCCGGTGGCGCCAAAATGGTTGCCTTAGTTGACACCTGCGTAGCGTTCTTCGCTGGCTTGTTAATATTACCGGCTATTTTTGTGTTCAACCCGGCGATAGATACTGAAAACTTGTCCTCATCATCGGTCTCTTTGGTGTTCACCTTTTTGCCAAAGATATTTTTATCACTGCAAGGTTTAATCGGTTATGTTGGGGCATCGATTTTTGCCAGCGCATTTTTCTTATTAGTTTTTTTCGCGGCAATCACATCACAGGTTTCGATTTTACAAGTACCGATCTCCGCCTTTCAGGATGAGCTCAAATATACCAGATTGAAAAGTGTGCTGATGCTTGGTGCTTGTGCGGCATTACTCGTAATAGCGAGCATGGTTTCGTTTGGACGAATTGAGTTCTTTTCTGAGTTTCTTGCTTATGGTGGAAAGGTTAATTCATTCTTCGACTTGATATATGACGTTTTCTACGAAACCATTCTTCCTTTAAACGGTTTTATAGTTTGTCTGTTTGTAACCTATCGCTGGCGCAAAAGTAATTTAGACAAGGAGTTGATAACTGGTGATGAGGGTTACGACGGTTCTTTTACCCAACGCTATGTGAATTTTGCACTGAGTACTTTTGTTCCTGCGATCTTACTGTTTGTATTTGTCAGTACTGTATTAATGAAGTTTTTTGGAATAAGTGTCCTTTAGAGCCAGTCTTCGGCACTCAATTGAAGTGATAACGTGGTTAAGGATCTACTAACCCTAGAGACCTTAGCCGCCCTTCATTAATCGTTGTTGATCTCGTTTCCAATCGCGCTCTTTGATACTTGCTCGCTTGTCATGTTGTTTTTTGCCCTTGGCTAAGCCTATCTTTAACTTTGCACGGCCACGTACCCAATAAAGGGTCAGGGGCGCAATGGTATAGCCATCGCGATCTACTTGGTCGATTAAGCGACTGATCTCTAGGCGTTTCAACAGCAATTTACGATTTCTTGTCGGGTTAGGCGTGATATGCGTCGATGCTGAAATCAAGGGTGAGATATGCGCCCCGTACAAGTAAAGTTCGCCGTTGTGCACAGTTATATAGCTTTCTGTGAGCTGTACCCGGCCGGCTCGCATGCTCTTTACTTCCCATCCTTCAAGGGCGAGGCCAGCTTCAAAGTCTTCCTCAATGAAGAAATCGAAGCGCGCTTTTTTATTGTTGGCGATAGTATTCGAAGGGGCCTTTTTAATCTTTGCCATTAGGTCTGTGCAGTTGGTTTTGCTTAGGTATACTGAATATGCTCGGAATGATAACGCCGAAGCTATTAAATAGAAATATGCTGGGGCTTGTAAATGAAAAATAGCTGACGCGCCTGAATTGAAACAGGCCAGCGCCGTCGAATTGAAATTAAAACTCATTTAGCCACCAAGGTCGCTAAAATATTAAAGTCATAAAAACTAAAAAAACAGAAACTCAGCGTGTCCACTTTATCTAAAAAGACCTCGAATGTATCAACGGCGTCAAGGCGTCCGTCATGGGGTTCGTACACTGCTTTCTTGTTCGCTGCGATTGGTTCTTCGATAGGGCTAGGCAATGTATGGAAATTTCCATACGAGCTTGGAGTACATGGCGGAACCTTTTTATACGTTTATGTTGCTTGTGTGTTGCTAGTCGCTTTCCCGCTGATTATCGCAGAGCTTCTTATCGGTCGGGTAGGGCGGGGCAATCCGGTAGCGAGTATTCGTGCGATTGCCAAAGAAGAGCGCAAGTCAGGGCTTTGGGAAATTATCGGCTGGCTAGGCATTATCACTAGTTTCTTGATTTTCTCATTCTATAGTGTGGTTGCGAGTTGGACGCTTTTCTACATCATGAAGTCGTTGTCGGGCGCATTCGTAAATGTGCCGGCCGAAATTGTTCAGAACTCGTTCGGGGCACTACTTAGAAACGCGGACCAGCAAATCATATGGCATAGCGTCTATGTGCTACTGGTAGTAATGGTGCTATCGCAGGGTGTTCGTAGCGGTATAGAGCGAGCAGTGCGTATTTTAATGCCGTTGTTCATTGGTTTTGTCATTTGGTTGGCTTTGTACGCTAGCGATGTTGGCGATTTTCAAAGCGCCTATAATTTTATGACGCAATTCGATTTCAATAAGATTACCGCTGAGTTGCTGGTGAGTGCGCTCAGTCAGGCGCTGTTTTCATTGAGTATCGGTATTGGTATCTTAATTATGTACGGCTCTTATCTTAGCGAGTCTAGGCCGTTGTTTTTGGGTGCCGGTATCATCATGGTATTCGATACCGCTATTGCTCTATTGATGGGTTTTATTATTCTTTCGATTGTGTTCGCCTTCGGCATGCAGCACGATACGGGTCCAGGGCTGATATTCGAGACCCTGCCGGTTGCATTTGCGCAGATGACGGCCAACGGAATTTGGTGGAGCTCGGCATTCTTTTTTCTTCTCTTTGTTGCTGCGCTTACCTCGGGCTTTGCCTTGCTTGAGCCTTCGATCGCGTTACTTTCGTCACGCTGGGGAATATCTCGCCGCACTGCAGCCTGGGTGGTGGGTGCATCCGCTTGGGCTCTGGGCTGGGTATCGATCTACTCGTTTAGTGAGCCTACATTCAGCTTTTACTATTTTGGTGAAGAGCGTGTGCGAGGGTATTTTGATCTGTTTAATATTCTCGCAACACATGTTTTGTTGCCGCTCACGGCATTGCTTATTGCTCTATTTTCAGGCTGGCGAATGTCCAAGACCTCAGCCAAAGAAGCATTGGCGATTCGGCCCGCGTTGGCACATCGAATATGGAGGCTTTGCATCCGCTTCGTCGCTCCGACTATAATCAGCATCGTTTTACTACTCGTTCTCTTTTTTCCTGCATAGCGTTTATAAGCCATGAATGTATCCCGATCATCGCTGTTGCCGTATAGCGTTAAGCAAATGTATGACGTTATCGCTGATGTAAGGTCTTATCCTGCGTTTCTTAATTGGTGCAGTGGTATGGCGATTATCTCGGAGAGTGATGATGAGTTAGTCGCCGAACTGATAATTTCGTATGGCAAGCTTAAGTTTAGTTTTACCACTCGTAATACTATGATTGAAAATCAGCATGTCAGTATGCAGTTGGTGAAAGGGCCATTTTCAAAGCTTAGTGGACAATGGACTATCCAAGAGTTAAGTCACTCGGCCTGTAAAGTGTCGCTAGAAATGGATTTTAAATTTGACAACATGCTCGCGCAGAAGCTATTTGGTCGCGCTTTCCAGAGTATCATCGCAGCACAATTGGATGCGTTTCATAATCGAGCCGAACAGTTATATCGAGACTCGACCTCAATTACATAATGACTTATTGAAGAGTTGGGAGATTGATTTTTATGCATACAATAAACGTATCGTTAGTATTCGCCACCGAGCAAAAGCAGTGGATCCACGAGGCTCAAGTGGCTCGAGGTACTAGTGCTCAAGAGTTGATAGAGTCCTCAGAATTTATGGCTAAGGTTGAAGCTTTATCTGCTGTTAAGCTTGAGTTGCTAGATATCGGTGTATTTTCTCAAAAGATCGCTCTCGATTATTTGCTAGAAGAAGGCGATAGGGTCGAACTTTATCGCCCCCTTACCGCTGACCCGAAGGAAGTTAGGCGGCAGCTAGCTTTGTTGGGAAAAACCATTGGCAATTCTAGCAAAGGTAAGACTTAGGTGGCGGTCGTCAGATTTGCAGCTGGTTTAGCTAGCCCCAGTTATTTTTTTTCTGGACTAATGTATATTGACTTGAGATAATCTCATTATTCATACAGCCGGAAGGGATTTTTATTTGTTTAAGGCTTATATAAGACTGTAATTACAAACAAAATGACTATTAATAACTCTCGCTTATGCTTACTATAACTGAGTATTCATAGAACAGCTCTGTGAATGCTCGAGGAATTCAATATAATTAGTATTATTATTTGAGAGTGTACCCAGAGAGACATACTCAAGTGACTAAAAAACTCGCTGAGTAAAACGAGTTGAATGTAGAATGTTCTCATTTTTTAAAAGCTTAACAAAAAGTATAAACCTTGTTCTAAGGAGGAGTAATTGAATGAATTTTTCATTTAAGAAAATAGTGTCGGCAGTGGCTTTAGCTACCGTTGCAGCGCCTAGCATCAGTTTCGCACAAGACAGTGTACTAGAAGAAATTGTGGTTACCGCGTCCAAACGAGCCACCACCTTGCAAGAAATTCCAATTGCGGTCACCGTAACAACGGCTGATACGATTGAAAAAGCACAAATTCAAGATTTGATCGATTTACAAGCGGTTGTTCCGTCGCTACGCGTATCGCAATTACAAACGTCACGTAACGCTAACTTTGTTATTCGTGGTTTTGGTAATGGTGCAAACAACCCAGGCATCGAGCCATCTGTTGGCGTGTTTATTGATGGTGTATATCGCTCTCGTTCGGCCGCTGCTATTTCCGACCTTCCACGCTTAGAGCGTGTCGAGGTACTGAGCGGACCACAAAGCACATTGTTTGGCAAAAACGCATCAGCAGGTGTGGTTAGCGTTGTAACGCCTGCGCCACAAGGCGACTCAGGTGGCTTTATATCTGGTAGCTTTGGCGACTATAGTGCTATTGTTTTGAAAGGCCTGGTTGAGGGTTCTATCACTGACAATCTAGCCTTTGACTTGGCCGGTAGTTACAATAGTCGCGATGGTTACTTTGACAACCTAGCGACAGGCGACGAACTCAATGAGCGTAATCGATTCGCCATTCGAGGCCAGTTGAACTGGACTCCAAATGACACAACAGCGATTCGGGTTATTGCTGACTACGATGAAATTGATGAGGCTTGCTGTGGTGTAGTTAACATCGTAAGTGGCCCAGCTACTGGAGCAATCAACTTCTTGGGTGGCCAATTGGTGCCGAATGACCCAGAAGCGTTAGAAGGCTTTTATGATGACCCAGCGGTTAACGAAATCAGCAATTTTGGTATTTCAGTACAAGGTGACTTTGAGTTTGAGAAATTTTCAGTAACCTCCATTACTTCGTTTAGGAATAATGACGTTTTTGATAATCAAGACATAGACTTCACCAGCGGAGATTTAACCAATAGTAATAAAAACGATATTAATATCGATACCTTTACTCAAGAGATTCGTTTCACATCAAATGGCGATGGCGCAGTAGATTGGTTGTTAGGTGCATTTTACTTTGACGAGTCTGTAGAACAAGAAACTGATGTTTTATTCGGGCCTGGATTCAGACCTTTCATCGATCTTGGACTAGGGGCAGCTGGAGCGCCGAGCTTATCTGTAATCGAAAGCTTAGTCGGCCTACCGCAAGGTTCTTTTTATCAAACCAACTCTGGTGTATCAGATGTTGCGACTCTTGATAACCAAGCGATCTCGCTTTTTGGGCAATTTGATTGGCGTTTAAATGACGCGGTAACGGCAACTGTCGGTTTCAACTACACCGATGATGAGAAAGATTTCTCTCTGATCACCAATCGGACTGAGATTCGCGGTCTAGTACAATTACCACCTTCGCTAAACTTTGTCCCGCTGAACCCACCAGTCACTACTGGGACAAATAACCCTGTCGAAGACAATTCGACCGCAGATGACGAGCTTACTTATACACTTCGTCTTGCATGGGATATTAACGATACTTTGAACGGCTATGTTTCTTATGCAACTGGCTATAAAGCATCTTCGGTTAACTTGAGCCGTGATTCAGCACCAACAGTAGCTGACTTTACAACTCTTCGTTCGTTAGGTCTATTGCCAGCTAACGCAGCTCCCGGCACTCGATTTGCTGACCCTGAAGAAGCTGAGGTTTTCGAACTTGGTTTGAAAGCGCGTTTTGATCGAGGCTCTCTGAACATAGCCGTATTTGATCAAACTGTTGAGAATTTTCAGTCGAATATTTTCACGGGCATCGCATTTTCATTGCTAAATGCCGAAGAGCAGTCGGTTAAAGGCGCTGAGGTTAACTTTAACTACTCGCCGACTGATTCGTTTAGCTATGGCATTAATGTCACGTATCTGGATCCACTCTACGATTCGTTCACTAACGCAGCTGGTGGTGATCTAAGTGGTCAAGTTCCTTCAGGTATCAGTGAAATAAGTGCGTCACTTTCAGCACAATACGACTTCGAGTTTAGCGGTAATGAAGCTTACATCCGTGGTGACTATCAATATGAAGATGACGTGCAGATTGTTGACGGTATCTCAGCTGATATAGCGTCTCGCGAAGTTAAGTTATTAAATGTTTCTGCCGGTATGACCACAGAGTCAGGCTTAGGCTTTACGCTATGGGCTCGTAACTTAGCGGATGAGTCATACTTGATTAGTGCGTTCCCATCGGTAGCTCAAGCTGGCAGTATTTCAGGTTACCGAAATGAGCCACGCACTTTTGGTGTAACTGTTCGTAAAGACTTCTAAAGTGATTGGACTCTTGGCTAGTTAATTAGCTAAGATGTAGTAAATAGATTAGGCCTATTTCGATTTCGAAATAGGCCTTTTTTTGTGGTGGTTAATAGCCCCGTCTAGAAAAAGCTTTCTGTTGTTGCATTGCCAGAACAAGCGAGGTGGGGCATTTTACTTTGCGTTTTTTCGCTGCCGATGACCGAATAACCCGCATTGTGCTAGTAGTTAGTTTAATAATAATCGCCTGCTATAGGAGTTTTCACATTTATTTAGCGGCAATAAGTTATTAATCGCTGTGAAGAATGCGAGAAAGGTGCTAAAAAAGAGCAATAAACAATAGGGTGAATGGGTAACTGTAAGCTGTTTCTTACAGCAGTTAAGCAGATAGGGGCTCAATTAGGTTGGTTTTATAGCAGTGCCGAGTCCTTAGTTTGCATGAGGTTTTGTTGCGAAAAATTTGATAATTAAAATACAAAAACAGTCAAGTAAGAGGATTGCTTAAGATGAATTTCTTATTTAAGAAAGTAGCATCAGCTGTGACGTTGGTAATCTTGGCTGTGCCTAGTATTAGTATCGCTAAAGAAACGTTGTTGGAAGAAATTGTGGTAACGTCGACCAAACGTGCATTAACTCTTCAAGATATTCCTATTTCAGTATCAGTAGTCTCTGGAATAACCGTTGAAACCGCACAAATACAAGACATAGCCGATTTACAAAGCGTAGTGCCAACACTTCGTGTCAGCCAAAATCAGAGTTCCATCAATACTAGCTATAGCATTCGTGGATTTGGTAATGGAGGCAACAATCCAGGCATTGAGCCTTCGGTGGGTGTATTTATCGATGGCGTGTATCGTTCACGCGCCGGTTCGTCAATTTCTGATTTTCCGAATTTGGAACGAATTGAGGTTCTAAGTGGCCCGCAAAGTACGCTCTTCGGTAAAAACGCGTCGGCGGGTGTTATTAGCATTGTCACCCAAAAGCCAAGTGGCGAAAGAGCTGGCAAGCTTTCAGCATCGATTGGTAATTACGGTGCTGTTGTTCTAAAAGGCTACTATGAAAATGCTATTTCTGATCAAATCGCAGTTAGCATTGCGGCGTCTTCGAATACTCGTGATGGGTATAACACAAACTTAGTGACCGGCGGCGACTTAAATAATCGAAATCGACAAGCTATCCGCGGTCAATTGTTATTGAGCCCTAGTGAAACAACTGAAGTTCGTATTATTGCCGATTACGATCAAATTGATGAAGAATGTTGTGGCGTCGTGAACGCTGTATCAGGCCCAGTTACACAGGCGATTAATTTTGCTGGTGGTCAAATGATTCCTAATCAACGCTTCACCACCGATTCACTTATCGATACCGACCCTAGCAATGAGCTAGAGAACTCAGGCGTCTCTATTCAGATTGATAAGAAGCTTAACGAGTTTAGTTTAACCTCAATTACTTCTTATCGAAACACCGATACGTTTTATAACATTGACGCTGATTATTCTAGCGCAGATATTATTCAAAACACGCGTTTCGATGAGTTTGATACGTTCACGCAGGAGGTTCGCTTAACCTCTAATGGTGGTGAAAAATTAGATTGGATGATTGGCGGCTTCTACTTCGATGAGTCGGTAGATCACCGAGATGAGCTGCCCTTTAACGATGACTTTCGTCCGTTTGTAAACTTTCTTGCCGCTATTCCTGTGCCGGGTCTACCAGTGACGATTACAGCAAATCAAGCTAACTTTATAAATGTTATAGAGCGCCTTGTGGGCGTTCCGATCGGCACGTTTTACGCAGATGGGGCTGGCTTTTCGCACGTTGCTACATTGGAGAATGAGGCGATTTCACTTTTTGGTCAATTAGACTTCAATATTAACCATCGGTTAACCGCGACTGTCGGTTTGAACTACACCAAAGACGAAAAAGAAGCCACCTTAACTCAAATTAAGCGAAACGCCTTTTCTGATATTGATTTAGATCTGCTCGCAGCTGAAGTATTTCAAGCTCAAACCGGCTTACTTTTAACGCCGCAAACATCTGCGATGGTTGCCGACTCTAGCGCTGCAGGCGCTCAACTAGCCGGTCTAGTGGGTGCATTACAATCAGACAGTGTTGCCGGATTGCAATTTACACGCCCGATGGCCGACTTGCCAAACGCGGTAGAAGCAAATAAAACCGATGATGATGATTTGACTTACAATCTTCGTCTTAGCTATGATTTTAACGATTCTGTCAACCTTTATGGCGGGTACTCGACCGGTTTTAAAGCGAGTTCGTGGAACTTGAGTCGTAACTCGGCACCGACTATTACTGATTTAGGCTCAGTGGTTTCCGCCCTTGGCACACCGAACCTGATTGCCGGTACTCGTTTTGCTGGCCCCGAAGTAGCTAAAGTATTCGAAGTCGGCGTAAAAGCTAAATTTGATCGTGGTGCATTTAACATCGCGCTATTTGATCAAACAATTAAAGGTTTCCAGTCGAATGAGTTTACTGGCACAGGCTTTAACCTGACTAACGCTGGTGAACAATCAGTTCAAGGCGCGGAGTTCGATATTACGTAATACCCTACGGATCGCTTAGAGTTGAAGCTGGCGGGTACATTATTGGATCCCTTCTTCAACGATTTTAAAGGCGCAGGCCGAAATGCCCAAACAGGTGAGACGTTTGATCTAACTGGCCGTACGCCAGGCGGTATTACAAAGACGAGCCTATCGTTTGCTGCTAACTATAGGGTCAGCTTTGGTGACAACGACGGGTTTCTAAATGCAGATTATTTCTTTGAAGATACTGTTGAAGTTGCAACCCCGATCCCTGAGAACCCGGTCTTGAACACAGGACAATTTACTCGCGAAACCAAGAACTTAAATCTATCAGCAGGCCTTATGACAAGTAATGGTCTAGGTGTAAGTCTCTGGGTTCGTAACGCGACTGATCATGAAACGCTCACCGCCGCCTTCGTCGGTGTTGCCCAAGCTCTAACCTTCAGTGGATATCGTAACCAACCTCGCACTTACGGTGTGACGGTTACTAAAGATTTCTAGCTTCCCTTTGCTTGGCTAAATACGTTTTTAAAAAACCACCGGTGTAGAGCGAATGTTCTTCATCGGTTTTTCTGTACCAGATTGATAGCAAGTAATGTTTAGTTCTATCTTCTGCTATTTAGTATTTTACGGCTATCAACGGGGCTATCGTTTAACCGGCAAGGTCCGCTTGGGCTAAGAGCCTAGGCAATGCATTAAAATGGTTAACGATATCGAAGAAACTTGGGTCATAGCCATTGTTTTTGTCTACAATAAATCGATAAAAATTATAAGGAGGAGAACTGATGAGTAGTTTTGCAGAAAGAATGGCGGCGGAGTTAAATCCAGATGATATTTCGAGTTTGGTTGAGGCGTTTGAAAATTCCTGTCAACTGAATGCTGATAAACCAGCCTTTGAGTGTTTTGATCACAGCATAACGTTTGCCGAATTCGAGCAATTGACGGAACGCTTCTCGAGCTATTTGATGTCAGAGTTGGGGCTCAAGATTGGTGACCGAATTGCGATACAGCTGCCAAATATTACGCAGTACCCTATCGCTGTCTGGGGTGCCTGGAGGGCAGGGCTTATTGTGGTCAACACCAACCCGATGTATACCGCTCGTGAAGTTCTGCATCAATTCAAGGATTCTGGCGCGATTGCACTGGTAGTTCTTGATAGTCTACTGCCATTGATCGACAAGGTGATTGGCAGCACAGATATTAAGCAGGTTATAGCGACTAGTGCGATTGACTTGGCGCAGCCGAGTAAGGGTTTCCAAACAACGGAATCAGTGCTTGCCTTCAATGACGCGATAAAAGCCGAGATTGCCGTTGTCGACGCGGCGCACATATCAATGGATGATATTGCCGCTCTACAGTATACCGGAGGTACCACTGGACCCTCTAAAGGTGCAATGTTGACTCATAGTAACCTGTTTTGCGCGCGAACTCTGTCGCGTAAAAGTGTTGTTTTGAATAAGCCAGGTGCAAAAGAAATACTAATTGCCGTGTTGCCGCTTTACCACGTATTTGGTTTTACCGCCAACGTAGTTGGCTCGGTATTATTTGGCGGTTTAAGTGTGATGATTCCTGACCCGCGTAATCTAGACTCAATCATAGCCGCGATGAAGGCGCATCCGTTTACCAATATGGCCGGTGTAAATACTTTATTGAGCGGTTTGATGAGGCACCCTGAGTTTGATTCTGTTGATTTTTCAAATATTACCGGAGTGATTGTTGGCGGAACAGCATTGGTCAAAGAGATTGGCGAAGAATGGCAGCGCCGTACCGGAACGACGCTTTACGAAGGCTACGGCTTATCAGAAACATCTTCTAACGGGGCCTGTAATCGGCCCGAGAGTAATGAACTTGGTACTGTTGGTCCGAGCATGTTGTTCCAAGAAATCAAAACAGTAGATGCCGATGGTGAAAGCGTTGCTACAGGCGAGCGTGGGGAAATATGCATTCGCGGCCCTCACGTGATGAAGGGTTATTGGGGTAGGCCCGAGGCGACGGCTGAAGCAATTGATAAAGATGGCTGGTTCAAAACCGGTGATATCGGAATTATCCAACACAATGCTCACTTGAAAATAGTAGATCGTATCAAAGATATGGTTATTGTCTCTGGCTTTAATGTCTATCCAAATGAGGTAGAAGCGGTTATCTACGGCCACCCTAATGTTATTGAGTGTGCGGTTATAGGAGTGCCGAGTGAACTAACCGGTGAAGCGATTAAGCTGTACCTCGTCAGCGATGATGATGCATTAGCCGAGGACGATATTATCGATTTTTGTCGAGCCGAGCTAACCGCGTATAAAGTTCCTAAACAGATTGTATTTATGTCCGATTTACCTAAGTCTCCGGCCGGAAAAGTACTGCGCAGAGAGCTTAGAAAAATGAGCCTAGAGGCTTAATAGTGATATCCGCATTAATATGAGTATTGATATGAACTTTGATTTTAAAGCAGTTCCTAAGACCCATTTTTCCGTAGGTGCTAGCGCTAAGTTGGCTGATGCCGTTAAAGCCTTAGGTTTCTCGAAGCCCTTTATCGTCACAGATAAAGGAATTTTACAACACAACTTGCTCGAGCCCGCCTTAGATTCTTTGAAACTCGCTGGCTTGAGCTACGTTATTTATAGCGATGTTCAGGCAGATCCGCCAGAAGGTAATGTAATCGCGGCGGTTGAGTTCGCACGCCAAAACGGCTGTGATGGCGTGGTTGGGTTTGGTGGTGGTAGTTCGATGGACGTTGCCAAGTTGGTAGCAGCGCTGATCTCTGGCGATCAGCCTTTGCAGCAGATGTATGGAGTTAGCCAAATTACCACATCCCGAGTGCCGCTGATTCAAGTACCAACGACGGCAGGCACAGGGTCTGAAGCGACTTGCGTTTCAATCGTTACAACCGGTGAATCGTCTAAAGCGGGAGTGGTGAGTGATGTTTTATTTGC
>JAFMHC010000069.1 GCA_017854775.1 Gammaproteobacteria bacterium | reverse complement strand
TGGCAGTAAGAGTAACGTGCTGGTTAGTAGGCATGTTCCTTTTGCGCTGACCTTATGTTGGTGTCTTTGAGAGTCAAGAATTTAACCCTTCACTAGCTAAAAAGAGCTGAGGATTTATTGTGTTAGAAGCATATCGCGCGCACGTCGCTGAACGAGCTGAGATGGGCATTGTGCCTGAGCCATTGAACGCAACCCAAGTTGCTGACCTAATTGAGTTGTTGAAGAATCCGCCAGCGGGCGAAGAAGAGTTCTTGATGGACTTATTTACCAACCGAGTGCCGGCCGGAGTTGATCAAGCGGCTTACGTGAAGGCCAGCTTTTTAGCGGCGGTTGCCGCGGGTGAAGCTTCGTCGCCGTTGATCAGTGATGAGCGGGCTACCGTTATCCTGGGCACTATGCTCGGCGGCTATAATATTGAGCCACTGATCAAAGCGTTGGATAATCCTAAGCTTGCAGATGAAGCGGCTAGCTCGCTATCGCACACATTGCTGATGTTTGACGCTTTCTACGACGTGAAAGAAAAAGCCGATGCCGGCAATGCACACGCTAAGCAGGTTATACAGTCTTGGGCTGATGCTGAGTGGTTTACTTCCAAAGATGTCGTTGCTGAAAAAATTACAGTGACCGTGTTTATGGTTCCCGGTGAAACTAACACTGATGATCTGTCGCCAGCACCAGATGCTTGGTCGCGCCCAGACATCCCGTTGCACGCATTGGCTATGTTGAAAATGCCGCGTGATGGTTTCGATGTCAATGGTGATCCATTAGGCAAAATTGAAGAGCTAAAAGAAAAAGGTTTTCCAGTTGCCTATGTCGGCGACGTCGTAGGTACCGGCTCCTCGCGTAAATCAGCTACTAACTCAGTGCTGTGGACAATGGGCGACGATATCCCTCATATTCCTAATAAGCGCGATGGCGGCTATTGTTTTGGCGATAAAATTGCTCCGATTTTTTATAACACTATGGAAGATTCTGGCGCATTGCCAATCGAAATGGACGTTACAAAAATGGAAATGGGTGATGTGATCGATGTGTTTCCATACGAGGGTGTGGTTAAGCGCCACGGAACCGACGAGGTTATCTCAACCTTTAAATTGAAAACTCAAGTGCTGCTCGACGAAGTTCGAGCTGGCGGCCGTATTCCGCTAATCATTGGCCGTGGCCTTACGGCTCGCGCTCGCGAGTCGTTAGATTTACCTGCGTCTGATTTGTTCCGCTTGCCAGAACCTGTAGTGGAAAGCAGCAAGGGTTACACCTTGGCGCAAAAAATGGTTGGTAAAGCCTGTGGTCTAGAAGGCGTACGCCCAGGCCAATACTGTGAACCAAGAATGACCACTGTAGGCTCGCAAGATACCACTGGCCCGATGACTCGTGACGAGTTAAAAGACCTAGCTTGCTTGGGTTTCTCAGCCGATTTGGTGATGCAATCGTTTTGTCACACGGCGGCTTATCCTAAGCCGGTTGATGTGGAAACTCACGCTAACTTGCCTGATTTTATCCGTAACCGAGGCGGCGTGTCACTGAAGCCAGCCGACGGCATCATTCACTCTTGGTTGAACCGTATGTTGTTGCCTGACACGGTTGGTACCGGTGGTGACTCACATACTCGGTTTCCAATCGGAATTTCATTTCCAGCGGGCTCGGGTCTTGTCGCGTTTGCTGCAGCGACCGGAGTTATGCCGCTTGATATGCCCGAATCAGTGTTGGTTCGTTTTAAAGGTAAAATGCAGCCAGGAATCACTTTACGTGACTTAGTGCATGCGATTCCATTGAAAGCCATCGAGCTAGGCCTGCTAACGGTTGCCAAAGAAGGTAAGAAAAATATTTTCTCTGGCCGAGTTCTAGAAATTGAAGGTCTACCCGACTTGAAAGTAGAGCAAGCCTTTGAGCTTGCTGATGCGTCCGCTGAACGTTCGGCTGGCGGCTGTACTATTAAGCTCAATAAAGAGCCAATCATTGAGTACATCACGTCAAACATCACCATGATGAAGTGGATGATTTCTGAAGGCTACGGAGACGTGCGTACGATCTCTCGTCGTATTGTTGAAATGCAAAAATGGCTAGAAACTCCAGACTTATTAGAGGCCGATGCCGATGCTGAGTACACTGAAGTTATCGAAATTGACTTGAACGATATTAAAGAGCCTGTTCTATGTTGCCCAAATGACCCAGACGATGCGAAAACCTTGTCTGATGTTTTGAGTCAAGGCGATGTCGAGGTTGATGAAGTCTTTATTGGCTCGTGTATGACTAACATCGGTCACTTTCGCGCAGCGGCTAAGTTGTTTAATGAGATGGGTACGCTGGTTCCAACCCGAACTTGGATTGTGCCACCAACTAAGATGGATGAAGCGCAATTAATCGCAGAGGGTCATTACGCCTCCTTCGCAAAAGCGGGCGCACGTACTGAGATTCCTGGTTGTTCATTGTGTATGGGTAACCAAGCGCGGGTGGCACCAGGCTGTACTGTGGTGTCTACTTCAACCCGTAACTTTCCTAACCGTTTAGGTGATGGCGCCAATGTGTATCTGGCTTCAGCGGAATTGGCGGCTGTTGCTGCTGTTAAGGGTAAGCTACCAACCGTTGCTGAGTATTTAGATATTTCTAAAAACTTAGATTTGGTTGCCGCTGACATTTATAAGTACCTAAATTTCAACGAACTGCCAAGCTATCAAAACGCGGCGGACCAAGTTGAGTTGTCTGTGTAATCAGTTAGGTTGTTGAGATAGCGATTTATCTCACAGCCTAGTTTTTAACCTTGTAACTCATTTAGTTACAAGGGTATCAAAAAGTTTTGTGTTAGAGCCTCGTTCGAATTTCGAACGGGGCTTTTTTCGTTCGCTAATGGCTTTTTTTCGTTCGCTCATGGCTATTGGTTTTATTTCCTCTTCGAAAGCTCAATTTGAGGATATGACAAGTTTGTGAAATAACGATAGCCTATTGCGGGCATGAGTCTTCTTCATCAATAACAGGCTTGCTTTAGTCTATAATCGCCACAAATGAAATAGCGAGGTGTCGTCATGGAGTTTGATCCATTTATCCTGTCACGTATTCAATTCGCTCTGAATATCAGTTTCCATATATTGTTTCCGACGATTACTATCGGGCTCGGCTATTTCTTACTCTTCTTTCGCATTCGCTATACCCAAACCAAAGACCCGCATTGGGAATTCATCTACGCGTTCTGGGTCAAAGTATTCGCTCTAACCTTCGCACTCGGTGTCGTTACTGGCATTGTCATGAGTTTTCAGTTTGGTACCAATTGGCCAGGCTTTATGGAAAAGGTCGGCAATATCGCGGGCCCATTACTGGGTTACGAGGTTCTGACTGCATTTTTCTTAGAAGCTTCATTTCTAGGGATCATGTTATTTGGACGGCAGCGCGTGTCAAACCGTCTACACCTAATCGCCACTGCTATCGTTACGCTTGGAACGACGCTGTCAGCGTTTTGGATTTTAAGTCTTAACTCATGGATGCAAACCCCAACCGGGTTTACCTATGAGAATGGCGTGATGATCGCCGAGAGCTGGTCTGCAGTGATATTTAACCCCTCGTTTCCGTATCGTTTTGCTCACATGATGGTAGCAAGCCTAATCACCGCGTCCTTCTTAGTCGCCGGCGTAAGCGCCTGGAGGGTGCTTAAAGGGGTTGATGGCCCAGCCACCATGAAAGTGCTTAAAGTGGCCATAATCGCTGCCGCTATTCTGACTCCAACCCAGGTGCTATTAGGCGATTTACATGGTTTAAATACGTTGAAACATCAGCCCGCGAAGGTAGCGGCAATGGAAGGTATTTGGGAAACCCAGAAAGGCGCTCCGCTTACCTTGTTTGGTTTTCCTGACGAAGATGCCAGAACAACCCATGCTGCGATAAAGATACCTAAGCTGGGAAGCTTTATTTTGACCCACGATTGGGATGGCGAGATTAAAGGCCTCAATGACTTTGAGGGTAAGCACCCACCCGTGGCTCCGGTGTTTTGGGCATTTAGAATTATGGTCGCCGTTGGTATGTTGATGTTGCTAGTTTCATGGGCCTGCTGCTGGCAGTTCTGGCGTAAGGGCTCGATAAACAAACTTAGCCAGAGAGTTCTCTTCGCAATGACCTTCTCTGGCTGGGTTGCTGTGTTAGCGGGTTGGTACGTTACCGAAATTGGCCGTCAACCTTGGATGGTAACTGGCTTAGTGACAACCGCCGAGGTTGTTGCTGATCATACTCCGGGGATATTGTTGACCACGCTAAGTGCTTATGTCGCGATGTATGCCTTTTTGTTAGTCAGTTATATTAGCGCAATATTTTACATGTCTAGTAAGCCAGCTCGGTCGCTATTGCATATGCACAATTATAATCTACCTGGCAAACACCCTGAAGATCGCGCATACCGCCCAATTTCGGTAAGTGGTCCACCACCCGACTAATGCTCCCCCTAATGCCTTTTGGCTGATTAACCTTATGGTCTCATTAATCTTTAGGCCCATTAAATAGGAAAACAATATGGAAACCGCACTGCCGCTAATTTTCGTTACCGTGATGGGCTTTTCGCTTTTGCTTTACGTGATCTTGGACGGTTATGACCTCGGCGTAGGGCTACTATTGCCGTTAGCTAGCGATGACGAAAAAGACGTCATGATTGCCTCAATCGGCCCATTCTGGGACGCCAATGAAACTTGGATAGTGATGGGGATCGGCGTGTTATTAATCGCCTTTCCAACGGCTCATGGAATTATCCTCACTAAGCTTTATCTGCCTGCCACCATCATGTTGCTCGGCTTGATCTTGCGCGGAGTGGCATTCGATTTTAGGGTTAAGGCCGGCGACGATAAAAAAGCTATGTGGAATAGGATTTTCTTTATTGGCTCATTGGTCGCATCTATGGCACAGGGTTGGATGCTAGGTTCTTATATTACCGGCCTTACTGGCTCGCTGACTAACACTGTGTTTTCGATCTTGATCGCCTTTTGCTTGCCTGCGCTGTATTGCGTATTGGGTGCAACGTGGTTGTTGATCAAGACTGAGGGCGACTTGTTTGCCAAGGCCGTAGGCTGGGCTCGTGCATCTGTTTTACCCATGGCCATAGGCTTGTTTTTTGTCTCAATCGCAACACCGATGGTGAGTAGCGTTATTGCCGAGCGCTGGTTTCAATTGCCGAACTTCATTGGCTTAATGCCAATTCCGATTGTCAGTATCATCGCCCTAGTATTACTGACAGTATTGTTGCGTCGTGATGTCGATAGCCTAAGAACTCTTAACCCATGGTTCTTATTTATCTGTCCAGTGATCGTTTGCCTGATGGCCGCATTGGGGTTAGCGTATAGCATCTTCCCAGACATCATCATCGGTCAAATGACCATCTGGGAATCAGCTGCCCATACCAGCGCTCTGA
Organism: Gammaproteobacteria bacterium; assembly: GCA_017854775.1. GTDB lineage: Bacteria > Pseudomonadota > Gammaproteobacteria > Arenicellales > Arenicellaceae > Arenicella. The sequence continues at coordinate 13,670 of JAFMHC010000069.1, read as the reverse complement.
TGTTTACCTTTTACGGAATGTGCATCGCGCTGCCATGCATCATTATGTACACAATTTTTATCTACCGAGTGTTTTCAGGTAAAGCTACTGCTTTGAGCTACGACTAGATAATGCTGTTGGTTAAGTTAATCGCCACGCCGGAGGGTCATGAACGTCTATCGTCAATGATCAATGGCGTAAAGAAAGCATCGATGTCATCCGCGGCCTGGTGCTTTTTATCGAACCAAGGATGTAGCTTGAGCAATAACCCAACGTGAGAAACGCCCTCATATTCAATGTTCTGGTTGGCTACCTTTGCTTGGTCGAGCTTATCTAGTAGCGCGTCTTTGTTGAGAATATCGACTATTTTGTCTTTCATTCCATGCATTAGCAGCATTGGTGGCTCTGTGCCATCGACAAAATTCATCGCTTTCATTTTTGGGTAATTACTTTCGGGCGCAAAGATTGCAGCGTATTTCTTTTCTTTAGGAGTGAAGCCATAGGGGCCGGCCATGCCGGCGAAGCCTCGGATGTCGCTTTTCTTAAATCCAACGTCAGCTAAATACCGCGCATCCGTCGATAACAGGGCGCCTGTATGAGCGCCGGCTGAGTGGCCGACGATAAAAATATTATCTGGGTCACCGTTAAAGTTAGCAATATTTTTCTTGGTCCATTCAAACGCTTTAGCGCCATCTTCGACAAAGGTTGGGAACTTACCGTCTGGATATTTTACATAGTCTGGAACGACAACGGTATAACCGCGCTCCACAAACGCATTAGCGGCAAAGAAATATTGGCTCTTGCTACCAGAATCCCATCCGCCGCCATAGATGAACATCACCACCGGGCTCGTCTCTTGTTTGCTTGGGTAAACGTCTAAGTGCTGCCATGCTTGCTCGCCATAAGCGAGGTTTTTGCTGATGCTTTGCGGGTGCTCGGGTTTGACGACTCCGTTGAGAACAACTAGACCTGTGCTACTGCATGCGCTGAGTAAGCTTGATACTGCCAGTAATGCTAATAGTTTAGTGACTATCGTGTTCATGGGCGGGTGCTTTCAATAGTTGTGTTATCGATTAGAAATCACGGCTTGATATTAAAGCCGCTTTTGAATAAAGCGGTGGATATCGCCCATCAAATTATCTTCTTTGCTAAACCATGGATGTAGGTGTGTGACCATATCTATATGCCCCGGAGTATTGTAAAGCACCGCCTCGCTATCGACTCCTTTACTCTCAAGAGCAGCCTGCATTTTTTCTTGATTGTATTGGCCAACCTGCACATCGGCTTTGCTGTGCAGTAATAGTGTTGACGGCTCATCGCCATCAACGTAATTCAATGCGTCCATTAGCGGATAGTTGGCCGGCGGACCAAATACCGCCTGAGTTACTTTCCAGTCTGGAATAAAGCTATATGGCCCAGCGATACCGATAACTCCTTTGAGATCAGAGGGGGCTAGGCCTTCGGCGTTTAGAAATTGTTTGTCGGTGGCTAACATCATAGTGGTGTGCGCGCCCGCCGAGTGGCCTACAAGGAACACCTGATCGGGGTCACCCTTATATTGGCTAATATTCTGTTTAACCCAAGCGACCGCTTTGGCGCCATCGACTGCAAACGACGGATACTTTGCTCGCTGATCCGGATACTTTATATAGTCGGGAAGAACTACTGTGTAACCTTGACGATAGAATGCATCGGCGGCAAAAAGATATTGATCTTTGCGGCCATGTCGCCAACTACCGCCATGTATAAAAATGATCACTGGTGCACTTTCGGCTTGCGGATACACATCGAGTTTTTGCCACTCTTCGCGACCGTAAGCTAAGTCTTCGACACTATTAATTGGGTTGGTAACTTTAAGTGCGGTAGTGACGGCCCAAAGCCCTCGATCGCGGTCACTGATAAACCAAGTGAGGCCAGCCGCAAGCAGGGCTATTATCGTTACTATAATCAGTAAGTTTTTCATTTCGATTAGATTTGTGTGTTGTTAATTGGTTTGATGCCAATTAGCGAGCCAATTTTTGAACGCATAGTCTAACACTTGACATATGGATGAAGGGTCAAGATCTTTTTAGTCTATTGAGACCTCTGCATTTCTCCTTTTTTCTACTAAATCGTCCGGCAAACCCGAGCCCAGTCACACAGTAAAAACGCCTAAAACGAAACTTATCTCAACTGAGTCGACGCATTTTAAGAGGCTTATATTTTATCTTAAGGTCAGATTATTCGATGTTTAGTCAATAAATCGAACGCTCGCTCTATTTTTATGATAGTGTATCTATATGACGTCGACACTTAAGATTATTCAATCTGCATCTAGCTTAAATGCTGGGCCCACTGATCTGACTTCGTTGGCGTCGTTTATTGAAACCTTTCCTTTGCAAGGTGAGTCTCTGTACTCAATCGTGTTTGAAAGAAATAGCGATATTGTGCAAACACAAAAAGCGCGTTTCGCGGTGGCTAACCTAGAAAAAATTCTTGCTGCAACTTTTGCTGTATCTGCAACCTCGGGTTTCGATCGAATGTCGCTGCGAGATTTATCTCGTCAAGCGGGTATGAGTATGGGGTCGATTTATTCTTGTATCTCCAAGAAAGAAGATATCGCGTTAATGATTGCTGACATTGTGCGCCTTTCAAGCGAATTGACCAGCCAACATGCGATGCAATCTGATTCGTTGTGGTCAAAAATTGAGCAAAGTATTCGATTTCATTTGTACGCCAGTACGGTGTTGCAGCCATGGTATTTCTTTTTGTATTTTGAAACTCGTTGTTTACCCCAGGAGCAGCAACGTGAATCAAAGCAAATCGAGCTAGACGGCATTAAAAGTTTTGAGGCACATATACAAAGAGGCGTAGACGCCGGCGAATTTCATACTAGCGATGCAAGAATGGTCGCCAATACCATCGTTGTTCTATTAGAAGATTGGTATTTGAAGCCGTGGAAGACCTTAAGCCCATGGAAAGCCAGTATCTCGGTCGAGCAGCAAGAGAAACAAATAAATAACTACAGCCAGTCGATAAACGAATTGGTGAGAAAACTGTTGGTAGATTCATAAGCGAGCTAATAGAGCGCACTGATTAACTATTGATCAAATTTTTGAAATTTTAAAGAGTATTTACTATGAATTATAAAGTCCCATTAAAAGATATGAAATTTGTGTCCGATGAAGTACTGGACATGCCTAGCCACTACGCAAAGTTTACTAAAGGTAAGCAAGCTGAGCCAGAGTTGCTGGAAGCAATTTATCAAGAAGCGGCTAAGTTCTGTGAAAATGAACTTGAGCCTATCAATGCTAGTGGTGACAGAGAAGGCTGTCATTTTAATAATGGTGAAGTGACTACACCTAAAGGTTTTAAAGAAGCCTATAACAGTTTTGTTGAAAACGGCTGGCCCGCTTTGTGTGGCCCTGAGGAGTTTGGCGGCCAAGGCATGCCTGAATCAGTAGGCCTGGTGATGATGGAGATGATGATCGCATCGAACCACTCATGGAGCATGTATCCGGGCTTGAGCCAGGGCGCAGTAAAGACGATCTACACACATGCTCGCGATGATTTGAAAGCACGCTTCATGCCACCAATGGTCGCAGGCAACTGGACGGGCACAATGTGCTTAACTGAACCGCACTGTGGGTCCGATCTCGGCTTACTAAAAACCTACGCTGAAGTTGATCAAGACTCGAGCGAAGAGGGGGCATACAAACTTTCTGGCAGCAAAATCTTTATTTCTTCTGGAGAGCACGATCTGGCTGACAATATTGTTCACATTGTTTTGGCTCGCCTTCCAGATGCGCCTAAAGGTATTAAAGGAATTTCTCTATTTGTCGTGCCAAAGTTTAACGTTAACGAAGATGGCTCTCTAGGCGATCGTAATACCGTTTCGTGTGGCTCAATTGAGGAGAAAATGGGAATCCATGGTAACTCGACCTGCGTAATTAACTTTGATGCGGCGAAAGGTTACTTGATCAGTGAGCCGCATAAAGGAATGCGGGCAATGTTCACCTTTATTAATGAGTCACGCTTGGGTGTAGCAATGCATGGTCAGGCTCACTCGGAAGTGTCATTTCAAAAAGCACTTGCTTACGCTAAAGATCGAGTTCAGTTCCGCGTTAAGCCGCGTGTCACACCAGAAAAACCGGCTGATCCAATCATCTGCCACCCAGATGTACGTCGCATGTTGCTAACGCAAAAAGCGTTTGCCGAAGGCGGGCGTATGTTGAACATGTTTTGTGGGCAAATGGTCGATATTGAGCAATCACCAGATTTCTCCAAAGAGGAGCACGAAGAAGCGGAAGCAATGCTTGCTGTGCTAACGCCAATTGCCAAGGGTTTCTTGTCTGAGACCTCGATGGAGACCACTAACTATGGTATCCAAGTGCTAGGTGGTCATGGTTTTATCGCTGAGTGGGGCATGGAGCAAGAAGTTCGAGACGCTCGTATCTCACAGCTCTATGAAGGAACCACTGGAATCCAAGGTCTTGATTTGCTTGGTCGGAAAATCTTGGGCACACGCGGTAAAGTGCTCAAGCCTATGATGGCGAAGGTTGAGAAGTTTATCAAAGAAAACAAGCGCAATAAGTTTGCTAAGCAACTTAAAGGTTATGTTAGCAGCTGGGAATCATTGACTCGTTCAGTGGGGTTTTCAGCCATGCGCGATACCGATGAAGTGAACGCCGCTGCAGTTGACTACTTAATGTTTGCCGGCTACGTAACAGTTGCCTACTTCTGGGCCGAAGCAGCGGTTGCTGCAGAGAAGGCTTTAAGCAACGGTGCATCTGAACCAGAGTTTTATAAGACCAAGATATCTACAGCTGATTTCTATTTTCAGCGAATCATGCCACGTACTATGGCGCATGAGGCCGCTATTAAAAACGGCATGGAGAGCATCATGGAGATCGACGCAGAGCACTTTGCCTTTTTATAAGCGTCAAACTGTCAGCACAATTGAAGGTAATAGCCAAAAGGTTTAAGGCAATACTAACAATTTAAAGTGCAGGTATTAGTATTTAGCCCGTATCAAGCCAGTCTTGGTGCGGGCTTTTCTTTGCAAAATAGCCTGAACGAAAGCTAATTTAATTTCAAAAATCAAATTTTTATGTAATTCAATTACATTATTGTTGAATTTTGCTAATATTAAGGGGTTCATTATTAAATCCGTCAATTTTCGATGAAAAAAAATACTACCAATCTGTCTCTTAGGGTCATCAGCTCGGTTTTGCTGTTAGCATTTACCACCATGCCAGCGTTTGCATGGGTTAAAGATATATCGCTGGAACGCGTATTTGTTGGCGACAATATTCGAGTTCACCAGGTAGATGTGAAATGTAGAATCGTTAAGAGTCCGAGATCTCTCCGCCGAGTTGTATCGAGTAAGGGGCCCTGGTGCTCCATTGATTTGCCCGAACTCTGCGCAGAAAACAAGATAGTGGCGGCTCGAAAGCTATGCGGCTATAGCGCGACTGAGTTCCGAGATATGATCGCATCAGGTTATAATGACTTTAGTGATGATTCGGTCGCTGAAAAGTCGGCAGCACCTAAAGCCAAAAGACGGCCTGAAGATATAAAGAGCGAGCTACTTGAGGAAAAAATGCTGATTGAAGAGCGTCGAATTCAAATTGAGCAACGTCGAATTGAGTTAAGTCGTAGAGAAATTAGTCTGAAGAAAAAGTTAACGTCTATGATTGAGACGGTGGGTTTGGACGCTTCATAAAGCCCATTAAGCTGGTTAGTGAGCGAGATTGCGGCCGATCGCATTAGTAGAACTTTACTCGGCATGAAGGTATCAACCCTGAGGTGAAAAATGGAGCTTCAATTTAACTGGAATGTAACTAACTCGTGACACGCTAGGAGCAGGCGCGAGGTGGCCAGTAATTGAATTTACCTTAGCTAAGTGCGCCATGTTGTCGCCATAGCCTCACTCGACTTTGATCTTCATTATACTTTCTTTAAACTGGTGGACTTCACCGATGACTTGCTTTAGATTCCGTAAGTTAACAATCCAATTAACGAACTCCCGAGAATATATGTTTTTTAGAAATTCGAAGATTATACTTCTACTTCTGGCTCTGGTCAGCGCCCCTTCTTACGCTGGATTCCCTAATGATTTAGATGACGTTGTTTTTATTGAAGAAGGTCAAAACCCCGGGTTAACCAATTTCGTGCGTGGCATGGCCGTTACGGGCACGCTCTCAGTTACTATCGCCGGTGCCAATCCATTTGGTGGGACCAATGTGATTTTGGATAACAGCGCTCGTAATGCTTGGCCTCCTGGGCCTGGGATCCTTTTTTGCTGTAATGCAGTTGCGTGGCTTGTGGTTAAAGTAGATGGAATCTGGTACGCCGGCACATGGGAATTCTTGAGGATTGGCCAAACCACAAAATCAACTGTAGCAATGCGAGGTCAAGGCCATTTGAAATTTCCGCCGTTGAACGCTTTCTTGCCAAAAAACGGAGAAATTTACGGATATTTTAATTCGTGTATTACCCGCAATGGAATCACTCCTCGCGATAATAACTGTCGTGAAAGGACAACTATAGCCTTGCATCAGTTCGGTGTAGGCCCAGTTGGGTTTGATGCAATCGGTGCGGGGGACACGCCTGCAGAGGAATCGACTCCGTCGATATCACCTGTCATTGACTTGCTTTTCGATAATTCAGACGACTAGTTTATCAAGTAAATTTAGTATTGAGAGGGTTGCTAGCTTTTATTAGTCGGCAACCCTTTTTGTTTCTAGTCTCGGCTAAGTCTGAGTTGCTGCTGGTTTGGGTAGGGCATCAGCAAGATATAAAATATTAATCGAGGCGCACGCGCGTTGCCAATTCAATGAATAAAATTAGTTTTAATCCAAGTATGGTATTTGGTATCATCGTATTGGTGATTATTGTTGTTGGTTTGCAATATTTTCGCATTAGCTACCTCGCCCCTGCTCCAGAATATATTTGGGATAACATTTATTTATGGAGTTCTGCTCGAAGCTTTGGTCACGGCGATTTCTCAAGTTTTTTAGTTGATAGTCACCACCAACTGCGTTGGGGGAATTGGGGTTTTGCTGCGGTATTGATTAAGCTTTTTTCCGATGAAATTGTGATCTACTATTTCAGTACGGTCATTCCCAGCACACTCGCTATTCTAATTTTTACTTACCTCGCGTGGCGTGACGTCGGGTGGTTTGCCGCTCTTGCCTTCATCGCGCTGTGGTTTTTTGATGCCTTATTGTTTCGCGCTACATTTCAATTGTTACCCAGCGGTTCAGCACTATTACCATTGGCGATACTCGTCGCATTGTGTGTTGAGGTTAAACGAAAAGAGCAGATTACCCTTGCTCTGCACATTTTAATTGCCGGCACAGTGTTTTGGTTGTATGGCACCAAAGAAACGCACTTAGCGTATTTTCCGGGTGCTCTATGGCTTATTTATACGGTCGGTGGTATCCGACCGATAATATTTATTTGTTCCGCTCTCGCGCTCGCTTATGTTGGCGAGACCGTAATGTTCAAGGCGATGAATCCGGATATTAGTTGGTTAGGTAGAATTCACGCGGTGATGAACGGCGGCCAGCACGTTCAGCTGATGACCGAGGAAGCGCGCTACGTTGCTCAACAAACACGGTTCTTTGACAGCGGAATTACGATGCGCTGGGTGTATACCTCTGGGGTGACACCGATCGCAATATTTTTAGGGTATATCTTCGCTTTGCTGTCACAAGTAGGTAATCGTCAGGAGGTTCTGTCAACTCAAGAGGAGAAAAGCAAACGGTTGATAAGAGTGTTGTCGCTTTTTACCTTGAGCTTCTTGATATGCAACACCTTTTTTATAATTCAGATCGACCCAATACGATTAGGGCAACCGCTTGTGCCGCGTTATGCGACTACATTGATGCCTATGGTCTACTTACTTATTGTGAGCTTCTTGGCACAGCAATCAAAAGGCTCATCATGGTTAGTAAAGGTAGGTTTCCTTGCAACCATACCGTTTTATGTGGCACCTGGAATTCACCGGTATAGTGAATACCGCACACTCAGCATCTTTAAGATCTCTAACGACTACCATGAGTTTTCTAGAGAATTGGGTCAACACCAGTGTGTTCGTGCGAAACAGCGAGTGATATTAAGGAACCAATTAGATTTGGTGTTGGAGCAGTACCGAACGCCTCGTGTAAGCGCACTGATAGGCGCTGATATACCAGCAGAATCAGAGTCTATTCCCCAAATAGTCATGGAGCCTCCATGGTTTGTCGCAAAGCCCGATGCTAATACGGTCTGCACTAGCGTATACACCATACATCGAGATACAACCATGCGTTACTAAATGCTAATTGCTGACAGAATGCTAAAGCAATAGAGCTAACGCGATTATTTTGACCGAGTATTTCGTTCCGAGCGCAGCCTGTTTCTGTTAAAATTAAAAACTAACTTAATGACGCCTATCCGCTGCAAATGAAACGAGAAACAATAAACAAAATACGTTTTGTGTTAGAAGAATTATTGCCGCCGATCGTGCATGATTCGCGCTTCATGGTGTTTCTATACAAATTAAAATGGGGCAGTTTTATTGAGGATCTTGCTCAGTTTAGAAAAAATGCAGCATTCTTAACTGACGAAGAGTACCGCGACATTTACCAAAGAATGCCGAGGCTCCAAGAATCTACTGATAACTCGGAGCAATGTGTTGATTTAATTTGTGAGCACATAATCCCAGGTAAAGTGTGTGACATAGGGTGTGGTACAGGCCATTTACTTAATGTGATACAAGGAAAACGCGCTGATGTTACTGAGTTAACGGGCGTCGACTTCGTTCTCGAAGAAAGTGCTGCTGATTCAAATAAGATTAAGTTTGTGGAGGCACCTGTTGAGTCTCTGCCGTTTGCCGACAATGCTTTCGATACGGTCATCTGCACGCACGTGCTTGAGCACATACTCGATATAGGTAAAGCCATTGCAGAGCTTAGGCGAATCGCCGCGCGCCGTTTGATTATTGTAGTTCCATTGGAGCGAGAGCATGTCTATACATTTAACCCTCATTTTCATTTCTTTCCGTTTACCCATAGTTTTCTGAGAGTGGTGCGCCCCCGAGCTGATCAATACAAGATTCAGCGCGTAGAAAGGGATATCTTTTATATTGAAGATCAAGATGTTCCAGCGAAAGATACAATTAGCGAGCCTCAAGTATGAAAACTGCGGTAATTCTCCCATGCTATAACGAGGGCAGCGCGATTTATGATGTGGTCGCGGCGTTTCGCCTTAACTTGCCGAATGCTGACGTATATGTGTTCGACAACAACTCCGACGACAACACGGCCGAGGAAGCTAAGCGTGCCGGAGCGGTGGTAAAGCAAGTAAAGCAGCGAGGTAAAGGCAATGTCGTTCGTCGTATGTTCGCCGATATAGACGCCGATGTATATCTAATGGCCGATGGTGACGGTACCTATGATGCGAGTTATGCAAGCGAACTGGTGAGCAAGCTTGTGGACGGTGACAACGACATGGTAGTTGGCATACGTCAACCAAAACAAACTGAGCTTGCCTATCGACGCGGACACGTTCTTGGCAACCGTGTTCTGACTGGCATTGTGCGATTTATATTTGGCACAGGGTTTACCGATATGCTCTCAGGCTATAGAGCGTTCTCAAGACGGTTTGTAAAAACCTTTCCCGCTTTTTCATCCGGTTTTGAAATCGAAACAGAACTAACAATTCACGCACTCAGGCTCAAATTGCCCTGTGACGAAGTTAAAACACCCTACTTTGAGAGAGGCGAGGGCTCGAGTAGCAAGCTTTCTACTTATAAGGATGGCTTCAGAATTTTATTTTTCATTCTTTTTCTCTTCAAAGAGCATAAGCCGTTGCCTTTCTTTGGCTTGGTATCAGCGTCGTTGGCGGTTCTGTCAGTGATTTTTGCCCTGCCAGTTATCGTGCAGTTCATCGAAACTGGGCTAGTGCCACGAATCCCCACGGTGTTATTGAGTACGGGGATAATGATTACCGCGATTCTATTATTTATTACTGGGCTAATTCTCGACAGCGTTAGTCGTGGGCGCGGCGAATTCCTTCAGCTCCAGTATTTACAGTACCGACCTGTAGTTGGAGATCGAACTAAGAGCTAATGGCTGGCTCATTCAAAGGCTTGCTTAGTCACGCCGCCACGCAGCAATTTCTAAAATTCTTTTTGGTTGGTCTCTTAGCCTTCTCAATTGACGCAATTATTCTACAAGCCTTGGTGACTTTCGCAGACTGGAATCCATACACCGCGAGAATACCGTCGGCCTCGACGTCGATTATTTTTAGTTGGTTGGTAAACAGAAGATTCACTTTTACCCAGCCCAAGAAAGTGAGAGTAGCACGGTCAATCGTGAATCACCTTTTTGCCACGAGCTTCAGTTTGGCGGTCAACCTATTCCTATATTGGGGATTTCTTAGTACTTTCCCGTCCCTTAATCACTTGCCTGTAGTGGCGCTATCGTTTGGCGCGGCTGTCGGTCTCTTTATTAATTTTTTGCTGGCGAAGTACTGGGTTTTCAAGTAAAGCAGAGCTATTACCGCCTCCACTCGGCCAGACAAACTTATTCGCCAAGTAGAATACTTATTATAGGCGCGATATTAATATCCATTATTCCGGGAATTAGATCCTTTAAGCGCTGATCAAACCATGTTTCGGCAATCACCAGGTAGCCATGATCATTGGGGTGTAATCTAACCAGCTCGCCGGTGTCCGGATCAATTTCTTGGTCGATTAGTGTTTGCCAACCACCTGGCTGGCTAATAAATCTACTGGAGTGGTCGACTACGAATACGCCCTCTTGATTTGCGGCACTTATAATCTGAGAGTTATATGGTTGAACATTCAGATCGTCCCTAGGCAAAATCGTGCCCACAATTGGCTGATAACTAAGCGCGCGGGCTTTGATAATCATCTGCCGAATATTAAAATTAGTGGTCTCTGTGCTGACACCGAAAGCACGGTCATTGGTACCATACAGAATTAGAACGAAATAGTTATCTGCATCGAATGCGTTCTTGGTCTCGCTTAGGTTGCTTGAGATCCGGCTTTGACCGTTTGTGGTGTCGCTGCCGCCGAAGCCCCAATTAGCCACAATCGCGTTGTGAGCCCTTTTGTTTTGGTCGAGAATAGGTGAGTCATGCGCCTCAGTCGAGCAAATTTGCTGATCAGTGCGTGGGTCTTGATGCTGTAGGATATTGTTTAGATAGACAGTAGGGCATCCAAGTGTGGTCGTCCCACTACCAAATCTTGAGTTTCGAAACTCTGAGTTAAATCCGGTTGTAGTGCTATCGCCAAATAGCACAACAACCGCAGCATATGGCTCTTCTGCCGCTTGAGCAGCGCCAATGAAAACCAGCACTAGGGTAATAATGAACCCGGTGAGTCTTTTAATGTTGTGCTGAAGAAACGATATTTTTGTACGCATAAAAATTATCTATTTAAATCCAATCGTATTGATTGCTCAATATTATTGTTAGGGAAATGCAACACTACGGCAGAATTACGCGGTAAAAACCCCGGTATTATTACGTCAGAGATGGACTCTTGTAGGGTGTTGCTCAACGAGCTTTTATACCTTCTTTTAGCCGAATTATCAATCTCAAATACGTGTTGGCGTATTATATATTGTCCCGACGGTTGGTCATACGTGTTCCAGGCTACAACTACGTCTAAGTCTTCGTTGAGGCTTGCAATTGGTTGTATGTCGGGCACATCGTTATTCGCATGAACCTTACTAGGGCTAGACCAGTTGGAGCCATCTGTGCGGCTATAATAGATATCGTCAAGGCCTTCGTAGCTAGATGACCAAAAAACCCACAGCCGATTGTCGCTATCAACAACAGTGCTAGGGCTCAAATTCTCTGCTTCGAAATCATTTAATTTTTCAGCATGCTGCCATTTATTACTAGACGACGCTTTTCGAGCACTCATCAACACCGTGCTACCGTCGTTTTGTTCACTCCAAATTAACAGTTTATTGTCTCTTAAGTCGGTGCTTAGGGTAGGCGTGGTAATGTGGTTTTCGCTAGTGTAAACGGCTAAAGGGTCAGACCATTTATCTCCAGTCAACTGACTTAACATCAGTCTGTGACGATCAGGTTTCGAATCAACCCAAACGAGTTCGGCTCGAATACTCAAATCTCGGTTTTGCGCAAATAATCCGTCGCAACAAATGAATGCAATTACAACTATCAATGCTGAACGCATAGCTACAGTGCCAACCTGTTGACCGATAGGGCGATAGATCGTTTTTTTAAAAAGATCATATTTCAAAGGAATAATTGTTTCAAAAGGTTGTGGACTCTCTTATTTTCGCTGTGCGTCTAAACGGCATAGCTCGGCAATTGTGTGTTTGGCGAATGATAATGGTGTGTTTGGCAAATAAAGGATAACGTAGCTGACGATTCGACTGCAACCGCCAGTGTAATCTTCACAGTTTACCTATTGGTGCTACTAAGTGACTAGATCTTACCTACTTGCAATCTCTAGCTTGTCAGTTAGTCGCAGATAGTTAGTCTCTCATAGTTGGAAAAAGCCTGATCTAACTCTCGACGAAAGCACGTTCTATTACATACTCTGCGATTTCACCGCGTATCGTCTCTTTGAAACCCAGATCATCTAAAATCACGCAAAAGTCTTTTAGCATCGACGGACTGCCACATAACATAAAACGATCATCTTCAACGTTGATCGGCGGCAAGCCCAAAGATTCGGCCATTTTGCCGGACGTCAACGCGTCGGTTAGGCGCCCTTGGGTATGAAAATCTTCACGCGTAACAGTGGGGTAATAAAGTAATTTACCTTGCACCATCTCACCGAAAAATTCATTTTCCGGTAGTTCTTTGATCACGTCTTGATAGGCAAGCTCAGATACTTCACGTACGCCGTGAGTGAGAATGACCTTATCAAAACGTTCATAAACTTCTGGGTCTTTAATAACGCTCATGAACGGAGCTAAGCCTGTGCCAGTAGCAAGTAAGTATAAATGCTTCGCTGGTTTTAGCGCTTCAACTAAGAGCGTGCCAGTGGGCTTTTTGCTAACAAGTAATTTGTCACCAGGTTGTATCTTTTGCAAATGCTTGGTAAGTGGTCCGTCCTGCACCTTAATGCTGAAGAATTCCATATGCTCTTCATAGTTGGCGCTGGCGATGCTATAGGCTCGCATCAACGGCTTGCCGTCAATATGCATGCCAATCATTATGAATTGGCCGTTTTCGAAACGAAAGCCTGGATCACGTGTAGTAGTGAAACTAAATAGGGTATCGTTCCAGTGATGAACCGATAATACTTCTTCTTCGCGGATATTTGCTGCCATGATGCGTCTCTTATTGCTTACTTCTTTTCTTTAACTAGTATGTGCTCGCTTTAGCGGGTCTCATATAAGTGTTCACCAAATCAGGCGCAAAGGTTATAGGCGTAGTGCCAATTTGTAAACAACAGCCTCGAATATATTTAGAATACTTTTCACTACTTACAGGTGTTTTTGTTATAAGTGAAATATTATAAATTGTCGTTTGTTGTCATTTTTTAAGAGTATGATAAACCTCAAGTTTAGTTAAGGAGCCTCTGATTAAGTATAAACGGTCTCTGTAAGTCTTGAAGCGTACAGCTACTAGTAGGCGCCGCTCGAGGCTAATGGCCGTAGTCCTTAGTGAGAGCGGGAACAACGTAGATGTGCGCTTCAAGCCTTACCCTACGG
>JAFMHC010000316.1 GCA_017854775.1 Gammaproteobacteria bacterium | reverse complement strand
AATTCATAGCCGTATTTAGCCTTAAATTTCTGTTTCAAATCGGCGCGGTCAAACCAGTCAGCACGAAACCAATATAGATTAGCAAACTGCTGATCAGGTAGTTGGTATAACTTGCCATCGGGCCCGGTAGTAAAACTGAGACCGATAAAATCACCCAAATCGAGCGTCGGCAAAGTATAGTCTTTAGCCTCGCCTTTAATCATATCGGAAATAGCGATGACCTTGCCGTAACGCATATGAGTACCGATTAAGTCAGAATCGTTGACCCAGCCATCATAGATATTGCGATCCGATTGCATTTGGGTTTGCAGCTTCTCGACCACAGCACCTTCTTGAATTAGATCATGAGTTAGCTTAATACCGGTAATTTCGGTAAAAGCCTTCGCTAACACTTGCGACTCATATTCATGCGTCGTGATCGTTTCTGAAACGACATTAATCGACATACCGCGAAATGACTCTGCCGCTTTGGTGAACCAAGCCATCTCCTGCAACTGCTGTTCTGGGGTCAAAGTAGATTGCTTAAACTCACTCGCCACCCATTTTTTTGCCGCGTCATCATATTGATCAGCCTGCGCAAGCAAACTGCTGCAAGAAATTGCAATTGCGCAGCTAACGGCAATCAGCCCCGATATTTTTCTGTTTATAACCATGTCTTCCTCTTTATATTTCCTACTTCACTAATTTTATATCTATGCTGCTGTAATTCATCTTAAGAGACCTCTGCATAAACTCAATGTACCTTATTAACCCCATCGCAACAGAGCCAGTAACCAACCTACCGAAATTGCCAAGGCTATCCAAAGCGATAGTTGGGTGGTCGCCAGAAAGGCCAAATGAATATACGCCGAACTTAGTAACCCGATAAATAAGCGGTCACCGCGCGTGGTCTCCATCGGTAAAAAACCTTTACGTTCTAGCGAGGGGGACTTTAGCTCCCAGAGCGTCATCACCACTAGAATCAGCGCTATGCAGCAAAAGAAAATTGCGGTGTTTTGTGTCCACGCCATCCAGCCCATAGTGTTCTCCTTTAGAGCCGACCAAGGGCGAAGCCCCTAGCAATGTGATTACGCACGAACCAAACAACCAAACAGCCAGGGATAATAGTCAGCACTCCTGCAGCGGCTAACAGGCCCCAATCGACTCCGGCGGCGCCAACTGTGCGTGTCATGATGGCACCAATCGGCTTAGCGTCCACCGACGTCAGTGTGCGTGCCATGAGTAATTCGACCCATGAAAACATGAATGTGAAAAACGCCGTTACTCCTATCCCTGAGCGGATCATCGGCATGAAGATAGTGATAAAGAAACGAGGGAAACTATATCCATCAATATAAGCCGTTTCATCTATCTCGCGTGGCACGCCAGACATAAAACCTTCGAGAATCCAAACCGCGAGTGGAATACTGAAAAGACAGTGAGCCAGCGCCACGGCTATATGCGTGTCAAATAGCCCTACCGAGGAATAAAGTTGAAAAAATGGCAGTAACGCAATCGCCGGCGGCGACATTTTATTGGTCAACAACCAGAAAAAAAGGTGTTTATCGCCTAGAAAATTATATCGGCTGAACGCGTACGCTGCGGGCAATGCAGTGATCAGGGTAATAACCACGTTGATAGCTACGTATGTCATTGAATTGATATAACCCATGTACCAACTTGGGTCTGTAAATATCGTCACATAGTTATCAAATGAAAAGGTTTGTGGCCATAAGGTCAGTTGCCCCAGAATTTCCTCATTGGTTTTAAACGACATAACCACCAGCCAGTAGACCGGTAGCAGTAGAAAAACCAGATACAGGCTGAGCCCTAAAGTATAACCTTTCTTCATTTTCATTTAGCGCTCCTTGTCCATCTGCGTAATGGTGGTAAAAAAGACATAAGACACGGCTAAAATGATCAAGAAATAGATAAGAGAAAAAGCCGCCGCTGGACCCAGATCAAACTGCCCAATCGCCATTTTAGTTAAGGTTTGACTTAGAAACGTAGTCGAGTTGCCTGGGCCGCCACCGGTCAACACAAATGGCTCGGCGTAGATCATGAAGCTATCCATAAAACGTAGCAAAATCGCGATCACTAAGACATTTTTAAGCTTTGGTAGTTGAATATACCGGAACACCGACCACCCTGAAGCTCGATCGATTTGTGCGGCCTGATAATACGCCGCCGGAATCGCACGTAAACCAGAGAAACACAGCAGCGCGACCAGTGAGGTCCAGTGCCACACATCCATCACCAACACCGTTAGCCATGCGTCAACTGGGTCAGATGCGTAATTGTAATCAAAGCCCATCGAGGTGAGCGCCGACCCCATTAAGCCAATGTCGGCACGTCCGTAAATCTGCCAGATAGTGCCCACCACATTCCAAGGAATCAGCAGTGGAACGGCCAACACCACCAAGCATAAAGAGGCTAAACGCCCCGACTTAGGCATCATCAAGGCGACGCCAATTCCAAGTGGGATCTCTATCAATAACACTGAGGCTGAGAATCCAAACTGACGTACTAATGAATCTCTCAATCGCGGATCTGCGAGCACCTCACGAAACCAGTCTGTACCAACGTAGTACGCATTATTAACGTCAAAAATATCTTGAATGGAATAGTTAACGATGGTCATCAATGGAATCAGCGACGAAAACGCCACCAAGACAAAGACCGGTAATATCAGCCATAAGGCTTTTTGATTCTTAATTTTAACAATCATGGTTAAACAGCCTTCACCAAGTACTCGTCAGCGTAAAGCTTAAGCCAAGGCAATGGGAAAGACAGGTAGACGCGACCGGTCGGCACCCAGTCGTCTTCTTCTATACGAGCTTTTATAGGCTGCCCAGCGACCTCGACCGTGACAATTTTATAGGAGCCAAGATCCTCAATATTAGTCACCAGGGTATCAAGTGCCCCCGCTTGCGACTGTTCATGTAAGCGGACAAATTCTGGGCGAATACCCAGCTTCATGTTGCTGCTGCCCAAGTTTACCGCGAGATCATAGGTTGCGGGCTCAACGGGCACCGACAGTCCAGCGAAACAAGCACATCCATCGTGCAGTGATACTTCGATAAAATTCATCCCCGGGCTACCGATGAAATAACCGACAAAGGTATGTGCCGGCTGTTCGAACAACTCTTGCGGTGTGCCGTTTTGCACGATTTGGCCTTGGTACATCAGGGCGATCTTATCGGCGAATGTTGATGCTTCTAATTGATCGTGTGTCACCAACACCATAGTGATATCAAATTGTTGATGCAGCCGCTTGAGTTGTCGCCGTAGTTTCCATTTTAAACTTGGGTCGATCACGGTCAGCGGTTCGTCCAACAATATCGCTGATACCTCATCACGCACTAGCCCTCGGCCCATAGACACTTTTTGCTTGTCGTCCGCGCTTAAATTATTGGCTTTGCGCAGCAGGTCAGAGTCAAGCTCAAGGGCAGCGGCTATCTCGCGCACGCGCTTATCAATGGTGGCTTTATCTTTACCTAAGTTGCGTAACGGAAAGGCCAAATTGTCATACACCGTCATGGTGTCGTAGACCACTGGGAATTGAAACACCTGCGCCACATTTCGCTCGGCTGGGCTGAGATGATTTACTTCTTTGCCGTCAAACAGCACGTGACCGCTTGACGGGATTAATAAGCCAGAAATAATGTTCAACAAGGTGCTCTTGCCACACCCAGAAGGCCCAAGTAAAGCGTATGCCCCACCCTGCTCCCAGACATGATCCATTTGTCTAATGGCGTAATCTTCGGGTGCTGATGGCGACGTTTGATAGCTGTGTGCCAACGACGCTAATTTTATCTCAGCCATTGGCGCCCCCCTTTACATGCCTGCCTTGCACGGCTTCAACGGAGGATTTTTTTGGATCAAGAATATGGCCGTCAGCGTCGAAGCGAAATAGCTTGGCTTGAGGAAAATACGCTCTGACGGTATCGCCGGTTTGATAATGATGGATACCGCGTAGCCGTGCGACTATTTCTTGCGGTTGGTCATCAGTCCCGTGTTTAATTGCCTGTTTACGCATGTGTAGAAAGGTTTCTGAGCCGCTGATTTCAGCCACATCAACGGTTAGCTCAAGGGCTAGGTCGGTCTCTTTAGTTGCGGCTAAGGTGATATGTTCAGGGCGAATAGCAAATCGCTCATCATTATTCGATTGATAATCGAATAACATATTCAAAGACGGTTCGCTAAATAGCTCGGCGGCGAGAATGTTATCTGGCTGAGCATAAACTATATGCGCCGGGCCTGACTGTATCGCTCGGCCTTGGTGCAGCAGTGTTGTTACGCCC
>JAFMHC010000068.1 GCA_017854775.1 Gammaproteobacteria bacterium | reverse complement strand
ATCGACTACTCTATTGCAGTCGAGTTTTAATTATCGCGAGCGTGGCATGCATACGCTATTGCTTACGGCGGCGTTTGATGATCGTTTTGGGTCAGCTAAAATTAGCTCGCGTATTGGTTTATCGCAAGAAGCCGACCTATTTAATCAGGATGATGACCTATTAGCGCATGTTAATCGTCGCTATGCCGAACAGAAGATCGATTGTGTGTTGGTTGATGAATCGCAATTTTTAACCGAGGCTCAAGTATGGCAATTGACCGATGTATGCGACGAGCTAAAAATTCCGGTGTTGTGCTACGGTATTCGAACCGATTTTCAAGGACAGCTATTCCCAGGCAGTAAAGCATTACTCGCTTGGGCTGACGTGCTGCAAGAGCTTAAAACAATCTGTCATTGTGGCTCTAAAGCTAATATGGTGGTAAGAGTGGATCAAGACGGCAGGGCGCTGCGGGAAGGTTCGCAAGTTGAGATCGGCGGTAATGAGCGCTATGTATCCCTGTGTCGCCGACACTTCAAACAAACGTATACCTAACTGTCATTGTCAGTTTCAGCAACCATAAGTACTTAGCTAAGAGTACTTAGCCAAGAGTAACTAGCCAAGCAAATACCATGTTCATAGACTTTAAAACACTTAGCCCAAATCAATGTTATGGCGCAATGGTTCAAGCGATTGTGCCTCGCCCGATCGCATGGGTGTTATCAGACAATGGTGATGGCAGTTATAATGTCGCGCCATTTTCGTTCTTCACGGGCATTTGTAGCGACCCACCGTTATTGATGTTGTCGGTAGGTAAAAAAGATGCGTTCGAAGAAAAAGATACCAGAGTGAATATTCGCGAGCGTAGCAATTTTGTGGTTCACATACCGAGTACGCGACATCTTGAGCAGGTGAACACCACATCGGCGACCTTAGCGCATGGACAGTCGGAGGTCGACAGTGCAAAGCTTGAGCTGATTGACATCGACGGCTTTGCGTTACCACGAATTACCGGCTGTGACATTGCGATTGCTTGTAAGCTATACAGAATCGATGAGATAGGCCGCGTACCGCAGGCGGTTATTTATGGCGAGATTCAAAGCATCACGATAAATGATGCGTTAATTGTCGATCATCCTAAAGGTCGCCTGCAGCTCGACTCTTTGGCTCTCGACCCATTGGCTAGACTCGGTGGTAGTAATTATGGCGGATTGGGCGATGTGCTAACGGCCAATCGGCCAAAGTAGATACGCCATGCTGCAACTGGATAATGTTGTACGTGACCGAGGCTCAAAGTATGCGGTTAGCGGAGGCAAGGTGGCTAATAGCGCCCAAGCCAAGAGTTTTTTAAAAAGCCTCAAGTCGAAGAAGAAATTTGCCAAGGCAACGCATAATACTTGGGCTGTTATCTATCGCGAGGGCACAGGCGAAGGTGCTGGTAACCTTATTCGAGCAAAGAGCGACGATGGCGAGAGCGGTGCCGGTATGATCATTGTTAGAATGCTTGAGCGTGAAGCTTTATATAATCATATCGTGGTGGTTACTCGTTGGTATGGCGGGGTTCACCTAGGTGGCGACCGGTTTAGACATGTTCAAAGTTGCGTGAACGCTTACCTAGATCATGCCAAATTAAGTAATTCTTAAGTGTGTTTAGTCATTTTCAATAAGAGCAATACGCTGCAATAGCGATCTTGACAGTGTGATGTTCAAATCTATGCAGCACTCTTACTCCCGATTTGATAACCTTGTGCAATGCAAACCAACTATCTGTCAGCTGATATAGCCAAACCGCTGATATCTTACCAGCGACTAAAATTCGATCAAGCTGAGGCCTGATGGCGACTTTTAGTCCGACGTACAATTTTCGTACCGACCATTTCACTAGTGCGGTTATTTTGGCGTTGATACTGCATTTAGTCTTGGCGCTGGTGTTGCCCGATATCCCTAAACTAAGCCTGCAAGGTTATGACCGTGCCTCAAGCCTCACGGTGTTTTTGGCGCAAACTGACGAGCAAGAGATATTCGACCAATCGCTGAATCAACAACTGCCATTGCCCGCTGATATCGATAGCTTGGCTGACCCATCTCTCGGATCTACTAGTGTTGAAAAAGGGCAAAGTTCTATTGTAAGTGATGAGCTAAGGCCGTCTGCCGCCTCGAGTGAGCAAGCTCAGGAAGCGCCCCGTTCAGGCTCGAGTAGCGATGGTGAGAAAACACAGAGTATTCGATTCGACTATGCTGCAATTAAACTCTTTGCTAAACGTGAAGCTGCCCGCTACGCCGAATTATACCCTCGAGATGTAGAGCGTTTTGCGCGTACCTTCAATCGCGCACGCAATTATCGTCGCCGTAGTCGAACTGAAAGCTATAGAGATAAGCTGGGTGATATGTACGCGCGCTCGAACTCGTCAGATGGCGACATCTGTTTTAAACAGAAGCGCGTAGAAGCGGTGAATGAATACGTGACCAATACAGTTTATTTTTTTCGTTGCGATAGCCAACCTCAAGGCTGGAAACTCGATATCAATAACAAAAAAAGCTCAGAGGGCTAAGCAAGGAATCGTTAGTCGAACCCGTGGATTAGCGTCGATACTGTCGTCCAGAGATAATGCCAATTGGGCCGCGAGGAATTGTTAGCTGCACCGCTTCGCCGTTTCGCAGAACTTCTATCAAGACACTCTCGCCGACTTGTCCCTGAATCGTCAAATCATTGATTTCGTTTAAATTAAATACGCGCTGCCCTGCATACGAGATCACTCTGTCGCCCGCTCTGAGGCCGACATTTGCTCCGGGCGAGCCGCCGATGACCGATCCGATTGACGCCGAAGTCGGCCAACCATTAGCTTCTAAGTAGCGTTGGTAATTTTGCTCGCCGAGTTCGGCGCGGATTGCGTTGATATTCGATGCTTGATCGCCGTTTGATGCAGCAAGTTCTCGACGACGATCATACTGCGCTTGTAGCTGTCTGAGCGACTCTTCTGACTCAATCTGAACTATTCGGTCCGCCTCTTCTCGAGCGAAACCTGAATTTATCAGCTGCTGCTGCCGAAAGCCTACTTGTTGGCTTGCTAAGCGGTCAGCTCGATTTTGATCTACGCGCTGCTGCCAGCTTTGAGTTTGAGGGTCATTCTCGAGCGTTGGACTTGCCTCAGTATCAACCGATAGCGCTCGTGACACAGAGTCTGAAGCAACTGCGGTGCCATTGCCGCCGTTGCTAAGCTGTTGGGCCAAGGAAATTCTTGCTTGGGTCTCGAGCGCTAAGGCGGATTTTATTTGCGCTAATTGAGCCTCTATCTCATCAAGATCGCTAGCCTGAGCGGGCACCGAACCACTGCTTGTCGTAGTTTTGCCTGTTATCAAAATGGTGGCCGTACAGATTGAGCTGATGACAGCTGATAGCACGATAGCGATGAGAGTATTTTTAGTGTCCATATTTTACCTCGAATTAGTGGCTATGGGCCAAGACCCAATGACAATGAGCTTAGCTGCGTCACGCCAAGCTCATATTCCCATACTAACTAACAAGCCTTACATTTTCGTTCTGGTTAGCTAGTTCCGTAATCTAGTTCCGCTATTTAGTTTCACTATTTAATTCAGTGATGGCTTGATACGCGCCAACCTTTAAATCAAATCTCAAGGGCCAAGGTGAGCTGTACAATTGTACTAAGCCGATGCCGATAAGTTGTTCTTGAGGGTCGATCCAAAATTTTGTGCCAGCTAGCCCAGCCCAAGATAATTCACCCATGGATGATGTTGCTGGCATCAGCGCTGGATCAGTGACGACACCATAGCCTAAGGCCATGCTTTGTCCCGCATGAAGATCATGCTTGCCAACTGCACGAACACCCGCGGTCATGTGATTTGAGCCTAGAAACGCCACTGTTTTAGGGCCAAGTAATCGAGCGCCGTCTAATTCGCCGCCGTTTAGCACCATCTGTGAAAATCTAAAATAGTCATAAGCCGTCGATATCAAGCCGCCGCCGCCCATAAATAAACCCACATTGTCGTATGACCGTGAGCGCTCTGCTGGCATCACCGCTATTGTATTCGTTTGCGCATCCCAGTATTGGTCACTGGCAAGTCGTTGTTTTTTGTTTGCCGGAAGTTCGAAGAATGTATCGTTCATCTTTAGCGGTTGAAAAATGCGTTGGCTAAAAAAGTCATCCAGTGGCATATCCGCCAGTTTTTCGATCACCGCACCCAGTATATCCATACTTACACTGTAGTGATAACGCTCACCTGGCTGGTAGCGCAGTGGTAGCTTTGCTAATTTTGCTATGAAGTCATCAAGATCATTAGCTTGGAATAGTTGTGCCTTTTGATACTCAATATCGACTGCGTTGTCGTTGCCAAAGCCATAACTAAGGCCGGCCGTGTGCATGAATAGCTGGCGCATTCTCATTGGCGAGTCAGGAGTCACTAGCTCGCCATTAACCAATACCTTCTGATCGGCGAACGCTGGTAAATATTTGCTGACCGGGTCGTTCATATGGAACTTACCTTCCTCATACAACATCATCGCGGCGACCGCGGTCACCGGCTTGGTCATAGAGTAGATGCGAAATAGGGTGTCGGTTTCCATCGGGGTTTGATTGTCGACGCCGAAGTTCCCGTGTGCCTTGAAATGCACAATCTTGCCTTTGCGTGCGACTAAAGTGACGAGGCCAGCGTAATTACCGTCAGCAACATAGCGCTGACCAAGAGAATCGAGTCTTTGCAGACGTTCGCTCGACATGCCGACCTTTTCGGCTTTGCTGATAACGACCTTCTTATTATCTGCGTCCTTAGCCTTTGCGCTAAAAGGAACAGATAAACAGATAAATAGGGCAGTGAAGATGACAGTTTTTACGGTGAGATTATGCATAGATTTTATTATTTTGAGGTCTCATTAGATTAGTGCAAGCCTGCGACGGTATACGAAAACGTATTTTACTGACTAGTTTACCTCGTGAGTGTGTTGATAGCGTGTCACATGCTACGACTGCACATTCAAGGCTCTAAAGTTAGGGCTGTAAAGTGAGGCCCAATTTCGAAGCATGTTTCCGAACAGTCATGTTTAAGTGTTAGCATTGGTGCTCATCAAATTAAGGGTCACTCTATGCAAGTCAGCTCTCCTTCAAAAGAACTCACTATCAAGCAGCGCTATCTGAAGTTAGCCGTTCTTGTGATCGTCGCGGGGAATATCTACCCCTTGATCTACCTGCGACAAAATTTCGAAATAAGCATTGTTGATGCATTTGGTATTACCTCAGCGCAACTCAACCAAAATTACGTTTGGTTGGGTATCATTTACATGATTACCTATGTGCCCAGCGGTTGGTTAGCTGATCGGGTGTCGCCTCGAGTGTTAATGTCTTTCTCGCTTTTGTTCGCAGGGCTTTTGGGCCTCTGGTTCTCAAGCCTACCCTCACCAGAATCGTTAAGGTTCATTTTTATTGGCTGGGGCTTAGCTGCCGGTTTAACCTTTTGGTCGGCGCTGATTAAGGCAACTGCTTTACTTGCTAGACCTGAAGAGCAAGGTCGGTTTTTTGGTATCTTAGATGGTGGTCGAGGTTTTGTAGAGGCGGTCCTTGCATCCATCGCCGTGGCTATGTTCGCTTACTATACCAATAGTGTTGGCGAAGATACGCCCGATGCCTTGGTTAAAGTCATCTGGCTCTACGTGGGCATGATGTTATTACTGGCGCCAATCTCGTATTTTATTTTGGGCGCTCCGGAAAGCCAATCGGAGCCCCTAAAAGGAATCACTAAAGACCAAAAAGGTAAGGCTTTTGCGCTGTTTTTGAGAGATATTTCCAGTGTTATCGCCAAGCCAGAAATCTGGTTGTGCGCATTTTGTATTATGACCGGTTATCAATTGTTCTGGGCGACATATTCTTTCTCGGCGTATATGCAAACCGAATTTGGTTTAACCGCCGTTGCGGTAGGCTCAATAACAGTGGCAAAACTCTGGATGCGACCGATTGGCGCCGCGTCAGCTGGTTTCGCTGGTGATTTTTTGAACCGGGAAAAAGTATTAGCCTTATTGATGGTGCTAGCCTCCCTCGCTCTGGCAGTTTTGGCCTTTGTGCCAGTGTCTATTGGTGCCATGTTCTTATTGGCGATTGTCTTGGTTATCGGCTTTCTGACCTACGCTGTTAGAGGTATTTTTTGGGCTACGCTAGAGAGTTGTAACGTATCTAATAATGTCAAAGGCTTGGCGATCGGTTTGATCTCATTAATTGGCTACTCGCCTGATGTTTATCTGCCGTTATTAAACAATTTTTTACTCGAGCTTTATCCCGGTAAAGCAGGCTACGCTATTTATTACAATATTATTGCTGGTATGGGAATAATGGGTGCGTTGGCGGCATGGAGGTTAAAACACATCGTTGCTGCCAGAAGCAATGCCGCAAGAATGTAATTAAAGAGGGTGAAAATAGTAGTATGAAAAAATCACGAGGCGTTATCTAACAAATGTCTCTGATCCTTTGATCTGCGGTGCGATTTGTTGTGATTTGGTTGTATTTCATAAGTCTGTAATACGCGATATGGTAACCTCGGAACTAATGTAAATTTTAGAGAGAGAGATACATGCAATCAGCAAAATATTTTCGCAGAACCCGAATTGCCCAAGAAGTTACGGCGTCGGTTTTAGCACTTAGCTTAGCGGCACCGTTAGTTTCCGTTGCACAAGAGACGAGTGCCCCCACATACGCGCTTGAAGAGATTGTGGTAACTGCGTCGAGACGTTCGGAAAGTTCCCAAGATGTAGCAATCGCGTTGCAAGCTATTAGTGAGAGCAAACTCGAGGAGTTACGAATTGATAGTTTTGACGACTATGTGTCACTTATTCCTGGCGTTAATGCATCGGGTCAAGGCCCAGGTAAACAAGAAGTTTTCATTCGTGGTATTTCTCCTGGTAGAACCGCGGTTAGAATTGCCAGCCTAGGGTCAGAGCCAAGTGTGGCTATGTACTTAGACGAAGCACCAATTTCCTACGCTGGTCGTAACATCGGTTTGTATGCCACCGACTTACAACGAATCGAAGTGCTCAAAGGTCCTCAGGGAACACTATTTGGTGCCAGTTCTCAAGCCGGTACGTTGCGCCTGATTACGCGTAAACCTGAGTTTAACGAATTTAGTGCAGGAGTAACTGTTGATCTATCGGATACGTCTGGTGGTGAAGGCAGCGTAAGCGTTGAAGGCTATGTCAATTTTCCGTTGATCGAGGACAGGCTTGCGGCTCGCATAGCGGTCTACAATGTTGATCAAGGTGGCTATATTGATAATATCGCGGCTACCCGTCAGATCCCGCTAAGCAACCCTGGTTTTGGCGGGACTGTGCCGAGCACACGTGTGACCGCTAACAATGCGGCGTTTGTTGAAGACGATTTTAATGACGCAGAGTACACTGGTTTTCGAGCCAGTCTAAAAGGTCAGATTAACGACAACTGGGATGCAACCGTACAGATTGTTAGCCAGACTTTGGACGTCGAGGGTATATTTGAATTCGAGCCAGACGTTAGCCCCGGCGATGATCTAAACGCTCAAACCTTTAACCGCGACTTCGGCCAAGATGATGTAGACATGGTATCGCTGATGGTCAACGGCGCTATCGGTGATCTAGATGTCGTTTATAACGGCTCGTATACTGAACGGACTTTCGAAGGCCAAACCGATTACACCGGCTATGCCAACAATGGCCCATTCATTCCGTATTATATTTGCACACCAGGTTACGACAGCTGTGGTAACCCCTCATTATTTACTAGCTCATTTTTCGAGACAGAACGTTCAGTACATGAAGTTCGAATCGCAACCGACAGTGATAAGCGACTTAGCTTTATCGGTGGTATCTATTATGACGATCAGCAAACGATCGAACGTGCTGACTTTACTTACCCGGCGTCGACCTTAGTTGGTTTTCAACCTAACTTGCCGATCCCAGATGCGTTTGCCTCTAATCGGAACGTTCGAGACCCTGGCGTTACTTTTTTCAATGACTTTTTGAGTGATCGTGAAGAGTTATCTTTCTTCGGTTCGTTATCTTACAAACTATCGGACACCATAACAGCCACTTTTGGCGCGCGTAATTACAGTATTGATATTGGCTTACGCGGGCAATCGAGCTTTAATTTTCGTACTCCCGGCCCATTTGGCAACAACGTAGATCAGATTCTCGCAGGACAAACTCCGACTGAATTGTCAGATACTATTGTTAATCTGAATGTTAGTTGGAATGTTGGCGATGACGCTTTGCTTTACGTAACTTATGCAGAAGGCTTCCGCTCTGGCGGCTTTAACCGTAATGGCGGCGGCGGTAGCGGCACCGTTAATATCCCATTCTTCTTCGACACTGATAATGCCGACAGTTATGAGTTTGGTTGGAAAACCCAATTCGCTGATAATACTGTCAGGCTTAATGGTGCTATCTACTACACTGATTTCTCAGATTTGCAGCAAGGTGTGCTCGATTTCTCAATCGATAATTCATCATTCTTTGACAATGTCGGCGATGCTGAGATTAAAGGTTTTGAGCTAGACGTTAATTGGGCACCGACAGATGCACTGAGTCTATTCGGTTCTTTCAGTTACACTGACGCTGAGTTAGTTGAATTGCCACCAACGATTACCAACATATCACCGGCTGGTTCAGAACTGCCTTTTGCTCCCGATGTTCAATGGACTCTGGGTGCTCGCTATGAGCGAGAGTTCTCGAACTTTACCGGTTATGTACAGACCGTTGCTAAGTACACAGACGATCGCTTCTCAAGCTTAGTAGAGGTTGCTCGCTTTCCATTGGACAGCTTTACCGAAGTTGATGCCTCAATTGGAGCTAGAATGGGTAACTGGAATGGAAGTCTGTATATCGACAACCTAACTGACGAACGCGGTCAGCTAGACGTCGGCGCACCAGACCTAATCTTTCGTGTTAACCCAATTCGACCGCGCACGGTTGGCGTTCGAGTGTCATACGATTTTCAATAGTTTATCTGTATAGTAAATTAGTACTTAGGGGCGACATCGTTGATGTCGCCCCTTTTTTATGGGGGCAGTAGAACGAGACTAAGGACTAGGTACCTGGTGAGAGTATCTCGCAGCTAAGCTAACCCCGCACTGGCGTAAATAATCTGCCGCTTATCGCGCACGAAACCGACCAAGTTTAGATTAGTTTTCTCAGCCAAATCTATCGCCAAAGAGGTGGCCGCTGAGATAGTCACTAAGGTATGAATACCGCTGATGGCAACTTTGGCAACCAGCTCGTGGCTAGCGCGACTCGACATCACTATAAAAAAATCGGGCTGCAAACAATTAACTTGGCTGCCAATCAGTTTATCTAGGGCGTTGTGGCGACCAACATCTTCACGTAACGCCAGTAATTCGCCGCTGGCATTAAATACGCCGGCACAGTGAACCGCGCCGCATTGGTCTTGTAGCATTTGGTTTTTTTTAAGTACTTTGACCGCGTGATCAATAACACTATGTGATGGAATAGGTGCCATTTTAAGTGGCTGAATAATCGGTAGCGCCGCGGCTAATTCGGTAATGCCGCAGATGCCACAGCCGGATCGACCGCTAAGTTGGCGACGTTTACCCTTCAGGCGTTGCATCAGCTCGGCCCCAATCTGAATATTGACGGTGATGCCTTGGCTTGCTTGGCGAATATCAATTGCACGTATATCGGCAGTCTTATCAATAATACGTTCAGTGATGCTAAAGCCGATTGCGAAGTCGTTTAGGTCAATCGGGCTCGCCATCATAACTGCATGGCTTTCTCCATTGTAGGCAATCGCAATAGGAACTTCTTGAGCAATGTGGTCAGCCGCTGCGCTTTGTAAGTGCTCAGAATGACGCAATACCACAGTGCGCTCTTCAACTCCCTCTAAAGGTTTGTCGAGCTTCGAGTCACGGTTCATTTTGTTAAGCGGCTTATTTGCTTTCAATGTCGGCCAACTCTTTACTATTAGGCTGAAGCTTATCCCTATTGTGCTGAAGCTCTTTTCCATTCGGCTGAAGCTCTAACTGCTTCTCAGTGAAACTCTCAAACTGGTCTTGCCATTCCGAGTTTTGTCTAGCTTGAATCACCTTGCTGATCTGCACCGCAGTGACTTTGTATTCAGGGCAGTTGGTGGCCCAATCTGAGTTGTCGGTGGTGATTATATTCGCTCCGCTCTCTGGATGATGAAAGGTGGTGTAAACCACGCTCGGTTGAACTCGTTCAGTAACTTGAGCGGTTAGGTGAGTCTCGCCAGATCGGCTGGCAATTTTAACTCGGTCTCCATCAACAATGCCGCGATCCACCGCGTCGCTCGGGTGAATTTCAAGCAAGTCTTTATCGTGCCAAGTATTGTTCTCAGTTCGTCTTGTTTGAGCACCAACATTGTACTGCGACAAGATGCGGCCAGTGGTCAGCAGAAGAGGGAAGCGGCGTGTAACTTTTTCATCCGTCGGCACATACTCGGTTACTTTGAACAAACCTTTACCGCGTACAAACTCATCGAGGTGCATGGTCGGGGTGCCGTCTGGAGCCTCATCATTACACGGCCACTGGATTGACCCTTCTTTGTCTAAGCGCTCGTAGGTAACGTTGCTGAAGGTTGGCGTTAGGCTGGCAATTTCTTGCATGATTTCGCGCGGGTGAGAATAGTTCATTGGGAAGCCCATGGCATTGCAAAGGTCTTGTGTAACCTCCCAATCTTCTTTGCCGGCGAGTGGTTTCATAACGCGACGAACCGGCGAAATACGGCGCTCAGCATTGGTGAATGTACCGTTTTTCTCTAAGAAGCTTGAGCCGGGTAAGAACACCGTCGCATACTTCGCGGTTTCATTTAAAAACAGATCATGCACGATCAAACAGTCGAGGTTCCTCAATGCGGCTTCAACGTGATGAGTATTAGGGTCAGATTGAGCGATGTCTTCGCCCTGAACGTATAGACCTTTGTATTCACCAGCAACCGCCGCGTCTAGCATGTTGTTGATACGATAACCTGGCTCGTTATCAATAGGCAAACCCCAGGCTTTCTCGAAGGTGCTGCGAACAGCATCGTCTGCTACTGAGCGATAACCCGGAAGCTCATGAGGAAACGACCCCATATCACAAGAACCCTGAACATTATTTTGACCACGTAGCGGGTTAACACCGACACCACGGCGGCCAATATTACCGGTCAACATGGCGAGGTTGGCGATGCCCATAACCGCGGTCGAACCCTGGCTATGTTCTGTCACCCCTAAGCCATAATAAATTGCGCTATTACCACCGGTGGCGTATAGGCGTGCTGCGGCGGTTACATCGGCGGCAGGTATGCCGGTTACTTTTTCATTATTTTCAGGCGAGTGCTTGTCATCACTGATGAATTGCATCCATTGTTTAAATGCCTCAGTTTCACAGCGCTCGGCAACAAATTTGGCGTCATATAATTGATCGCGAACAATAACGTGCGCCATGGTGTTGATAAACGCAACGTTGGTTCCGGGTAGCAGTTTTAGGTGATGCTCAGCATGAATATGTGGGCTCTTCACCAGATCGATACGGCGGGGATCAACGACGATCAGTTTGGCGCCTTGGCGAAGACGCTTCTTCAAGCGAGAGGCAAATACAGGGTGGGCATCGGTTGGGTTAGCGCCCATGACCATCGCTACATCGCAGTCTTCAACCGAGTCAAAATTTTGTGTGCCAGCGGACTCGCCCAAGGTTTGTTTTAAGCCATAGCCGGTCGGCGAATGGCAAACGCGCGCGCAAGTGTCGATGTTGTTATTGCCAAAGCCAGCGCGAACCATTTTTTGTACCAAGTAGACTTCTTCATTAGTACAGCGAGATGACGAGATGCCACCGATTGACTTGCGCCCGTACTTAGCCTGAATGCCTTTGAGTTGCTTGGCGGCAAAGCTGAATGCTTCTTGCCATGAGACCACCTGCCATTGCTCATCAATGTTGTTGCGAATCATTGGTGTGGTAATGCGCTCTTTGTGGGTGGCATAACCAAATGCAAAGCGGCCTTTTACGCATGAGTGGCCGCGATTAGCCTCACCGTTTTTATACGGTGTCATGCGAACTACTTGCTCGCCTTTCATCTCGGCTTTGAATGCACACCCTACACCGCAATAGGCACAGGTGGTGATTTTAGAATGCTCTGGTTGGCCAGCCTCGATGATGGTTTTTTCGGTCAACGTGGCGGTCGGGCAGGCCTGTACGCAAGCGCCGCAGCTGACACATTCCGAATCGACGAAGTCTTGCGACTGGCTGGCGCTAACTTTAGACGCGAAGCCACGGTTTTCGATTGTGAGGGCAAAGGTGCCTTGTGTTTCTTCGCACGCTCGTACACAGCGTGAACAGCTAATACATTTACTCGGGTCGAAGGTAAAGTAAGGGTTTGATTCGTCCTTTACTTCATCTAAATGATTTTCACCCTCAAAGCCGTAGCGAACTTCACGAAGGCCGACTGCGCCTGCCATGTCTTGTAGCTCGCAATCTCCGTTAGCCGAGCAGGTTAGGCAGTCGAGTGGGTGGTCTGAAATGTAAAGCTCCATCACCCCGCGCCGCAATTCGGCAAGCTCGGTATTTTGTGTGGTTACTACCATGCCTTCTTCAAACGGCGTGGTGCACGACGCCGGTGAGCCTCTGCGGCCCTCAATTTGCACTAAACATAAACGGCAAGAGCCAAATGCTTTAATGCTGTCAGTGGCGCAAAGCTTGGGAATATTGATATCGGCAATCGCCGCAGCACGCATTACCGACGTGCCTTTGGCAACCGTGATTTCAACCCCGTCGATGATGCCGGTAATCGCGTCTAGATCGCTCTTGTCGGCTATCTCAGCATACGTTACCGGTGAGGGAGTGCCGTAGTCTTTGGACGGATCGTTTGGGTGCTCTATTCGGATCATGATGAGGTACCTGCTTTTTTGATACTGTCGATTGATATTTCTATTGTCTGCGAGCCCTCAGCAGTAGGTAAAGAGCCCTCAGCCGTTGAAGTCTCTTCAACAGTAGGTAAAAAGAAATCCTCATTAAAGTGTTCTAACGCGCTCTTAACCGGGTAGGGCGTCATACCGCCCATGGCGCACAATGACCCGCTTTCCATGGTGTTACATAAGCTGGTTAATAAAATAAGGTTAGCCTCGCGATCGGTGTTGGCTCGAACCTTATCGATGGTTTCAACGCCACGCGTGGCACCGATCCGGCATGGCGTGCACTTACCGCAGGATTCTTCTGCGCAAAACTCCATTGAGAAGCGCGCTTGCTCCGACATGTCTACCGTGGTGTCAAACGCGACAACACCGCCATGGCCTAATACGCCACTGATGCCAGCCAAGGCTTCGTAGTCCATCTCAATATCCCACTGCGACTCTGGAAGGTAAGTGCCTAATGGGCCGCCACATTGAACTGCTCTGAGTGGCTTATCACTGGCCGAACCGCCTCCAAAATCATTTAGCAACTGATTCAAAGTAACCCCAAACGCCAGTTCAACTAAACCGCAGCGCTTTAAGTTGCCCGCCAATTGAAACGGCATAGTGCCAAGTGAACGGCCCATGCCGAAGCTTGCATAGGCCTCAGCGCCTTGTTCAAATATGATTGAAATGGTTGAAAGCGATAACACATTGTTGACTACCGTCGGCTTACCAAATAAACCTTCGATAGCCGGTAGCGGCGGTTTAGCGCGAACCTCACCACGTTTGCCTTCTAAACTTTCAAGTAAGGCAGTTTCTTCTCCGCAGATATACGACTTAGCGCCGAGCCGAACTTCCAAATCAAAATTATGGCCTGAGCCTAATACGTCGTCGCCAAGCAAATTGGCATCAAAAGCTTTTTCAATCGCTTCATTTAGCCGCTGATGGGCATGTGGGTATTCTTCGCGTAAATAGATATAGCCTTTATCAGCACCAACCGCGATGGCGGCGATGGTCATGCCTTCGATAAGGCCAAAAGGGTCTGCCTCCATCTGCAATCGATCAGCGTAGGTGCCCGAATCGCCTTCGTCAGCATTACAAACGATGTATTTTTTTTCACCCGGCGTGTCTAGCACCGTCTGCCACTTAATACCGGTTGGGAAAGCGGCACCACCTCGGCCTCGTAATCCAGACGCTTTTACCTCGTCGACGCACTCTTGAGCGCTCATGGTGATCGCGCGCTCAAGGCCTTTATAGCCGCCGTGGGCTTTATAGTCATCTAAGTTTGTCGGGTCTATGATGCCTGCGCGCTTAAAGGTTAAGCGTTGTTGTTTCTTCAGAAACTCAATCTCCTCAGTTAAACCCAAGCTTAAAGTGTGAGTCTGAGCACCATCGAGTAAGCCTTGCTCTAACAGCGAGTCGACGTCGCTAGCCGTAACCGGGCCATAGGCAACGCGACCTTCAGCTGTTTCAACCTCAACCATAGGCTCAAGCCAAAACAAACCTCGTGAACCGTTACGAATTAACTCGATACCATTAATCGTTTGCAACTTAGCTCGTATCTTAGCCGCGACTTGATCCGCACCGACTGAAATAGCTGACGAATCCTGCGGAACAAAAACTTTAATGGTCATCAGTGTTGCTCCGCCTTGAGGCTATCAATGAGGTCGCTAACACTTTCTTCGGTAACTCGGCCATAAAGCTGAGAATCAATCTTCACAGCGGGTGAGCAAGCGCAATTGCCAAGGCAGTAAACCGGCTCAAGCGTGATTTCACCGTCGTCAGTCGTCTGATCAAAATCGATCTCAAGTTTGGCTTTTACCGCTGCCTCAATTGCTCTGCCGCCCTTGGCTTGGCAGGACTCCGCCCGACAGACCTCAATAACATGCTTGCCTCGAGGCTCGGTTTTGAAAGAATGGTAGAAAGTAATAACGCCATGCACCTCAGCGCGAGACAAGTTGAGAGCCTCAGCAATATCGATTACGTGCTCGCTTGGAATATGACCTAGATCATGCTGAATTCGGTGCAATATGGGTAGCAATGCCCCTTCGAGGTGTTTGTTTTCATCGATGGCAAGTAAAACGGCCTGCTGTTTGGTATTTGCAATCATTGCGGCTTACCTAGGTTGGGCTGATTGAATGGCACTAATATGCAAAATAATGCATATGAATAACGTGTATAATCATAAATTATCACGATAATGCCTTACCGCAAATATGAAATTAAATGCAGATTAACCATTTAAACATTGTTCCCAATTGGAGCTTTGAAGATACTGACGGGCGTCGTGTTCACGTAACACTGCTGCCATTGTTAGCCGCTATACATAAGCGTAAAAAACTAACCGCCGCAGCGCAAGATTGCGATCTATCCTATCGTCATGCATGGAACATCTTGCAACAGGCTGAAGAGTTCTTTGGCAGCGCGGTTACCTTAAAAGAGCGGGGCCGTGGAGCACGGCTAACACCACTTGGCGAGGTGTTGCTGCAAGTGCATCAGCGCATCGACGCGCGCCTGCATACGCAAATGGAGAGCCTGGCAATGGAACTAAATGCCGAGGTACACAAGGTTTTATCTGACCAAGTCAATGTGATGACCATTTACGCAAGTCATGGCTACGCGGTAGCACTCATTCCCAAACACATGCCTGACTATCAAACCGAGCTGCACTACCATGGTTCTGAAGATGCGCTAAAGGCCCTGCATTCGGGAGCCTGCAAGATAGCCGGGTTCACACTACCGCTGCATCACACAATTGCCGCACAACAGCTGCGTTATCAAAAACTGCTGAATCCAAACGATGTGCGAATCATTGGCTTTATTAAACGTGATCAAGGCCTGATGGTCGCTGCTGGGAATCCCTTCGCTATCAAATCATTAAAGGATTTGGCCGATAAAGAGGTTCATTTGATAAATCGACAACCGTATTCAGGCACGCGCGAGCTACTCGACGAATTATTGATCCAAGACGGTGTCGCCAGTAAAGATATAAAATCATTTGACCAATACGAATATACCCATACCGCAGTTGCCGCCCAAGTGGCGACCGGCATGGCCGATGTTGGCTTTGGCATGCAAGCCGCCGCTGCGAGGTTTGATTTAGACTTTATACCGATTACCGAAGATGCCTATCTTTGGGCAATTAAAATTGAATCTGAAAACGACCCAGAAGTACTGAGTTTTATCGAAATGTTAAAGTCGGCTAGTTTTCAACAACAAGTGAATGCACTGCCAGGCTATCAATGTAACAAGTCAGGGCAAATAGTCACGCTAGCTGAACTAGTGGGCTAACTATGCCCTTGGGCTAGTTATGTTATTGGATGGCTAAATAATATCAGCCTCTAAACTGGCCGCGATAGTCAGGCCAATCTCTCGACATCGCTCAATAAAACCTGGCTCAAAATCACCTTTGCAAATAATCGTCGGCTGAACTTGCCGCCATTTCAAACCAGAGGTTATCTTGCCCACTGAAATATCAGTGCCAGTACCGTCTAAACCTGCTTTGATAAGCAAAGCGAACGGTTTAGCGTCATTGCGCTTCGAGTCCGAGAGGCAAGGGTAATAAACGCGCTCAAATTTATCTTATACGAATATTAAATATTAAAAAAACGTTGCTATTTGGTAAATAATAACTAAAAAACAAAGACTTATGATTTTTAGTCGACAATAAAAATATGGCAATACTTTTTGTGCTTTCGAGCTATGTTTTCAACGAAGCTTTTTGTTGGAAATAACAACGTTTTTTGCACTGAGTAATCAAATTAATTCAGCGTCTAAACTTGCTGCCATCGTCAATCCAAGTTCTTCGCATTGATTGCAAAAATCTAACGTAAACTCTCCTCGGCAGATAAGAGGTGCTTGTACAAGTCGCCACTTCAAACCTGTTGCGATACTTTCGATTGCTCTTTTTGTACCCGTTCCATCATGACCTGCCCGAACATAGAACGTAAAAGGTAGGCCTTCAGTTTTTTCAAGGCATGCATAATAGCATCTGTCGAATACATCTTTTACTAAACCCGCCATATAACCAAGGTTCTCAGTAGTACCTATGATAATAGCACTCGCAGTATTAATGTCATCTGCTTTTGTATCTAGTGGTGCAAGGCATTGAACTTCAATGTTTTCTACCTGATCATCATTAGCTCCCTTAATTAAAGCATCTAACATCTTCTTTGTATTTTGGGACGGAGCATGTGCGATTATGAGTAGCTTCTTTTTTTTTAACATAATGATTTCTTAAAGGTAATTAGTTAACGCTTTCGAAAGAAATTTAAGTCCTGCAAACGAGTCAGTTTCGGTTTTGCGAAAGCTCAAAACTAGTTCAGGTTTCAATTAGAACTCATTAAAACCTTAGGAGTTAGGGCCAGTGAGCTGTTCCCCTAAAAAGATAACTAAGATTTGTTAAGTGTAACCCTGTTACAGCTAATAAATGGACACTAAGTACGTAACTGCATTTTTTTAATTAGTAAAGGCTTCCTGATTTCCATTAGAGAGTCAGAGGAAGGGCTTAACAACATCATGGCAATAATGCTTTTATTTTGATGTAAAGCGCTTGGTTGACGAATAAGGCCAACCAAATTCTGATTAGGATATAAAATCATAAGATCAGACTTAACACCTAATATGATATTAATTCGACTAATCACTTCATCATTTAAAATTAGTTTCCTTTCTTTATCAGCGATTAGCAGTAATCTATTTATTGAGTTTTGCCCGATTAACGTCTGATTTTCATAGACACTGAGTTCTACTTCATCAGCGAATTCGCAGAACTGATCAAGCAGGTTTGCCGTTACACTTTCACGAATATCTTTCATTTCTTCAGTATTCATATACTCTCCAATTAAGCTGCTACATTAGTTTGCCAGAGACGATTACAGTTTTTTTTTGCGTTGTCTCAAAGTTGCCCTATATAGTTCAAAACTTAGTTCTACGATCCAAAATCCAAGACTTGACTCTGCGATGCTAAATTATTGTCGCGGATTTTCACATTAAGTTTCACATAGAACGACCTAACTCTATGCAATATAGTTTATCAAGGTTTCAGGTCTTACAATTCGTATCCTAAATTTGTCTTCGAGTTTTTTAACATTGTCAGCATGAAAAACCGACTTGGTGCCTGCACTAGACGCCATATCATTAGTACAAAAATAGTCGATTCCATAGCCGTAATGAGAGGCGATAGCATCTCCATCAGCCCACTCGCCAATGTCTTTTGAATATTGTTTATCACTAAGGCTCGTGTCACGACTAGATTGAATGACTAATCCATATTGGCTTTCGCCGTCGAGTCTCGTATGAACTTTGTCCTTTCCAGCACCTAAGTTTTCGATAAAGCGCCCGCACTCAAATGAGCGATCAAGTCGCTCCTTTAATGAGTAGAATTCATCATCTGCTTTATTGTTTTCTACCAAGGAATGAGACCTAGCACCGATTCTAGGAAGACTTAAGAACCTAAACCCAAGCCCAACGGCCTTTGGAATATTATCCTGAAGGTAGTCGTGCAACTCATAGTCGTATTCGTTTTCAGCATTGAGTGTGTATTCGGAGTAGTGACTCTTTCTATCTTTACTGGGAATCGCTTCAATGTTGATAATCACTGCTGAGAAGAAAGGTTTAATGCGTTGCTCTAGAATTGCCTTATAAAGATTTTCATAGATAGGCTGACCAGCTCGCTTACTAGGGTCAACAATATTTTCCCAAACGTTTGAATCGAAAGTAACGGTGATCATAGTGATGTTCTGCTTCTCGTTTGTATAACATTCTCAATAAGCATTGTGTTTTTATTGGTGCGTCTACCATTCATCAACCAATCCTAACTGCTCCATCTCTTCATATACTTCAGAGAGTTCACTATTGAGCTGGTTTAGATACTCCTTTGCGACCTGGCAAAAAAGATCATCGGTTTCGTTCTCTAACTCGATTGCAAATTCGCCCTCTTTAAGACGCACCAGTAGCTGGTTAAACGACGTCTTTACCTCTTTAGGGTCATCGTAGGTGATAGGGATATGTATTTTCTTTTTGTCGCCAATCTCAATAAAAAGATCTTTATCGTTGTCTTCGACGATTGTTGCCTTAAGGGTTTCCATAGATTTTTCCTCGCTCGCCGAAGGCTTCTTCGCCACCCTCGAGTGTTTTCATACTGACTTTTTTCCAATCTTTTAGTTTGCTTGAGTCGCTAGTACTGATCAAATGATTACTGTATGGGTTGCCGACATAGGTTTCATAGCCTTCTGCATCATGTGTTCGATACACCGAACAATAGGGTAATGTTCGGACAGCGATATTGGCATCATGCGT
>JAFMHC010000315.1 GCA_017854775.1 Gammaproteobacteria bacterium | reverse complement strand
GGGCGGCTTTCCAGAGCAGTGCATGCGAGGCAATTGAGCTTCGTGCGATGGAAGTGCGGGATCGTTTCTTTGACCGCAACTCAAGTGACGGAGTAAAGCGATATGGTTAAGGCAACTCAAGGACAGTCGAACGCGCGTATTTCAAAAGAGTATGCCGAGCTTATCGATGAAAAAAACTACAATGTGGTGGTGGTTGGTTCTGGTTATGGCGGCAGCATAGCCGCCTCGCGAATGGCACGAGCAGGTCAGGATGTTTGCCTCTTGGAGCGTGGCCTTGAAATTCGACCAGGAGAGTATCCGTCCAGTTTGGGAGAGGTGACGGACCAGACTCAGATTCGGACCGATAGCCACCCAGACTCATTACAGGGTATACCGACCGCTCTGTTTGATTTACGAGTAAACCAAGATGTTAGCGCACTGGTTGGCTGTGGTCTTGGTGGTACCTCGCTAATTAACGCCAATGTTTCGTTGCAGCTCAACGAGGCTGTTTTTAAACGCGATGGCCTCGAATGGCCAAAGGAGTTTCGTGACCAACCAGACTTACTAAAAAACTACTACCAGTTAGCACGTGAAGGCCTCGGCGCTAACCCCTATCCACAACCTGACGATAAAGATGCCCATGGTTACAAGCCATTGAATAAGCTTCTTGCCTTGGGAAAATCAGCAAGGGCCCTTGGTGTAGAGGTTACTAGGCCTGATATCAATGTGACCTTTAACGAAGATAAAGACAACCACTTTGGCTTTCGCCAAGCAAAGTGTAATTTGTGCGGTGATTGTTGTTCCGGTTGCAATGTCGGTGCGAAAAATACCACGTTGATGAACTACTTGCCTGACGCTAACGCACACGGTGCGGAACTATTCTGTAATGCCTCAGTTAGGTACATTGAAAAGTCCGCTGACGGTTGGATTCTTCACATAATGCCAACCGAAGGATCTCGCCGAAAGCGTAAGACTATCAAGGCCAAGGTATTGATTCTGGCTTCGGGCACATTAGGCTCAACCGAAATCATGCTGCGTTCGAAAGCCAAAGGGTTAGTGTGCTCCAATAAGCTTGGTCAGCATTTTTCCGGAAACGGGGATCAGCTAGCGTTTGGCTATAACAGCTATTGGAAGGACAACAACGAACATTCTGACCCTTTGTTAAGGGAAGAAGGTGCTCCGCGGTACGAAAGCATTTATAGCGTTGGCATGGGTGACAATGATCTAGCCGAGACCCAGATGCCTGGGCCGTGTATTACTGGTGTTATAGACTTGCGCAATGACAGCCTGTCGATTGACGATCAGCTGGTGATACAGGAAGGTGTTGCCCCCGGCGCGTTTGCCAGCGTGGTACTAGGCGGCTTGGTGTTTGGCGCGGCTGGGAATGCTAATTTCCTACGCTATGGTGCAGGTCAGGCCGAGTCTAGGCTACGAGACATCCAGACCTTAGCTACCGCAGTGCAAGATGACCCGGCTTCATTGAGTAGTCTTGCGTATGAAGGGGCGGTCAGCCGAACGCAAAATTATTTGATGATGAGCATGGATAAATCTGAAGGTGAGCTTAAATTGAAACAAGATTTTGCCGTCATACACTGGCCCGATGCGGGCAAGAGTGACGACATTAAGAGCCACCACAACACCATCGCTCGCGTCAACGATGCGGTACAAGGCCAACTTATAAAAAACCCTTTATGGGGCGACGCGTTTGGCAATAAGCTAATCACGGTTCATCCATTGGGCGGATGTCGCATGGCCGATGATTATCATTCTGGCGTTGTTAACCATAGGAGCCAAGTATTTGATTGCGATGATGACAATTCGGTTTATCACGGATTGTATATTTGTGATGGCTCAGTATTGCCTGGTGCGATTGGGGTGAACCCGCTGTTGACGATTAGCGCCTTAGCTGAGCGTTGCTGTGAATTGATCGCTGAACAATGGGGGTGGAATATAGATTACCAAAGTAAGGCAAAAAGCAGCAACATGCCAAGCAAGTCACCTACCTCGGTGGAGCAATCTAAGCCAAGTGCTAAGCCCGATATATCGTCGATTTTTGCAGATGAAACAGCCCAATTGGCGTATGAAATTGAGCAACTCCAAGAAGTTCAGATGGGTGCTAATAGTGCTAATGACAAGAAAAAACTACGGCGCCTTATTAGTCAGGCCGCGACTACCTTGCTCAACATCCATGATGACACCCTTATCACAACCTTCGACTTTACCGAGTCGATGTGCGGCTATGTAGGCCAAAATAACAATCATAGAGCGCAAGAGGTGCTGACTAAGCGAGACTATCAGCGCGCTTATGCCGGCGGAAGATCTGTCGAGAATTCATTACAATTGAAAATGACGATTCAAATTCCTGAAGTACACCAACTTATCAAGGATCGCCATTATAGTTGTAAGGTAAAGAGCGGCGAGGTAATCCTAGCAGGCGAACGTTTGCCAATTAACTCCGGTACCTTTCAATTACTGATTCCCAATGCTGATGCTATTGAAAGCTGGCTGATGTTGTATCAGATAAACTTTG
This sequence comes from Gammaproteobacteria bacterium, assembly GCA_017854775.1. Lineage (GTDB taxonomy): Bacteria > Pseudomonadota > Gammaproteobacteria > Arenicellales > Arenicellaceae > Arenicella. The sequence continues at coordinate 1,794 of JAFMHC010000315.1, read as the reverse complement.
AAGATAAAAACGGAGCCGACCTTAAACTTTGCGGGCGCAAGACCCTCCATAGTGCAGAGGGTTCACATTGGTGGACAGATTTAAGCACATTGAACGTCGATATTTTCACCACCGACAAGCGAGCACCAAAGCGCCTCTATAGCGGCATCATTGAACTGACGCTACAAGACATGATTAAGATGGCGAGTACTTTCGATGCAAAGCTCGGTGGCGGCGTTTTGAGAAAATTGCTGGGAAATAATCTTTATAGGTTATTTAAGTTAACCGGTAACGCCCGCGCAATTGAAAGTAGTATCGGCACTTACTACTTAACTAAGCTAGCCGCTTCACTGGGTGAAACGGTGTTTCGTGCTTACGGTGGGCTGCTCTCCACTCTCAATAATTACCCGAGCAAAGACTTGGCAGAGTATGTGCCTCCCACATCGATAACGCCGGAGATGTTTCCGCTTATTGAGACCGCCGACGGCTCTACTATAAAGCTCACGCGCTATCGATCTAAAACGCAAGATTCGGCAACGTCTTCGCATAACCATTGGCCAATTATTCTTGCGCCGGGCATGGGTGTTAAGGCGTGCTCTTTTGCGGCTCAAACGGTGGACTGTAATCTGGTTGATTTCCTTACCCGTCAAGGTAGAGATGTATGGCTATTTGACTATCGTGCCAGTGCCGATTCAGGTGTTTCTCACCGCCCATTTACGATAGACGATATTGCCAAATACGATTGGCCGGCGGCGATTGATTTTGTCGCCAAGCACTCCGAGGCATCTCAGGTTCAAATTGTGGCCCACTGTGTTGGCTCGCTGAGCTTGCTAATGAGCTTGATAAAAGAGTTCATTAATAAGGACCAGATTCGATCTATTGTCTCGTCACAGCTAACCTTACATCCGGTAACAAATTGGCTGAACAACGCTAAAGCTGACCTCGATGTTATTGATCAACTAAAGAGTATTCCGCTGATTAGCCAAATGGGTAACGTGCTCGAGATGAATTCTGGCACCACTGGATTCGACCGACTGTTTGATGTGATGTCTTATCAGATACCCACGCCTGAAGGCGAAAACTGTAATAATCCTGTTTGTCATCGAATACTAGCAGCTTACGGGCCCTCCTATTTACACTCTCAGCTGAACCATGCCACGCATCTAAAAATTGTTGATTGGTTCGGAGCTATTAACCTCGATTCTTTTCAACAGTTAACGCATATGATCAGAGCCGGTCATGTTGTCGACGCTGATGGCAAAAACAGCTATTTAGAGGGCATTGCCCGCGCCGATTCACGCACGCCTATTGAGAATACCGTTGACCAACTCGATCTGCCAATTACATTCATGGCCGGTGCGCTGAACCTAGAGTTTCTACCGCAAACTTCGGTTCGAACTTATGAATGGCTACGCGCCCACAACCCTCTGAGCGAGCATAAATACCACCGACACGTATTCGAGCATTACGGGCACATGGACTGTTTTATTGGCAAGAATGCCGGTATCGATATATTTCCTAAGATATATTCTTGGTTAGAGAAGCACGATTGAACCGAACGATTTAACCGAACCATAGCCAAATAAACAATTATGCCTTTACTAAAAATATTAATCGTCGATGATCATGCATTGTTTCGTAGTGGCCTATGTTTCTTGTTAGAAGGTCTTGGCCAAGAGATTGAAATTGCCGAAGCAGACAGCTGCGTGCAGGCGTTGGAGGTGTGCGAGGAGACGACAGAGTTAGTCCTGCTGGATTACCACTTGCCAGATTGTAATGGTGATTTTGACGCGCTAAAAAAAATTAAAACTAAGT
>JAFMHC010000314.1 GCA_017854775.1 Gammaproteobacteria bacterium | reverse complement strand
GAGTATTTTTATTGATCGGAGCCGATCAAAGCACACTACCGCACATTTACGACTATATGAAAATATGGTTGTTTGGCACAGTGCTTTTGATGATCACCCAAGTATGCTCGAGTACTTTTCGGGCATTGGGTGATACCAAAACATCGGCCACTATCGCAATAAGTATGACCTTAATAAATTTAATTTTAGACCCGATACTAATATTTGGCCTTGGCCCTTTCCCAGAGCTTGGAATGCAAGGAGCAGCTCTAGCCACTGTCATCGCTGTGACGGTGGCGTCGTTAATCGGCCTTTATCAACTCGGCATAAAGGAACGTTTATTGCTCTCTTCGCTGCCATCATTAGAAGGGTTCAAAGATAATTTTAAGCAGCTGACTGACATCGCAATACCAGCCGTTCTAGCGAACGCGATTGTACCGATTACAGGGGCAATGTTAACAACCTTAGTAGCCCGCTTTGGCACCGACACCGTGGCTGGCTTTGGCGTCGGCAGCCGAATTGAGGCGATCAGTTTGATGATCGTTTATGCCATGTCATCGACGTTACCGATGTTTATTGGGCAAAATTTAGGCGCTGGTAAGCCTGAAAGAATCATCGCAGCATTAAAATTGAGTTTCAAATTCATTATTATTTTGCAACTGGCAATTTATCTAATTCTTGTGTCTTTGTCCGGTCTTATCGCCGCTTTATTCTCTACTGAGGTAGTAGTTCAAGAAACTATTGTTTTATTTCTTCTTATTGTGCCAATAAGCTATGGCTTATCGGGCGTCGTAGTTTTGATTAACGTGTCGATGAATGTGTTAGGAAAGCCCAGAATCGCTCTATACATAAACCTTTTAAGACTCACCGTGTTGTATTTTCCACTGGCCTATTTCGGCTCATACGCATTCGGAATTAAAGGGCTCTTTGCCGGTATCGCGATTGGCAATTGCCTCGCCTTTTGCTTAGCGTTGATCTTATTAAAACGTGTCCTACGCGACGTTCATGTTATCGACTAAATAAAAAAATCAATAATTTCTGAATCCATTCTCTGAAACTACGCATCTAATATTTCAGAGACACCAATAACGGTGTACGTTACTAACCTTTAAATTAGTCGTGGAGCCATCATGAAAAAAAACACACTACTCGCTATCTCAGCTGCCTTTGTTTACAGCATCAGTGCTTTAGGCATAAATTCCGCTCTCGCCGGCACCTCTGAGGTTCGATCAGAAGTCAATCCAAGCAAGCTATTCTATCTGAAAGGTGAGGCACCGACTGGCAGCCGAATTCCATCGATAGATGCCACATCGACAATTCCATTTAACAAACGTTTTGAGGCACTAACCGCTGAACAACAAAATTTAGTTAAAACTAGGTTTGATGACTTGCACAACAACGACACGCCACCATTTCCGACCTCTGGTCTTAGAGCAATCTACAAACCATTAGTCAATGCTAACCAAGCGTTTGGCGACGACAGTGACCTAAATATTACCGCCAAGATCAATAGCTCGGGCTTTGTTAGTGGCGTTGCAGTGCATAACAGCGACAACCCGCAGCTAGTTAACTATATCGAACAACACTTACAACAGGTCAAATTTGAACCTGCTAATTGCAATGGTGTTGCCTGTGATATGGACTTCCCCATCGAAATAAACTTCAACTAAAGAATTTTAATAATAAATTACTCTAGTAATTAAAACACGTGGATTAGAGACTGGCCGAAAGGTCAGTCTCATTTTTACGTTTTAGATGACTATTCATTCAAGTATTTATTATTCATCAGGTCTTCTGCAACCATCTAAACACGGCTCCGTTTAGATGGTTGCCAGAGAAGAGTGGCTCTACAACGATTTAATATAGGCGACAGCCTTCTCGACAAATTTATTTGTTTGCTCAAAGCCAGCGGTCAGAATTTTCTCACCTTCAGGATTATTGATAGCATCAATATTCGCCCTTACGTTCTCTGGGGTTTGCTCGGCACTTGGTAGAAAAATACCTTCTGTCTCATAAATATGAGTTGTCGCGTAGCCACCAGCGCCCGCACATAAAATGGTTCTGTTTGGCGCGTCTCGATCGCATAGTGTTATCAATCCAGCAGTAACCGACTCTACACTCATAAGCTCCATAACCTGTTTATCGTCGATTATATCCTCAAGCATGCGAGTACCCGCGGTCGGCGATAAGGTATTAACGTGAATACCATACTTCTTGCCCTCGAGTACTAAGGTATTCATGAAACCGACTAAAGCCATTTTCGCCGCGCCATAATTTGCTTGGCCAAAATTGCCATACATACCACTCGATGATGTGGTCATCACCAATCGGCCATAATTTTGCTCGCGCATGATATCCCAAACCGCTTTAGTGCAGTTGACGCTGCCCATTAAATGAACATCAACCACCATCTTGAAATCCGCCATTTCCATTTTCGCAAATGACTTATCTCTTAGAATTCCAGCATTATTAACCAGCACATCAATCCGGCCCCACTGTTGCATAGTCTGAGCGACCATTTGTTGAACCTGCTCAAAGTCGGCGACGTTGGCACCGTTAGCAATGGCTTCGCCACCGTTAGCTTTGATAAGGGCGACGACCTCTTGGGCCGATTCACTACCGCCACCGGTGCCATCACGTGCTCCGCCAAGATCGTTTACCACGACCTTAGCTCCACGTTTGGCCAACTCGAGGGCGTGGCTACGGCCTAAGCCATTACCGGCACCAGTAACAATGGCAACTTGATCATTAAAATTAATACTCATTTTGAAACCTATTTTTTATTAAAATCTGATGGTAAGAATTAGTAACTTGTCGGCTTACATTTAATAGCCTGACTAGAATTAAGAAACAAGCTAAACAAAGACCATTGTTAGCCAATCTGCGATCAATGCAGGCTTATCTGAGCCCTCTATTTCAACCGTCATTTGCGAGGTAAATAGATACTGACCTGGTTTTTTTTCGATCGCTGCGGTTAATACAGCGCGGCCACGAATTCGCGATCCGACTCGCACAGGCTGTATAAACCGTAGCTTATCGCAACCGTAATTAACGCCCATTTTTGTCCCCTCGACGGTCACACCGCAACCAGTTGCAGCAAAGTGCGACAGCATCGACAAGGTGTAAAAACCATGTGCGATAGTGCCACCGAATGGTGTCTCGGCCGCTTTCTCTGGGTCAATATGAATGAATTGGTGGTCCGACGTTACGTCGGCAAATTTATCGACGTTTTCTTGCGTTACCGCATACCAGTCTGATACGCCGATTTCATCGCCCACGGCGCTTGCCAAGGTCTCAGGGGTTAATAGCTTTGCCATTAGGTTCTCCGTTAATTTTCTTTTATTTTTCTTTTAGTTCTCAAAATTTGAGAGGTTAATGTTGATTTTGCGCTCGTATCAATGCTCTGCGTATGTCACCGGGTATCGCGATAGATTTACCACTTGCGCGATCCACGAACACATGCGTGAAAGTGCCAGTAGCGCAGGCCTCTGGGTGTTCACCATCAAATATAGCAACGCCGTATTCGACCGATTTTGTGCCAAGTTTATTCACTCTGAATGCACCTTCAAGTACCTGTGGAAAAGCAATGGGCAGATGATACTCACAGCTGGATGCAACAACTAAGCCGATACTCTCAGCCTTGTGAATATCTAAGCCGCCTTGCTCAATTAAATAACAATTGGCGATGGTATCGAAATAGCTATAGTAGGTTACATTATTCACATGACCATAAACATCGTTGTCCATCCAACGTGTGGTTAAAGCCTTAAAGTAAAAATAATTATCTCGTGACCGTGCTTCATTCATTGGCTAATACGCTTGTCGGTAAATACAAAGAGCTTGATCATACGAAACAGCGCGTGGATTATTGATCAACAAGCGTTCTTGCAACATAGATTGCTCAGCTAAGACTTCTAAAGATGTCTCGTCAATACCAACTTCGCGCAGCCTAGTTTCAAGTCCAAGCCGCTTAGCCAAGGCTAAAAAATACTCGGCTAACTGCTCAGCTGCGCTAACACTTTCAGCACTTGCGCTTGCCGCGATCACGGAACTCGGTGATAAAATTGCGGGCAATAATTGTGCGTAGAGGTGTTCGGCCTGTGGCGCATTAAATCGCAACACGTGCGGCAACACTATCGAGTTGCTAAGGCCATGCGGGATGTGAAAAATACCGCCTAAAGGGTAGGCTAAAGCGTGAACCGCCCCGACCGGAGCATTGGCAAACGCTTGGCCAGCAAACATCGCACCTAAAAGCATGTCACTACGAGCATTAAGGTCGGCGCCATTTTCGACTGCGCAAATCGTAATGGACGCAAAAGTTGCGGAACAACGAAATATTGAACCTCT
>JAFMHC010000313.1 GCA_017854775.1 Gammaproteobacteria bacterium | reverse complement strand
TCGTTGCCTGTGTGTTTACCGTAAAAATTATTTTCGTCTGCTGTGGCCAGCGATGTATGGCTGTCAGTAGACCCTATTAGGCCAAATGCGTAAGGGTTTACCCCGGTATCGCGCTCTATTTGTAAGCCACGTTTTAGTGCTTCCCTTGCGTAGCTTCCGGCGTAACTGCTCTCACCCATGTTTTCAGTGCAGCTTAGGTTACAGGTATCCCAGCCAGCGATGCCATAAGAAGCAAACTCATCGTTTGGCGATAAAAAGGGGTGGCTCTCACTATCACCTTTTATTTGAGTTACCTCTACAATCGGCTCATATTTAGCTCGTGTCTCAGCATAGGCACGGTCAATTGGCGAGCCGTCTAAGCGCGTCATTGCAAACATCAAACCATTAGAGATGTTGCTATTATGCGGCATGGCAAGGATTTGGCCTCCAGTTGAGGCTTCGTATTCGCCCATCCAAGCCCATAGCTGCTCAGGGTCTGGGTTTGCAAAACTCGGAAACGGTATCACGGTATTTGTTTTATCGCTGCCATCTCTAAACATAACAACCCGATGAAGATTGTTCCCTTGCGGCATAGGGGTGTATTCGAAACCAATAAATGCACTGAATTTACCCGGCTCATTGTAGTCGTCCACAGTGCCGTTGTGTGAACGCCAGAGTTTACTGATACGCTTTAGTTGTGACGACGGGTCGGTAATTGACGCCGGCAGTGTTCCTTTTGCAGCGCCATCGATCAGCTCGGATGTGACCATCAAACCGCCCGCTTCGCTTTCGTGCATCATATCCCACCAGCGCCTAAGCAGTGGGTCTCTTACTAGCAACCTAGGGGCTTCAAATATTGCTTTGGTGGCACCGAGGGCGTCACTGTGATCCGAAATCACCAGAAAATCTAAAGGCCTAGATAACTGCGCTTGCACGCCACGCGTAGAGGTAACTTCTTCTCCGCGAGCAAACCGCAATGCCGCTTCGGCATCTAAGCGATTACCAAAGCCGAACGCGTCTATCGATTCGGATGTATGCAAATGGGTGTCGCCCCAATAGGGCTGTAGCGGATAAGCGCGTTCATTGATAACCGCTGTTTCTTGTTGCTCAAGGTCAGGCTGAACGGCGGCTTTATCAGCAGTGTCTTGCTTATCGCTATCACTGCAAGCCGTAAGGCTCAGTACAGAAATTAGTACAGCGAAAAGGGCGACAGATAGAACAGCCGATTTGAGATTGTATTTAATCATTGATCTTCCCGCCTAGTTTTACTCGAAACAGATGTACTCGAAACAGTTGTACTCGAAACAGTTTTACTCGAAACAGTTGTACTCGAAACAGTGCATCCGAAAAACAAGACATCTCGAGCTAATTGATACGACTTTACTGATCAACACTACCACCTATAATTAGCCATAAATGCTAAATATTTAACATTTGGAAATATCTTTATGGTTGGCTATAAATCTTAAGACGGCATCGTAAACTCAACCGTTGCACCACCGCCAAGCGGAAGCCCAAGCGCAGCCCAAACCATGGTGAGTATGAGGCCGGTTATCAACATCCAAATTGAATACGGAATCATGGTCGCCGTTAAACTGCCGATACCGAAATTCTTTTGCCAGCGATTAGCAAAGGTCAAAACCAACGGAAAGTAAAACATTAATGGCGTGATTATATTTGTTGCACCATCACCGACGCGATACGCGGCCGTTGCCATCTCTGGACTAACCCCTGAAAGCATCAACATTGGCACCACGACGGGCGCCAGAAACGCCCATTTAGCGCTGGCTGAGCCAACAAAAAGATTCAATAGTGCTGCGAACAGGACCATAACACCCAATACCGCATATAACGGTAGCTGCGATGCTTCTATGGCAGCTGCGCCTTTTACCGCAAAAATGAGTCCTAGGTTCGACCAATTAAACATAGCTACAAAGTGTGCAGCGGCGAATACTAATACTAGGTAGTAGCCCATGTCCTGCATTGCTTCAGACATCATTTTTACAATGTCTCGGTGACTTTTGACTGTGCCAACGGCCTTTCCGTAAACCCATGCGGTGGCGATAAACAAAACAAAGAACCCGGCGATTAGAGATTGATAAAAGGGCGTCAACCGAGCCTGATATGAGCAAGCTTGGGCAGCAAGTTGTGGGTCTGGGCAGGCAGCCTCATTCACCAATGGCGTTCCAGGTCCGAAAACCATAGCAACCCAAGCGGCAACAACGGCAAGCAAGGTAAGACCTGCCAGCTTGAGCCCCCGCCCCTCTTGGGCACTCAGCGTTTGTTTCACCTCGGAGTCTGTTGCACTTCTTGAGGCATCATTATTGTCCCAAGGGCCAAGCCTTGGTTCGACCACTTTATCTGTGACATACCAGATTACCGGCACATAAATAAACAACATAGTAGCAATGAAGTACCAATTGCCGGCAATATTAACGGGGTAATCGGCCACTAGTATATTTGCGGCCTCGCCGGTTATACCAAGCAATAAAGCATCCAATTGGCCCATCACCAAATTGGCCGAGAAGCCGCCTGATACGCCGGCAAAGGCGGTGGCAATTCCAGCGATTGGGTTACGCCCAGCAGCGGCAAACATTAGCGCAGCCAATGGAATTAGTACAACATAAGCGGCGTCTGCGGCAAGGTTGCCCATCATCGCTATAAAGGCGACCAATGGCGTCAATAAATACCGTGGTGCATTACCGACCGCAGCCCGCATAGCTGTTCCGAACAATCCAGACCTTTCCGCAACGCCAGCACCTAGCATAACGGTCAAAACCATTCCTAAGGGGTGAAAGTGAGTAAAGGTTTTCGGCATTTCAACGAAGATTCGCTGCAGATTATCAGCTGAAAGCATGCTCTGCGCCATAATCGCACCATCGGCTCCAATCCCAAACCGAGCCTTCTGGGCGTCGGGCATGCCCGATAGTATTTGCGGGCTTAAGGTTTCCGAAACGCCGAAAAATGCAGAGAGCGCCGAGATGACAACAATGGCTAATATCAAATAAACGAATAGAAAAACGGGGTCAGGTAAGGCGTTGCCAGTACGCTCAATGTAAGCAAGAAAGCCTTTCTGGGATGACGCGTTTGCGGAACTAGATTGATTCATAATGCTTAGATCTATGGTTCGAGCCCACTCATGGCTACTATTATTAAGTTAATAAAATCATCCGCTTAGCGGTGATAATTTGGGTGAAGTGTTAAGCAAAAAGTATTTGTGATCAAACTCTACATTGTTATAAAAATCTCTTATAGCGAGCATTCTAAATGCTTACCCAAGGTTTCAAGTCTATCTGTACTCAATCACAGAGCTAACGCCGATACATTACAGGCGGCCACTTTAGAAAATAATTATGACACAATCATGTCTCACAACTGAAGGGCGATGCTCAAAAATTAAATCAGCATAGCTCGACTAACTGTTAGAGCTTGCTATTTTTAATATGATGTCAGACAACTAAGAACAATCTTAATGTTATGAACCACCCTTCCCTACATGGTTAACTGGTGTGGTTCAATACATAGGATGCTAAGCACACAGATAGTTTGCTTTTGCTATTGAATTAACAACATTACAAATTGCTTCGACCTCATCATTAATGAAAAAGTGACCGCCACTGAAATCATGAACCTGCAGTTCATCAGCGTATTTTCTCCACTCAAAAATTTCGGGCTTGGTAACGTGCGTGTCATTATCACTAAAAAAGAAGACGAACTTAGTAGCGAAATATTCGCTTGGTCGCTGAAATTGATACAGTTCTATTTTTCGATAGTCACTTCTTAGTATCGGCAAAAATGTTTTTACCAAATCCTTAAACTCGAAAAAGCTGTCTGGTGTACCTCCGATTTTTTTTATTCTGTTAAGAAACTGATCATCGTTGAGTACATGTAAAATTTCACCATGATATGGCAGGTGTGGTGGATTTCTTCCGGATAAAAAGACACCTTTAGGTTCAGGCAGCCCTTCCGCCTTAATCCGCTTTAAGAGTTCATAAATAATTATTGTTCCCATGCTATGCCCCATAATCATATACGCCGAAGTTAGGGCAATTGGCTTGATACTATTAAAGAGATCCTCTACATCATCCATAATATTTGGTAAAAACGCTTCTTTCATGCGCCGACCATGCCCTGCTAGCTCTAAAGGCGTAACTTTAATATCATCAGACAAGAAGGCCCCCCAGCGGGTATAGGTGGCTGTTGCTGAGCCTCCAGCATAGGGAACAGCAAAAAGATAAGTTAAATTCGAATCACTCATAATCTTAAAAACCAATTTTCACGCTAAATTCTGAATACCAATTGAAGGGCGCAGTCGCAAACTCGGTTGCCTGTCGCCCTCCGGTCCATGTTG
>JAFMHC010000312.1 GCA_017854775.1 Gammaproteobacteria bacterium | reverse complement strand
TGATTGCGATTGAATCTGTGCTGATTACTAAATATTCGGTTAAGCTTATGTTCGATGCCGTAAAAAAGGTGATTTAAATAGCATGATTGGCAAGAAAAAAATATCCTCAGGTTTTCAAGCATTTCGCGGTCACCCGTATGTGCAAAAAGCCTGGGCCGCCTTTGAAGATTTTTTAGCAAGTGTTCAATCGTCACTCAATCACCGCTTGTTCGATGCCAGTGTTGATTTCTGGAGCTACCATCTCGGTGGTATTGCCATACTGCTTGCTTTTGACCTCGCGCTAAATTCAATTTTTAGCTCATCCTTCATGATGGAGTTTATCTCCGTAGCAGGCACCACTTGGGGCACTGGTTTTTTCTTTGCAGGATTATTACTAAGAAGCCACTATAAAAACGCCCATTGGGAAACACAATCACATGCAATGGTGCTGGTCAAAACAGTGGCCTGTTCGGTGTTCTTCGCTTTTTTTATTGTCTTGTTCATGTCAATAGTTTCAATGACATTCTACTTTGATGATCTATATCGTTTTCGCAGGCTGGACAGCCCTGGAATCTCCCAGATCGCAGTTATCGCCGAGTTTATCTTTAGAAATTGGTTTGTAACCTCGTTCTATTTACTCTGCTGGATGATGGCCTATATAGGAATTACCAGTAGACGCAAAACCAAACAGGTTGAAATCGACAATCTACGCCTGCAAAATAGTCTTAAAGAAGCCGAACTCACCAGCTTATCCAATCAACTAAATCCGCATTTTTTGTTTAACGCCTTAAATAATATACGATTTATGATTCATGAGGACGCTAATAATGCTGAGAGAATGCTGATGTCTCTGTCTGGTGTACTGAGATATTCGCTCGAGAGCTCAAAAAATGAGAAGGTATCGCTCAAAGAGGAATTGGAAATCAGCCGCCTCTATGTCGATTTGATTAAGATTCAATTTGAAGAACGTCTACAATTCACGCTCGACATCTCCGATCAGCTGCTAAGCTGCCATTTACCACCAATGGTTCTACAAATGTTACTCGAAAACGCGGTTAAACACGGCATAGACAACATTCGAGAAGGCGGAAAAATAGAGGTGCATGCCGAATTAGAAAATCAAATAATGACATTGCGCGTTTGCAACGACCTGCCAGAGGATTATGCGACAACGCAAAGTGAACCGGGAATCGGCTTATTCAATATCGATCAACGTTTAGATTTACTTTATGCCGGCAGAGGCTCGGTAGATACTGATATAACGGATAACCGCTTCTGCGTTACCGTTACCATTCCACAAGACTAAAGCAGAAAAAATACAGTGAAAGCAATAGTAGTAGAAGACTCACGGTTAGCACGAGAAGGCCTGTTGCGTATGTTAGGCGAGTTTAAAGAATTAGAGATGGTTGGCGCGGCCGATCACCCAGACTCAGCACTACAGCTAATTAGCGAGAAACGCCCAGAAGTACTCTTTCTTGATATCCACATGCCCGGGCAAAGCGGCTTCGACTTACTCGATCGGCTCGACTACGTGCCACAAATTATTTTTACCACCGCTTACTCAGAATACGCCTACCGTTCGTTTGACTACAACCCAGTTGACTACCTGCTAAAACCAATTACTCCCGAGAGGTTGGCCGCCGCGATCGATAAACTCAGCGTTAAGGAAAACCTGGATATCCAAGAACCGTTCGATATGAGCAGTAAGATATTTATAAAAGACGGCGACGATTGTCATTTAGTCTCATTACGTGATGTGCACTACTTCGAAAGCTGTAAAAATCACTCGATTGTGTTTTTTGACTCGCATAAGCCATTTATAAAGAAAGCGCTCAGTAGCATCGAGGCGCGTCTGCCTAAATCGCATTTCTTTCGAGCAAATCGTCAGTATGTGGTAAACCTGAATGAGATTGGCTCGATCAATGAGAGTATTAGTGATGGATATGATTTAACCATGAGTGATGGGAAAGTTATTGAAGTTAGTCGGCGTAATGCTTCTGAGCTTAAGCGGTTGCTTAGTTTTTGATTTGACGGTTGCACGCCGCACATTCATTCTTTTATTCGTATCGTCCTGATACTCACCCCTGCGGGGCTGCCTTCGCCAGTTTAAATACGTTCCTACGCATTTTATGGCGCAAAAAAGCGCGTAGCCTGCCCTTGGGGTATACACCCTCAAGGGGTGCCTAGCCCTCAAAGGGCAACCAGACAGAACCAAGTACCCTCAATGGGCATCTGAAAAATATACCGCTGTCGTAACTTATTCGCATCATCCCTGATACTCACCCTTCGGGCTGCCGATGGCAGTTTAATTACGCTCTAGGCGTAATTGTCGTTATGCCTTTAGGCGCTCATGGTTCGGGCTAGCTCTGCGAGCGGCGCTGCAAGTGAGGCTTCACCTGTATATCTAAAATGCAACGGTAATTGAGGTTTTTCCACTCGCTTAGCACGGTCAAAATGACAGAAAGTTGCCGATTCTGTTGAAAAACTCATCAACTGAAGGTTAATAACAATAATTTCCTAAACTCCAAAACCTCAGGTTCTAGGTTTTTCGCATGCTTCTTGATGAAGCTATGCTGGTTTGAGGGTTGATTTATCGTGTGTGGCATAAATTAGGCGGATTTATCCTAGGGTTCGGCGGTTTATATCGTTGTTGAGCAAGCTTTTTTAGGTTCTGTACTGTCGCTGTCAGCAAGAACTCGTCTCTGGCACCGCTTATTCCTCGTAATCGCAATCGATCAAAATTCATAATCCGTTTCATGTGAGCAAACAGCACTTCAACTTTCTTTCGATCTCGTCGTGATTGTTGATACTCCGGGGTTTTGGCAATTCCTCTGGCAACATCACGAGATTCTTCAAACACACTACGCTGTATCCGCTTAAATAACGTATTAGGGCAACATTTCTCTTTTAATGGACACGTTCTGCAATCGAGTTGGCTCGCTCGATAATTGATAGTGTTCGCTTTTGTTACTAGCGAGGGCTTGTTCTTGAAGTTGCGTTTTCTTGACAGTAGATCTTTCCCTGCTGGACAGACATACTTATCTTCTTGCGCATTCCAGCTAAAATCATCACGGCCAAACAATTCTTTATTTTGGCCCTTTTGCCAAACAGGTATATGCGGCTCAATCTGTTTTTCCTCGACCAACCAATTTAGCATCGGTGCCGCCCCATAGGCCGTATCAGCGATCAAACGATTGGGCTTAATTTCTAAATCCGCTTCTACCCGATCAATCATGGTTTGAGTGCTGGTGACTTCGGATATACGGTGTGCCGGTGTCGGTTCTACGTCGACAATGATATTGTGTTCGATATCGATCAAGTAATTGGTGCTGTAGTAAAACTGCGCGGGGCCTTTATCTCCTGCCCATTGTGCCATGGGGTCGGTAGTAGAGACTTTCTTCTGAGGTCGTTTTGCTAACGGGTCATTATCGAGCGCCTCAAGATACTCTCTGACAGCACGAGATTGAGACGGATTAGGCTGCCAGTCAACTGGGCCATCTACCATCTTTTGTCGCGAGGCATCAGCTTTAACATAACTGGCATCTGTAGCGAAGCCTTCGCCCTTGACCAACCCCTCATTGTTGCAGCGTTGTACTACGGTAGCGAATATGACTCTTAATACGTCTGACTCCCTGAATCGACCGTGACGATTATGGGAAAACGTTGAATGATTGGGAACATCGTCTTCCAAGCCCAAACCGCAAAACCAACGATAGGCTAAATTGAAGTTCACTTCTTCACACAATCGCCTTTCTGATCGAATGCCATAACAGTAACCGATTAGCAGCATTCGAATGAGTAACTCCGGATCAATAGAGGGTCTGCCAGTATGACTATAGAACGGTTCTAAATGTGTGCGAATATCATCAAAACGCAAAAACTGATCTATCTTTCTGAGAAGATGGTTCTCAGGGATATGATTGTCCAAACAAAAATCATAAAACAACGCATTCTGCTGCGCTGGTAATTGACCCATCATGTTGAAAATCCTTAAAAATATTGATGAGGCAATTATCTCATATCGACGTTAAATCAACGAGTTTTTCAACAGAATCTGCCCTTAGCTGTCATTCAGAAAGTTGCCCGTCTCTGCTTTTGTATTACAATCACTTGTTGTCACTATTCCGTATTTTCATCAAAAATATAATCAATGGTTTCTCTTATTTCAGGGTTTGCATTGATGATCTTTATTTTCTTATAGGAATTCATCCCAAGGCGCTTTACGGGTGTAGCGAGTAAAGCGCTAAGAAAACTGTGGGGGCTAGATTCAATGTGTTTAAAATCAACAACTACCTTTTTTCCAAGGTCTATATTTGCCAGCAATCGCTCATTCCTCACTTTTATTGCCGCAGCTTT
>JAFMHC010000067.1 GCA_017854775.1 Gammaproteobacteria bacterium | reverse complement strand
GATTTAGTCGATCAAGCTAATGAGCTAACAGGTAAAGCTCGGCAAGCCAATGGCGATATACCGATACCAACAGATGTGGTGTGCGGGAAAGAGTTTTCTGAAACCGCCGAAGCGGTTACTAAGGCCTTGAGCGACGTCGTTGCTGACGATATGATCTTCGATATCGGCCCAGATACCTCTGAGCAATTTTCAACATTACTAAAAAATGCCGGAACAATCGTATGGAATGGGCCAGTTGGTGTATTTGAATTTGATCAATTTGGCGGCGGCACTGAGGCGCTTGCACGTGCTATTGCTGAGTCATCAGCGTTCTCGATTGCTGGCGGTGGTGATACCGTAGCAGCAATTGACAAATATGGAGTTGCCGATGATATTTCTTATATCTCGACGGGTGGTGGTGCTTTTTTAGAGTTTCTCGAGGGCAAGACTTTGCCTGCGGTGAGTATTCTCGAGCAGCGAGCCGCAGAGGTTTAGGGGATATCTAAATAAAGCTGCCACTGAAAATAACCGCCAGATCCCCTTGATATAAGGGGTGTAGTAGAAAAATAGATCATTTATAGACCTTTGTCGCCTTGAATACTGTGTGTTGCGGGTTCAAAATTAAGGGGAAGATTAGGGCGAACGTGTTGTTGGGGTTAACGTTATCACGATGTCGGCTTAGTGTTCGTTGGTGTTGGCGCGCAGCTCAATGTAAGCTCGAGCAAGCGCGGTCTATTTGGTGAACCCAAAGTACTTGATGGCATAAGCTGCTTTATGGCGAGAGACTTTTGGTTCGATATAGAAGCAGGGGTTATTCATGAGGGCTTGTCTCACTGAGAAGAGCAGCTTTAGAAGGTCCGATGTCTCAATAAGGGTTAAGCGAGCGGCTGCAAAGCTGGAGAGATCGAAGCTTGTTCTAGTAGCATTACTTATATTGGCCAGCGTTGTAAGTGCTAATGCAAATGGCTTGAGTGTCGGCGCGATTAAAATCGCAGCAATAGAGGGTGTGCCGTCGATAGAGTTAGGCAGCGAAAATGTCAGTGAAACTGCTGAGCAAGCGCGTTTAAATATCGACAAATCGAACTCGATATCACCGATTCTAGTCACCGGAATTGTTGCTTCTGGCCCTAGTGCTGGAACATCGGAATTGTTTCAATCGCAGCAAATCATCGCTACTTTAAGCGAGACTGTTGAGAGCCTTTCTCAGCAATTATCACGTAAAGATCAACAAATAGAATTCTTGCAGAAGCAGATAGACGAGTTTGAACGCTATATTGGTGACAACGCATCTGCCGAGCCGTTAGCGTTGCTCGAGGGTCATCCTTTTTGGTCAAGTGAAGTTGAAAACTTCTCTATCAATGATCCTGAAGTAAAACAAGCAAACCCCTGGTGGCAATGGGCGTTATTCTGTTTTTTTGCGCTAAGCTCCTCAGCCTACCTAATGCGAGCACGTATCTACACTTTGGGACAGTCGCTGAACCTGTTTGGTTCTAAGCATCACCTTAAGTCTAATAGCGTCGCCGAGCAAAGGCCATCCGATGGCACTTCATTGGCTAATGACTCTTTGATCGCTGATGGCACTTTACTCGCTGATGGCTCTCACCAAGCTAACGAAGTCTCAAGTGTTGAAGTCAACGCGGCTATAGAAGACATAGATGATCTGAGCTTTGATCAACGGTTCGAGAAGTTGCTGGATGAGAACGATTTTGCCTTTGCTAGAGAACTGCTCGATTTCACACGCTACAATGAAATCAACGATGAGCGATATCATTGCGAGCGTTTACGTTTGCTTGAAAAAATGCAAGATGAGGATGGCTTTTATGCCTATTACTATGGCATCGAGTCGAAGATTCCAACTTTTTCAGAGAATTTACAAACGCAAATTTCCCAGCTTGTGGTAATGTTGGCGCAACGCTAAGCTCACCTAATAAAAACAGACTTATGATTGCGTTTGAGCCCATTTTAGCGGGCGCTCCTTCTGTTATGATTTTGGGCTCGATGCCGAGTCAAGTATCGTTGCAGGAAAACCAGTACTACGCTCATCCGCGTAATTCCTTTTGGTGGATAATGTCCCAGCTATTTGAATTTGATTTAGGCATAAGCTACGGTGAGCGCCGCTTGGCTTTGCAGAGTGCAGGCGTTGCGGTCTGGGATGTTTTGCATGATTGTGAACGAAAGGGCAGTTTGGATAGCGCGATCGTGAAAAGTTCTGAGCGCTCGAACGACTTTGATTTGTTGTTTACTCGCTACCCAAGTATTTCCAAAGTCATTTTTAATGGTGCTGCAGCTGAGGCGATTTTTGCTCGGCATAATAAAAAACTTATCCAGCATCTAAAGCAAACGAGGCCAGATTTTCAATGGCATCGCTGTCCTTCAACTAGCCCCGCGCATGCAAGTATCAGTAAGCATGATAAGCTTAAGGCTTGGCGACTAAGCATTAGAGACTGAGCCTTAGATAACCGCTGGTGAATTCAGCACTGCACTAAACTTAAAATGGGCCGTAAAAGCAATGCAAGATGATAAGCCTTTCTGGCAGAGCAAAACTTTATTTGAAATGTCTTCTGATGAGTGGGAGAGTATCTGCGATGGGTGTGCGAAATGCTGTTTGACGCAACTGCAAGATGAAGACAGCGAGCAATTAGTATTTACCGATGTCGCCTGTGATTTACTTGATGACCAGACTTGCCAGTGTACAGATTATACTAATCGCTCTATCCGAGTGCCGAGTTGTGTGACAATGAACAAAAGTAATGTTGAAAATTCAGCCGCATTTGCGCCACCAAGTTGTGCATATCGCTTATTACTAGAGGGTGAAGAGCTGCCCAGTTGGCACCACCTTAATACGGGTAGTAGTGAGAGCATTCATCAACAAGGACAATCGGTTCGTCACCGAGTTAGGTTTCAGCGCGAAATTAATGAAGATGACATTCAAGACTACATTGTCGAATGGCCAGCGAATAAGGGTTAATATAGCTTCTTAGCTGAAGCACAAGTGCAATTATAGTGGTAGTTGCTTAATGCTGAGCTCAACGATTATTGCATGGTGTATACTATCTGCACAAATTTAGGGTAGTAGATGGGTGGCAAGGCCAAGAAGCTTTTCTTAATCGAAAATCTTTACTAGAGTCTTTGCTGATAAATGATAAACAGTAGATCCGCTTGGAGCGAAACGAGTGATTGCAGCACGTTGGTATTGGGTAGGTTTGATTGGTTGTGGCGCGTTGTTAGCCATAGCTTACTTTTATTTTCAGCAGACACTCGGGCTCGCGCCATGTCCGCTATGTATGTTTCAGAGAGCCGCTTTAGTAGCGGTAGCTTTTTTCTGTTTGCTTGGAATTATTTTCAAGCCTAAGAGAATTGGTTCTAAATTGCTGGTTTTCGGTGCAACTGTTTCGTCGTTCATCGGCCTTAGTATTGCTGGGCGTCAGGTATGGCTACAACATTTGCCTGCCGATAAAGTCCCAGAATGTGGGCCCGATTTATCTTTCATGCTCGAGATGAATCCCTTATTCGATGTCATTAAGAAAGTGTTCGCTGGCAGCGGCGAGTGTGCCGAGGTGAAGTGGAGTTTTCTCAGCTTTAGCATGGCAGAATGGATGGTTGTAGTGTTTGTCGTAATGATAATCATTTGTGTTCGTCTTCTACTCCGTAAAGAACGTAATTATTTTTCAGGCGCCCTCGGCCGTTAGCTGCCGAGTGTTTCGCTGGCTAGAAATCAGCGCCCCTGATACCGACTTTCAGCGCTGCGGGACAGAAATTCATGGCTGTGCGACTGAAATGGATGGCTGTGCGGCATCAAATGGAATTAGGCCGCAGTATTATAGAAGAGTAACTTGTATCAAGGATGAGTTTGCTTATATTCTAGACGCAACAATTCTAGGCCAAACAACTAAGCCGGACAACTACGCTCATGTTACTGGCATGAGCTTAGCGTCAAGCTGTTAATCAAAAGAGCCAGCCCTGGCCGTCAAGAGATGCATTATGCGAATCAAACCTAACGTTCAACTTAAGAAAATTACTGCCGTTATGCTTGGGGTATACGCCTTAGGCGCCGGACAAGTTAACGCTCAACAAATAGCAATTCTAGACTCAGGCGTCGACCCGCAGCCCAGCTTTAACCTCGTTCAAGGTTTCGACTACTTCAATAACGATGATGATACTAGCGATAAATCGGGCGAGGATGATGATGTCGAAGCTCATGGCACGGCGACCGTTCGTTTAGCAACAGAATCATTTAGTGGTGAGATTGTTCCCTTTGTAATTACTGACGGAGCCTCGGTGGATGTTGATCAAGTGCAAGTTCGCACTGCCCGAGACAGTGCTTTGTCTGACATTTTAGGTCGATCTTCGGTGCGCGTTATCGGTATCACTAATAACTCCCTGGGAGTGACTAATTCTTCTGCGCCACTGATCTCCAACTTGTCAGGTGCCGGTAAGGTAATCGCTATTACCGCGGGCGACGGTGGATCAACACAGCCGAATGCCTTATCAACCTCAAGCTTTAATTTATCAGGAGTGGTAATTGTTGGTGCTACCGATGCGAGCGGTGAACTACTTCCCGGCTCTAATCAAGCCGGTACGACGTCAAATAAATATGTTGCCGTTAATGGATTGCTTGGTAACGACCCAGATTCGATCGAGGGTGATACCTCATATGCAACCGCTAGGTTGTCCGGCATTGCGGGTGCGGTATTGCTACAGAACCCGGATTTAACCGCTGAGGAAGTTGTTGAAGTCATTCTAATGTCGGCGGAAGACCGAGGTGAAGATGGCACCGATAGCGTCTACGGGCGGGGCGTGATACTGAACGCACAGCAGGTACTCAATAATGTTATTGGGCCAGTGGTGGTGCCGACGCCGCCAGTGACACCTCCAGCGACCCCAATGCCATCAAGTGGGGGAGGCGGTGGTGGTGGGGGAGGCGGCGCCATACTTCTGGTTGGTGGAGCCCTAGCCGGTGTATTGTTATTGAACCGAAAGTCATCGACTAAACTGGAGAAAACCTTAGTACTGGATTCTTACGGACGGAGTTTCGAGGCTGATTTGAGTCAACAGGTTGAAATCAACGATGGCGCTCTGCACCTAAATCAGTTTTTCTATTCTCTAAAGCAACAGGCCGCCAATAGTTCGGTTGGCAGTCAGGTGTATTTACCTCGACTTAAATCAACTGTCGCCTTTCAAGCGACGGCGTTAGTCGACCCGCGTATCGACATGATCGAGTACTTTGCTATGCCTGGTGATGTGGGTATCGAAGCTAAAAATAAAACTGTGTCACTCGCAGTCGAAAGTAAGTTGAGTCAACGTTTTGACTTTAGTGCCGGTTACAATGTCAGCCCAAATCAAGAATTCGGAGGCGCTAAAAATCTTGAGAGACATAGCCGCTTTGGTGCAAGTTCGTTCATCACTGGGCAATCTTTTGGGTCTGTTTTGTCAGGTTTCAGTACGCAGGCAAATACCTCGAGCTTGAGTTACCGGAGTTCTGATAAGTCATCGATAAAACTTGGCTTAGTGTCGGTCGACCAGACCGAGCGTTTTAACCAAACGTCGTTGTCGGCTTTACTCGAAGGAAGTTATCAATTTACTGATAATGCTGGAATGACACTTCAATTTGGTCAGATAAAAGAAAATGGTAGTGTCTTAGGGGGCGGCGCTAGCGGCGTTCTAGGTGTCGATCATTCACTTACCTATGCGCTAAACCTTGCCGGTAATATTAAAGCTACGAATAAATTCTCAGTGGTTGGAAACTATGGCGTTGGTCGCACACGTGTTGAATCATCAGATTCAAGTTTGCTAAATGACTTTTCCACCTTAACTAGCGACTGGTATAGCCTTGGTTTGATAGGCAACAATGTTTTTAGAACTAACGATCAAATAGGATTCGCCTTTTCTCAACCGCTTAAAGTGCGATCGGGTTCAGTAAATTATTCCATTCCGGTCGGTCGTTTAGACAGTGGCCGCATTGGCTTTGATACCGAACGAGTAAATTTATCGGATACCAATGCGACGGAGCAAACAGTGGAGGCCTATTACCGCACGATGCTGAACCACAAGCTTGAAGTTGGAGGTTTTGTATCGTATAGAAAGAATCCGAACCATATTAGTGATGGTGGCGACGAAGGTATTGTTATGGCGACTGTGCGTTACTGGCAGTAGCGCTAGCTTGAATATTGCCGCTCAGAACGCTATTAATATTGTTTCAACGAGGTCAAAAGGATGACGTGCACTGTGTGACTTTGAGTAGGCCAATATTTAAGATTACTTAGCTAAGTGCACAGTCATAATTGTTTTTTTTGTTAATAAGCTGAGTTGGCCGCAAACTCTGGCTTGCAGCGGTTTTACAGGCTGTTACACTACTCGTATTGCGCAGTCAGCGCGTGGTAATTCACCGTCTGGCTGGAAATTTAACTGTTAAATTCTTAGTTTGCCACGTGAAATTCTATAACACTGAAACCAAAGCCAAGACCGAATTCGTCCCGATAGACTCGAATAATGTGACGGTGTATGTCTGTGGCCCGACCGTATGGAATCATGCGCATATCGGCAACTATCGCCCCCCCGTCGTATTTGATGTGCTTACGCGGGTGTTGCGTTCGCAGTTCGCCGGCGTTACTTACGCCCGCAACATCACCGACATTGATGACAAGATAAATAAAGCGGCGGCTGAGCAAGGCGTTGATATATCCGTGATTTCAGAACGCTACACAGAGTTCTATCATCAGGGCTTAGAAGCCCTGGGCGTGTTACCCCCTGATGTTGAGCCTAAGGTTACTGACCACATTAGCGAAATTCATCAAAAAATTCAGGCGCTGATTGATGGTGGGCATGCTTACGAAGCTGAGGGGCATGTGCTATTCGATGTGCCTTCGTATGCTGGCTATGGCGCCTTGTCTAGGAGAGACCCGGATGAATTATTAGCCGGCGCGCGTATTGACGTGGCTTCATACAAAAAAAGTGATGGCGATTTTGTACTTTGGAAACCATCTGCAGATGACCAGCCAGGTTGGGATAGTCCCTGGGGCAGAGGGCGCCCAGGTTGGCACATAGAATGTACCGCGATGGCGGCAACCCATCTTGGCGAGACTATCGATATTCATGGCGGTGGCCATGACTTAGTCTTTCCGCACCATGAGAATGAGCGTGCACAAAGCACCTGTGCACATGGCGCAAAGTTCGTAAATTATTGGATGCACAATGGTTTTGTAAACGTCAATCAAGAAAAGATGTCGAAGTCGATCGGCAACGTGTTGTTGGTTCGTGACCTTCTCGAACATGCAAGTGGTGAGGCGATTCGATATGTGCTTTTATCCACTCATTATCGCGCGCCTTTAGATTGGACCGATGAGGCATTACAGCAAGCAAATAATAGCCTAGATCGCTTTTACGGAGCGCTGCGGAAAATGTCGAGCATCGAGGTGCCTGATGATATTGGTGATCAGAAGCCCCAAGGCTTTGTCGACGCAATGCTAGATGATCTGAATGTACCGAAAGCCATGGCAGAACTGTTTGTGCTGGCTAAAAAAGCCAACACCAGTGATTCAAATGCTGAGTTAGTTAAGATCAAGGCAGCGCTATTGCAAAGTGGAGAGTGGTTAGGTTTGTTCCAACAAGATCCTGACGCTTGGTTTTCGAGTGGTGGCGATAACATAGATGCTGAGCAAATTGACGCTTTAATTGCTGAGCGCTCAAAGGCTCAGGCGGATAAAAATTGGGCCCGAGCAGATCAAATCAGGGATATTTTAGCCGAAAAAAAAATAGTCGTTGAAGATGGTGCCAGCGGTACCTCTTGGCGTGTTGAGAAGTAGAAATTATGAGTGATATTAGCCAAATACAAGCCGACTTAGTTGATGAGTTTGAGATGTTCGAAGATTGGATGTCTCGCTATGAGCATGTGATTGATCTCGGGCGTCAACTACCCGATTTTCCTGAGCAATGGAAAACTGACGCCAACAAGATTCAAGGTTGCCAGTCGCAGGTTTGGTTAAACATGGAGATGCGTGACGGTAAAATGCATATCGATGGCACTAGTGATGCGTCGATTGTTTCTGGCCTAGTTGCAATTGTCTTGCGCGTGTACTCTGATCAAGCGCCTAGCGATATTCTGAATACCAAACCCGACTTTATCAACGAGATTGGTTTTAACGACCACTTAAGTCCGACAAGGAGTAATGGCTTGCATTCGATGCTTCGCAGCATTTACCAGAGAGCTGGCCAATACTCCGTCGCTTAGAACTGAAACTCAGTGTCTTGGCTATACAGTCAGCGAGAAAAACAGTTGTAAACCTGTATAGACAGAGAAGACGCTTTACAGCATTGAGGTCTGTTACCCTGCGAGTTATAGCTCGGATCAGGGCTTCAATAGCTTGTTCCGAAAGTGATACTTGCGAACAGGGTTGGCTTATTCTAGTTTCAATAAAATATTTCCACCTCTGTATCGAATTGCAACCGGATCTCAAACAAAGACATAAAGCCTAATAGCATTGATGGAGTCTGATATCCAGCGCAACGAAAAGTTACTCTAGGAAATTAATGCCTTCAGAGTATCTGCCTTTACTCCCTCATCATTTCTATAATATTATGTTACGACCATTTAACATAAAAATAATAAAGCAATATGAAACTCAACGCTCCAACTAAGATTGTATTCATAATTTCAGCAGTGCTGGCTATTCTGGCTCTATTACCGATGATAGGGGTGGCCATTCCTAACGTTAGTGTACACACCACTTGGATAGCTCTGGCAGGATATGTAGTACTAGCCGCAGGGAACTTATTCAAAGGCCTCTAGTTTTGACTGAGGAACTTGCATTACGTCGCTAGGCACATTCAACGAGTAATATGGCGCGGGATTTTTTCTAGTATTAGAGCTGCGGCGCGAAGCATACGAGGTGTTCGGCTTCGATGCATACGCCGATTGTATCGCCAATTTCATAGTCATCATGACTCGAAACTAAGCTCATCAGAGTATCGCCCGCTGGTGTGATGATGGTGTAGAGTGTCTGTGCTCCCTTAAATGCCTTGCGCGTTATTCGGCCTCGTATCGGGCTTTCGGGGTGATGCTCAACGTCATCCGGGCGAATAAGCACATCAACGTCTGGGCCGACGTTATCAATATTAATTATTTCGCCTCTGATTTCGCCAAAATTGGTCACCACAGTATTCTTATCGACCATCTGCCCTTTTAGAAAAATACCGTCACCAATAAAGTTTGCGACAAAGCGGCTGTTCGGTGCGTGATAAAGGTTAAATGAGCTGTCCCATTGCACCAACTTGCCCTGTGACATAACGCCAATCTGATCACCTAAAGCGAATGCATCATACTGATCATGTGTCACCATAATCGCAGTCATGCCCAATTCTTTTAACAAAATTCTTACTTCGTAGCCTAGGCTTTCACGTAATTCGGTATCAAGATTTGAAAACGGCTCATCCATCAAAAGCAGCTTAGGTTGCGGTGCTATTGCTCTGGCAAGGGCCACTCGCTGACTCTGACCACCAGACAATTCATGAGGGTATTGCTGGTGATAATCCTGCATTCCTACCAATTCGAGCAATTTATCAATCCGAGCGCTGCGTTCTTTTTTAGTGACTTTACTTAGGCCAAATCCTACATTTTCAGCGATGTTTAGATGCGGAAATAGAGCGTGGTCTTGGAATACCATGCCGACGTTTCGTTGTTCTGGCGCGACGCTATTTTTTTCGCTAGAAATGACTTGTCCGGCAAGCTCAATTGAACCCGCCTGCAAATCTTGAAAACCACTTATAGCACATAAAATAGTGGTTTTTCCGCAGCCGCTTGGCCCTAGTAAACAAGCAAGCTCGCCTTCTCGAAGAATAAAGCTTACATCTTCGACAACCGGAGCGGCATTGTCATAGGCCGCTCTGATGTTATTGATTTTTAGAAATTCATCAGTTGGCATAAAGAGTTAGTAAAGAGCTTTTGAGTAGTTCTAATTATACTGAGGTCGCTAAGCAATAACTTAGCTTAGTAAATATTCTAGTAATGCTTTTTGAGCATGAAGGCGATTCTCAGCTTCTTGAAATACCGCACTTTGTGGTCCGTCAATAACCGATGCTGAGACTTCGGCGCCTCGATAAGCTGGCAGGCAGTGTAGAAAAATGGCATCGCTATTGGCCTTGCTCATTAGAGCATCATTGACACAAAAGTCGGCAAATGCGGCCTCACGTTGACTTTTTTCACCTTCTTGGCCCATGCTAGCCCAAGTGTCAGTAATCACCACATCGGCGTTTTCAACTGCAGATTTAGCATCACCAATCAGTGTGATGCTTGCGCTGCTCTTCTCGACAATTTCTGGGTTCGGCTCATAGCCGCTTGGAGTGGCAATGTTCAAATGAAAATCAAAAATCCGAGCGGCGTTAATAAACGAGTTACAAACATTGTTGCCATCTCCAATCCAAGCAAACGTTGCGCCTTTAACACTGCCACGTAGCTCTTGAAACGTTTGTATATCGGCCAGTAATTGGCATGGATGATAGTCATCGGTTAAACCATTAATGACCGGCACACTCGAATGTGCAGCCAACGTTTCTACTTGCCTGTGCGAGTCGGTGCGAATCATTATGCCATCGGCCATGCTTGAGATAACCCGGGCCGTATCTTCAATTGGCTCACCGCGACCGATTTGTGTGTCGTTGGGGTTTAGATTAATTGCGCCGCCGCCTAATTGACGCATACCAACTTCAAAGCTGACACGAGTTCTGGTTGATGATTTACTGAAAATCATTGCCAGTGTTTTATTTTTCAGCGGCTCGTATATTGCGCCTTGCTTTGTGATTGCTTTTAACTCGATTGCCCGATCGATTAGACCTTGTAGCGTACTTGGGCTTAGGTCGTCGAGCGTTAGAAAGTGCTGAACTAATTTAGTCATCATTGATTCCCGTTAAAGTGTCGATACGACATCACGAATAGTCTCAACGATCTTTTTCACCTGAGTTTCGCTGAGCATTACTGAGGGCAGTAGACGTATAACTTTTCCACCACCGGTGATATTGATGACTAGCCCTGCGGCTAAAAACTTCAATGCAAGCTCGGGGTATGCCTTGTCTAATTCAATGCCGAGCATTAGACCTTTGCCTCGAATATCGACAACATGATCAAAGGTGGCCAATGTCTGTTGTAATTGTTTTTTGAGCGAAGCGCCAGTTTTCCCGGCTTTTTCGACTAGGTTTTCCTGATTGATAATATCGATCACCGTTTCGCCGATTTTACTTGCAAATGGATTTCCGCCAAAAGTAGTGCCGTGTGTTCCAGGGCTGATTAGCTCGGCGGCTGCACCCTTGGCCGCACATGCACCGATCGGTATGCCGTTACCCAACGCCTTGGCGCAAGTGATTACATCGGGTTGAATACCCTCGTGCTCGAATGCAAACCATTTACCAGTGCGTCCCATACCCGTTTGGATCTCATCGACTATTAATAGCCAACCCTGTTCATCACAGAGTGTGCGTAACGCTTTTAAGTAGCCACTATCTGGAACGATAATGCCGCCTTCACCTTGAATCGGCTCGACCATAATGGCGACAACATTGCTATTGTCAGCATATTCACGCATTGCTGCGATATCGTTATAGGGTACGTGAACGAAGCCGTCGAGTAGTGGTGCAAAGCCCTTCTGAACTGCTGTACTGCCAGTCGCGGACAAGGCCGCCATAGTGCGACCGTGGAATGATTGCTCGGCGGTTATAATGATTGGTTGCTTTACACCCTTTGATCGCGCATGTAGACGAGCGATTTTTATCGCAGCTTCGTTCGCTTCGGCTCCTGAATTTCCAAAAAAGACTTTATCCATGCCTGAGACAGCACAGAATTTTGCTCCAAGGTCTGCTTGTTCTTGAATATGAAATAGATTGCTAGTGTGCAAAATTTTATTCGCCTGTAGCGATATTGCCTCGCTAATCTTCGGGTGGCAATGGCCTAAAAAAGTAACCGCAATACCGCCAAGCGCATCTAAATATTCGCGGCCAGTGGCGTCCCACAACTGTGCTCCTTCTCCGCGTACAAAACTGACCGGCAGGCGAGAATAGGCATTCATAATCGCAGGTTCGGAGTATTGAACTTGGGGTTCTTTGCGGAACCTTTTTAGAAGGTTTTGTAACATGATTATGATGTTTTTATTTGTAAGTTAATTATGTGATTCACTTTAGAAAGAAAAAGCGCCCCAACTCATAAAGCGGGGCGCTTCCATCTATATTTAAGTCTACTCGGTTTTATCGAACGAAGACAAACCTGAATGGCCTTATTTTATGCGGTTTTATACAAAATATAAGATTGCCGCCAGCACTGCTGTTAACCCAAGGCTACAGTGAATAACGCCAACAACCGAGGCCATAGGGCCTTGTTTGCCAAACAAGGCATTTAGCTGCAGAATCACAATGATGGCTAGAGCAATGAAGAAACCTGTGTCGATGCCGTCGGCAAGGTGTTTTTTGTGTGCAGAGGCCAACATGAAATAAGACATCGGGCCTGAGAACAATACATTCGTACGAGAAGCCAGAAGCGCTTTTGCGCCGGCAGCCGGTCCGTCGCCTTCTTTCATACCTAAGGCAATTTGTTGAGCGGGCCATATTACTAGCCATACATTCAAGAACATGAAAGTTCCCATTAGCGCACCAATCATAATATAGTCGTTATATTTAAAGGTGGTACCTAAATACGAAATCAAATACAGGCCAGTAAGAAAGGTAAACATGGCGCCCCAACGGAACCACCATAACGCGCTCGGGGCAAGCTTCGCTTTAGCATCAGCTAAACCTTCGGGCGTGGCGCTCTTGAAATAACCGCCTTGCACGAAGTTGAAATAGTAGAGCATGCCTATCCAGGTAATACCGAACAATAAATGCGCCCATCGAGCTATAAAGTTAATTTCTTCCATCACAGTTACCTTTTAATGTAGTTGTTTTTAAGTTGTTAATAGGTTCTTTTGTCCTGATGACTTGTTTATACACCTTTTTCACTGCCTTTGACACACAGAGTCCTGTGCCCGAACTAATAAGTGATTGAAAATGTCTAAAAACTGCCTATTTTTGTTGGAAAACCAGTGAATAGTCAGCTACTTCAGTCATTTTCAGTCGTAATGAGTTTATTTTTATCCGCTTTTCATCTCAATTCAAGTTGCTGCAAAGTTCTCTCAGTTTTATCCTCAATGCCCTGTTAATACTAGCGATCTATTTATATTTAATCACCGGCTTGCTTGACCTTTGCAGGTTAAAACAAGACACTAAGCGCACTGAAAATCCCCCAGTTTTTAAACAATTATGGCTAATTCAAAGAAAGATATTAAGAAAGTAGTGCTTGCCTATTCAGGCGGTTTAGACACCTCAATTATTGTTCGGTGGTTGCAAGATGAATACGATTGTGAGGTTGTTACATTTACTGCGGATATTGGCCAGGGTGAAGAAGTAGAGCCTGCACGTGCTAAAGCACAAGCGATGGGCGTTAAAAGTATCTTCATTGATGATTTGCGCGAAGAATTTGCGGGTAATTATGTTTTTCCAATGATGCGAGCGAATGCAATGTATGAAGGCGAATATCGCTTAGGCACATCGATCGCGCGTCCATTGATAGCCAAACGATTAATTGAAATAGCCAATGAAACTGGCGCTGATGCGATTGCCCATGGTGCAACGGGTAAAGGTAATGACCAAGTTCGTTTTGAGCTTGGTGCTTACGCGCTTCGCCCTGATATTCAAATTATTGCGCCTTGGCGTGAGTGGGAATTAAACTCTCGCGACAAGTTATTAGCGTATGCCGATGAACATCAAATTAGTGTCGAAAAGAAAGCCGACGGTAAATCACTGTATTCGATGGATGCTAATTTGCTGCATATCTCCTACGAGGGTGGCATTTTAGAAGACCCATGGGCCGAAGCCGAAGATGACATGTGGCTCTGGACTGTTTCGCCTGAAGAGGCACCAGATAAAGCTCAATATGTTGAGCTGGAGTTTGCCCAAGGCGATATTGTTGCGATAGACGGCGAGGCAATGAGCCCTGCTACGGTAATGGCTTGGTTAAATAAGGTTGGCGGTGAGCATGGTATCGGTCGTGATGATATCGTTGAAAACCGTTATGTAGGAATGAAGTCCCGCGGTTGCTATGAAACCCCAGCAGGCACCATTATGTTGCGTGCGCACCGAGCGATGGAGTCATTGACGCTAGATCGCGAAGTGGCGCACCTGAAAGACGAGTTAATGCCTAAGTACGCTGAATTAATCTATAACGGTTATTGGTGGAGCCCTGAACGCGAGATGCTACAGACTATGATCGATGAGTCGCAGAAGCATGTAAACGGCACAGTTCGTGTGAAGCTTTATAAGGGTATGGTGTATATCGCGGGTCGAAAGTCTGATAACGACTCTTTGTTCGACGAGCGCATTGCTACCTTTGAAGATGATGAAGGCGCCTACAATCAAGCCGATGCAGAAGGTTTCATTAAGTTGAATGCGCTGCGCTTGAGAATTGGTGCAAAACGATCAAGCTAGTGATTGAATAGGCGATAAGTGACTCACGGAGTTTCAACTGAAGGTCCAATGGGAGTTTCAACTGAAGACCCAATGGGAGTTTCAATAATTGTGCCACTGCTGAACGAGCAAGCAGTGGTGCCGATCCTGATTGAGCAACTTGCTAGCTTAGCTGCAGAGCAAATTGTAATTGTTGACGGTGGTAGCACTGATGGCACTGCAAAGTTATTGCGTGCCGCCGGTTATCGGGTGGTACAAAGCCCAGCTGGGCGTGCTAAGCAGATGAACGTCGGAGCTCAGCTGGCTACTCAATCTATGTTGCTATTCTTGCACGCTGATACACAGCTGCCGAAAGACTATAAATCTGAAGTTGCTAGAGCAGATGTATGGGGGCGCTTCGACGTTAAATTTTCGAGCTCCTCAAAGGCAATGAAAATGATCGCCTTCTTCATCAACTTACGCTCTCGTATCAGTGGCGTTGCTACTGGTGATCAAGCTATTTTTGTCGACCGGGATGCATTTAATGCAGTATCAGGTTTTCCTGATTTTCCGATCATGGAGGATATTGCTTTGTGTAAGCGGCTGCGTCACTTTCATCGGCCATACAGTTCGCGGGCAAAAGTTACCACCAGTGCTCGTCGTTGGGAGCAAAATGGAGTTGCTGCTACGGTCATCAAAATGTGGTACTTCCGCTTGGCTTATTTTTTCGGCATACCACCATCAAAACTTAAGCAGCGTTATCATGATGTTCGCTGACATACCGTTATTGCTGTTCGCAAAAGCGCCAATTGCTGGCAAGGTTAAAACGCGCTTGATGACTAATTGCTCAGCTGAGCAAGCTGCTGAGATTGCCAAGCGGTTGATGCAGGCCTCAATCCAGCGTGCCTGTGAATTTTGGCCTGGTGAGGTTTATTTGTCTGCTTGGTTAGACCTAGATAACCACTTTTTTAATGACATGCTGCAACGCTATCCAATACGAATAACACAGCAATGCGAGGGTGATTTAGGCGAAAAAATGCGCCATGCGTTAGCCACGTTTGGTTATCCGGCGGCGGTAATGGGCTGTGATGCGCCACATACTAAGGGTGCTACTTTGCAGCAAGCTTATCGCTTACTGCAACAGGGCGAGTCAGTAATAGGCCCATCTGAAGACGGTGGTTACTATTTTCTCGGGCTATGCCAAACCGCAGATCGATTGTTTATTGATAAACCTTGGGGTAGTGAATATGTGCTAGAGCAGACTTTGTCGAGCGCCGAAGATGAGGGCCTGACATTGAGCCAATTATCGGCATTAAATGATGTAGACGAGTGGCAAGATTTGCTCGAGGCATCACATCAACTGCCGACCTTGCAGGAATACCTGCACTCTCAGAAATTAGTATGACGCCGTTGTCTCTGCTGCCAGCTAAGCTTTAAATCCCATACTTTTAAGTGCTAAGTTATGAACCTAGCTTGTGCTGCCTATTAAGCTGGAATAAATGTTAGCGCTACGCCGTTATTGCAGTAACGCAAATTAGTCGGAGCTGGGCCGTCTTTAAATATATGACCTTGATGGCCACCGCAGCGCGAACAATGATACTCGGTGCGCGGCAATATGAGTTTGAAATCACGTTTGGTTGTGACGCGTCCTTCAATGGTGTCGAAAAAGCTTGGCCAGCCAGTACCACTGTCAAATTTCTGATCTGATGTGAATAAGGCTAAACCACAGCCAGCGCAAGCAAATTCGCCGTCGCGCTTTTCATCGTTTAGCTCACTGGTAAAAGGGCGTTCAGTGCCTTCCGACCGCAGAACATGGTACGCTTCTTCACTTAAACGATCACGCCACTCGGATTTGCTCAACTCGAATGGCTCAATGGTGCTTGGGTTCGCTTCTAAATTAGGGAGGTTTGTCATAGTGTTTTGCGTTGGGTCGGTCTCTTGTGCTTTAAGCCAGCTGATACCCAAAGTACCAGCGGCAAAGCCAATCGCTGAAGCTGAAAGTAAAGTTCGTCTGTTCATAGTCATATAGGTTTCTAGTATAACAAGCTATCCGTGAACGCCGCGCTATTCGTTGCTGGTGTCGCTGAATAGAGCTTATATTCTACAACGTTCTTGATTTATAAGCCTTTTAGTTTACAAGGCTCTCGATTTATAGAGCTCTCGATTTATAGACCTCTCGATTTATAGACCTCTCGATTTATAGACCTTGGCGGTTGGCGTTAACTTACAAACAATGTGGTATTCTTCTTGATTACATATCTACATTAATCTCGTTACATTTCCGTGCAAAGTACTCCTCTGTCATCGTTTCTCAGCCCCAAATATTGGCCTACTTGGTTTGCTCTGGGCTTTCTTCGAATAGTGAGCTTTCTGCCGCTGCCGGTAATCGCTGTTTTGGGTCAATTTGTCGGCTTACTATTTTATATTTTGGGCTTCACAAGGCGACGAATAGCACTGCGAAATATCTCGGTTTGTTTTCCTGAGCTGCCAGCGCATGAGTGGAGAAAGATTAATCGGCAGCATTATCAAGTATTAGGTCAATCTCTGTTCTCGGTGCCGATGAACTGGTGGATATCTAAGAAGAGGTTTAATCGACTGGTGACAGTGCATGGTCGAGAGGGCTACGACGAGGCTCTAGCATCAGGCCGGAACATCATAATTTTGGCGCCACATTTTGCTGCAATTGATGTTGCGGGTCTGGCACTGGCACAAGAACGGCCAATGCTGAGTATGTATCAATACGCCAAAAACGGCTTGGTTGACGAGGTAGTTAAGCGAGGTCGCTTGCGCTTTGGTGGGGAGCTGGTGGAGCGCAAGGCCCCTATGCGAAATTTAATTCGAGCGATACGTAAGGGGCGGCCCTTTTACTATTTACCAGACCAAGATGCTGGAAGAAAAGGACTGTTCGTGCCGTTCTTTCATGAGATGGCGTCAACTTATTCGGTGCTCGGAAAATTCGCTGAGATGACCAATGCTATAGTGATCCCTTGTCAAACTCGAATTAGGCCTTGGGGGCAGGGCTATGACGTTTTCTTAAGTCCTGCGCTTGATAACTTTCCGACGGGTGATGACCTGCAAGACACTACTCGAATGAACCAAGAAGTTGCGAATTTAATTAGACCCAACCCGGAGCAATATTTTTGGGTACATAAAAGATTCAAGACTCGGCCTCCTGAGGATGCTGAAAAGAGTGTTAAATTTTATCAATAGACTTTAATTGCTCTATTAATTTTATAAGTCGTACGGTAATGTCGAAAGGGTCTGTATTGTAATGTTGGATGCAGCGACTTAAAGCTTGGGATTAGGAATTTAGCAAGTCGATACCAAGTTTCAGTTAGACAAACTTATTACCTACCATAACCTCGAATTTTTTGGAGATGTACAATGAGCAAGCGCGAAGAATTGATTGCCAAATATGCTGGCGATTTAGAAAACAAGTGCGACATGAAACCTGATATGAAATTATTGACAGCAGTCACCATTGGTTGCGGGCCGTCAATCTATAATGCTGATGCGTGTACTGTTTCAGCGGGTGACCCAAAGGAGCTTGACCGAGTAAAGAAGAACTTCTTAATCAAGAAGCTTGGCTTGAAAGACTCGCCAAAATTGGATGAGGGAATTCAAGAAGTGGTTAAGATTTATGGTAAATCTAACCGTAATAAATATCGTGCTGTTGTGTACTATTTGTTGGTTAAGCATTTCCGCAAGGCGTCAGAATATAAGTAAATAAGCTGATGTTTTATAGCAAAAAGGCCGTACTTTACGGCCTTTTTTTTGTGCCTATCAACGCGGTTTTAAAGCGTCTCTAATCACGCCAGAATGTGGTTGTGAAAAGCACCAGTAAGGTGAACAACTCAAGTCGACCAAGTAGCATAGCGAACGATAGAATCCATTTCGCAGTATCATTAATCTCGGCATAGTTGTTTGCTACCTCCGCTAAGCCGGGGCCCAAGTTATTTAAGCATGCGGCCGCCGCTGAAAATGCTGTGATCCAGTCTAAACCGGCGGCGCTAAGTGCGAAGCCGGTAAAAGCAAAACAAAGAATATACATCGAGAAGAAGGCGGTCACGCCGCTAATGACTTTGTCGCTAATTACTTGGCCTCCGGTTTTTATCGATAACACCGCATTGGGGTGCACTAGTCGTACGATCTCCTTGCGCCCCTGTTTGTACATCAGTTGAATTCGCATGACCTTCATGCCGCCAGCGGTTGAGCCTGCACAGCCGCCCATAAAACTTAATAGGATTAATAACACCGGTAATGCGCCTGGCCACCAAGCAAAGCCGCTAGAGGTAAAGCCTGTCGTTGTGACCACCGAAATTAAATGGAACAAGCCTTGGCGAGCGGCTATAGCGTTGCTGCTATATAGGTCTTGAGACATCAGAGCAGCGATTACTATGATTGCCGCAAGCATCAAAATTACCAGAAAAAAACGGTATTCGCTGTCTCGAAGGTATGGCAGGATCGACTTATGGCGCCACGCTAAGAAATGTAGTGAGAAGTTTGCTGAGGCTATCAGCATGAAAAGCATAGCCACTGTCTCGATGGCAGCGCTGTCAAAGTAGCCGAGACTCGCATCGTGGGTTGAGAATCCGCCAATTGCTACTGTCGAGAAAGCGTGGCATATGGCATCGAATAGACTCATGCCAGCGGCCCAATAAGCCAGCACGCACATTATCGTTAAGCCTAAGTAGATGTACCAAAGCGCCTTTGCACTTTCAGTTATTCTCGGTGTTAGCTTACTATCCTTCATCGGCCCAGGCGTTTCGGCGCGATACAGTTGCATGCCTCCAATGCCGAGCATCGGCATGATCGCAACCGCCAACACCACGATTCCCATACCGCCTAGCCATTGCAATTGTTGGCGGTAGTAAAGCGTTGACTGCGGTAGCGTGTCAAGGTTGGTGAGAAT
>JAFMHC010000066.1 GCA_017854775.1 Gammaproteobacteria bacterium | reverse complement strand
TGTTTACAGCGCCGATGAGGCATTTGTGACGGGCACCTTTGCTGGCTTAGTACCTGTGACCAGTATCGACGGTCGTGCGATCGGTGATGATGACGATGCAGGCGCATACGCGGATGTGAGTCAAGAAGTAGGCGAGGGCGATAATCGAGGCCCCATGGTGAAACGCTTGCAACAGTTATACGTCGAATTGCTGGATGAGGAGTGCCGCAGTGACTAATCAAAAAAAGGCACCAATTCGTATCGCGATGTGGTCTGGGCCGCGCAATATTTCTACTGCGATGATGCGTTCGTGGGAAAGTCGAGCAGATACGGCGGTGGTTGATGAGCCGTTCTATGCGGCCTACTTGAGCGCCACTGGAATGGTGCATCCGATGCAAGCTGAGGTGTTGGCGAGCCAATCTTCTGATTGGGCCGAGGTGATAAAAAATGAGTTACAGAATGAATTGCTGGCGGGGCAGTCTATCCAGTATCAAAAGCACATGACTCAACATATGGTTACTGACCTTGATCATGATTGGTTTTCATCACTAAGGCATGCGTTTTTAATTCGCAGCCCTGAACAAGTTGTCGCTTCTTATGGGGTTAAGCGAGAGTCGATAACAGCGGATGACATCGGCTTTGCAAAACAAAAAGAGTTATACGATAGGGTCGTAGCGCTTAGCGGACAAAAGCCGCCGGTGATCGATGCAAAGGATGTGCTTAGCAACCCGGCAAACGTGTTACAAAAATTGTGTCACGCGCTGAACGTAGACTTTGATCAAAATATGCTGAGCTGGTCAGCAGGCCCTCGTGAAAGTGACGGTGTCTGGGCAGCCCATTGGTATCATAATGTTGAGAAATCAACTGAGTTCGGGCCATATCAAGCTAAACAGCTTGAGCTTAGTAAACAACAGCAACGGGTGGTGGATCAGAGTTTGCCCTATTATCTAGAAATGTATAATGAACGTATTGTCGCCGATTAGTGACGCTGCTTTCATCCAACCATTTTCATGAGACCTCTTCATATATTCAATTATCGAAACATGTCAGATAGCCGACCAGAAATTGCTTCAGAACTAGCTACAGAGCAACAAAAACAGAAAGCGATGAAACGCTTAGACAACATCGCGTGGGCCTTAGACAGCGTAGTGCCGTTACCGGGCGGCTTTCGTCTAGGCTTAGACGGATTGATCGGCTTAGTGCCAGTGGTAGGTGATGGTATAACCGCACTGCTATCGAGTTACGTTATTGGTGAGGGTGTACGTAATGGCGCGCCAAAATCGGTTATTTTGAAAATGCTAGCTAACCTGCTAGTCGATACTGTGATTGGCGCGATACCTTTTTTCGGTGACGTATTCGATGTGGTTAATCGATCGAACTATAAAAACGTTAATCTACTCAGAGGTTATCTGGATAAACCGGTCGAAGTAAAGCGCGCTAGTCGGCTCTGGGTGGCGATGGTAGTGGTTGGCGTTATATCGATTATTGTTGCTAGTCTCTGGGCATTCTTTTCGATTTTAACTTGGCTGGTCGGCTTGTTTTAGGCAATTCGATTATAGCCAACGCTCTGCGTCAATATAATCGAATTTCCCTAGGAGCAAGCCGCTTGCGCTTCATGGTCTTGCAATACTTGCGATGTTAAGACTCTACTAAACTTAAGCTATGACTACCGGCCGCCACGGTGTACGAAGGGCCAATTATGCTTTCATACTGCTTACTTTTGACGGTGCTTACGTAACGCCATTGCCCCGTTGTGGCTTCAGCTGTAATAGTTAGTTTTAGCCAGCCGCGCTGATGAGAGTTTTGGTATATAAGTTGGGGGTTATGCTCAACTAATAAGCTTGATAATTGCTCCGGATTGTCATTAGACAAGTAATTCTCTAGGCCGGGCGAGCTAACGCTCGCAGTGGCCATCTCGACGGCAACTGATTTGCTTTCGCCGGAGGGCGTTAAATCAAATGCCCAGCTATTATGCGTGTCGCCAGCTAGGCTTATAACATTGTTGGCATCTTGTTTGAAACTCTTCAAGACTCGTTGGCGATTAGCGTTGTAGCCATCCCAGGCATCGGTGTTATAGGGTATGTTAAGTTTTCCTAGGCCAACGATTGCATTAATTGTGGCGGCCGATAAGCCTTTTTTATAGTTAACTAACTTAGTTACATCGGGCATACAAACATTGCCCATTAAAATTTGTTGGCCAAGTATTTGCCACGGTATGTTCTTTTGCTTGGAGTCTTGCAGTTCAGAGCTTAGCCATTGTTCTTGCGTGTCGCCTAATAGTTGCCGCTGAGGGTCATCAAGTAATTCGGCTTGAATACGCTTGGCATCAGGTATGAGGGCATACGGTTTTTCTAATTTGGCTAAATCTAGTGTTGATAGAAGCGCCCAATCTAACACCGGCTGAGGTGGGTTTTTCGACATATCGAAAGGCACGGTGATCATTTTAATTTCGTCGGCTGAAAGCGATGCTAACAATGCTTCACTGGTAATTGCCACTGGGTCTTGTTGGTTTTCTAAAGGCCGAATGTCAAACGGTAGTTGTTGCCAGATTATCTCACTCAGATAGTCGACGGGCTTGCTACGACCGACGATTCGGGTGTCGAGCATTATTAGACTGGCGAGTGAGCCAATATCAAACCGGCGATATGTAATCTCAGAGTGGTCGTTATCGAGCGGGTCTCGAATTGGTAGCCACTCTCGGTAGGCCTGAATCGCAACTTGGCGTCGCTGTTCCCAACTACCCTCGTCCGCTTGGTGGTTTTGCGCGCCATCTTGCCAGCTGTCATTGGCAAATTCGTGATCATCCCATATACAGATAAACGGGTGCGCCGCGTGAGCCGCTTGGAGCTGCGAATCAAGCCGATAGATATTATAGCGTTTGCGGTAATCCTCTAGACGGGTGATCTCAGTCAGAGGAAGTATGCTTCTTTGTTTGTTGGCGAGCTCTGGGTCGCTGTAAACATCATTGGCGTATTCGTAAATATAGTCGCCTAAATGCAATACGGCGGTTAGGTTAGTCTGTTGGCTAATTTCTTGGTAAACATTAAAATAACCATAACCGTAGTTAGAACAAGATACTACCGCCAGTTCAGCCTGTTGCGTTTGACTGCCGTCATTGTCATCACTATTTGTGCTGCCATGGGCTGCAAGGGTGCGGGTGCGACCTATCGGGCTAATAACTTGATTGCAGATAAAGCGGTAAAAATAACGGCTGTCAGGTTTTAGCTGGTCGGCGTCGACCTTTACTGTGTAATCACGATTTGCATTGGTACTGGTGAAACCTTGACTGACAATATCAGTGAATTGTGCGTTGTTGGAGACTTGCCATTGCACTCTTATAGCTTGTCCTCTGGTGCCAGGCTTTTGATCGAGACTGGGTTCGAAGCTTATGCGTGTCCACAGGATGACCTTTGTCTGCAGCGGGTCTCCGCTGGCGACGCCGTGTTGGTAACTGAGCGTAAATGGCGAGCTCTGATGAGCGCTCGCATTGCCCAAAAAACTTAAGCTGCTAATCGCAGTCAGGCCGGTTATAAAAGTGCGTCGATTAATGTTTGGCATAAGGTAAATTAACTATTTGTCTCCGAAATATGTCTTATCCAGAACTCAGAATAGTAGCGTTCTGGAAGGCTATCTTGTACATAGCATAGCCGAAGGAAATAGAAATAGTCGATAACAAACGTTTTTTTATGCTGAGGTCTCAGCATAAAAATCATTTGTTATCGACGCGCGTTACCACTTAACGCTTTATGTCTCTAGGCGCTAGCGATGGTAGCTTGAGCGCATGGGTGTTTAGTCGTTGGTTTGCATTGCTTTGCGTTTTTCGAATTTGTCGGCGAGGTGTTCTGCCGTTTCGTCATCGATCAACTTTTTAGCCAACGGAAAAACGTCTTCCTCTTCTTCATCAACATGATGAACTACTTCGTGGTCGAGTTTTTCAAATTTCTGAAGCCACGCGCCATGTGCCATATCCGTATTCTCAAGATCTTCGATCAGGTCAGCCAACTCCTTATGCTCGGCCACGCTGTGTTGAGCTTCCTCTTGGCCCTCAGGCTTTTCGATTAGGGCTGCGTATAAGGTCTGCTCTTCAGCGTTAGCGTGCGCGGTAAGCTCGGCTTTATACTCAGCAAATAAGGTGTTTCGTTGGTCGCTATCGCCAGAGGTTTTGAGTATTTTCTTACCCAGCTCTCTCTGTTTTGTATGATCTTGTTTTAATCGTTGATAGATATTCATCGAGTGTTTTCCTAAAATTTGTGAGTGGAAAAGAAGACTCTATGCCAATACAAATTGGCTGCTTGAGTCTCAACTTCAGCTAGCAATTATCTTAGCTATTGGTGAAAGAAATATGCACTTACTATCTTAATGACTGCCTGAGCTTCCGCTTTAAAACAGATTAAAGTGTGTCTAATTAGATGCGAGTTTGAGGCTATGAGGGGTGCTCTGGGGCCGACGAGTCGTGATTCGAGAGCATGTGGCAAGCGTATGTTTGCAGGTGGTGGGTAACTTGGAGCATAAGGTACTTGCCCAGGCGCAACCATGCAACTTACCAGCAACTTATTTATCACCTAAATAAGGTTAGAACCGGCGAGTGAAAATAGAGTTGAACCTGAGCCTTACTTTGAATCCTCATGCTCATTATTCGTGACGCAAAGTAACTAGTTAAAGCCAGTTATTGAGCGGTCCGACGATGTGGTTTCGATTAACCGTTCAGCGTCGTTTTACTAAACATGACCATGCGGTGATTCCGCCAGCTCTTCTTTTCCATTTTCCTGCTGTTTCGGTGAGCCTTGGTGGAATTCGTTATAGGTTAAATACAATCCTATAAATATCAGCGAAATTACAATTCCAGCGATTATTAAAACAAAAGGACCGTTCATACTTTTACTCCCCGTGCATGCAGCATCGATTGCTTAAAACAAATCCCAAATGCTGAAATTGTTGTGAGCAATGCTTGAGTCTTATAGCCACTAAAGTAAAAGGGCCCAGAGGTTACAAATGAGACGGCTAAGGCCGATAAAGTAAATACGTCAGATATTTTCAACATACCGTGATCTCCAATAAATAGTTAAAGGTTATTTGCTTACAGTAAATGCTTTTTCTATTTGGCGAGTTTAGTCGGCAGGTTCAAAAAAATTGAACTCAAAAGCGACCAGCATCAAACCTTCAATCTCAATTCAGGTTGGTATCCTTAAGACTATCCATTTCAAAACATCGACAATCGACCACGTTGAACAAATCCCCAGTATTCGAGCGATTCTTTCAGTGTTTGTGAGTGTGCGATCTTTTTTAATTCCACTCCGTATGGTTAATCTTAGCTCTGCTTATGCTTGCGCTAGTGTATTTCAACGTCCGTTTTACATTCCTGTAGATTTAACTGTACCATTGTCCAATAAGAATTAAGTGAAGAGGGCCAGCATCAATGGCTAAATACTGCAGAGAAGCACTGGTGTTTAGAGGGCGGGGTCTGAAACTGAGTTAATTTCAAGGTAGTGAATAAATGCAGATGATGGTTTAGAGAAACACAGCCCAAGCTAAATCTATAAAAGCTTAAGTGTCTGCAGGCTCTTCGATATTGATACTTTAGTAAGCTTCCAAGCAAATGTTTAATCCATTGTTTTTATGGAGCGAACTCTATTCAATCTCGCAATTCAGGCATGCGGGGCGAGAAAAAGGCGGATTAAGTTAAGCTTTCAATCACGTGGCTTAGGTCCTTGGCAACTCTTAATGCTGATTTCGTCAGCCTTTCCAGTATCAACGTAATCAATCCAAGCCTTATTTAGAGCTGCCTGCTCGGCTTGGTAGCAATCTTTAAACTGGGTTTGATACTCAACTTGGTGAACGATACCGTGGTCGTTAACTATAAACGATAGTAATATTGTTATTGATTTCATTCGCCTATCGCTATTTTTATGCGAGGGTCATACCCCCTTAGTTTTCAAATCAAGGGCCCACCCCCATTTTCCAACTCGTGGGCCCTACCCAACGCTATTACCCCAACGCTATTACCCCAACGCTGTTACCCCAACGCTGTTACCCCAACGCTGTTACCCCAACGCTGTTACCCCAACGTTGTTACCCCAACGTTGTTACCCCAACGCTATTACCCCAACGCTATTACCCCAACGCTATTACCCCAACGCTATTACCCCAACGCCGTTACCCCGACGTTGTTACCTCCGATTTCGACGCAACAATAGGCTAGAATTTTTAAATTATCTATGTAGCTAAGTTATAAGTGACGAAATTTAACAAAGTAGCCATGCCATTGGTGAGTGTATATGGGCGTACATTATGGGGAATTTATTTTTATCAAAAGTTCTTATTAAGGATTCTTGTCGATCGCTTTGGATGTTTTGTTTCTAAATAATTTTCGGTTACTCGAGTTATGCTAAGGTCTCATAAAGACTATGGGTTACATTATGAGTTTTCAGGACATTTTGACGGAATTTTCGAAAGACGATTTAATCTATTATTTCTTACCGATATTTTTTTTGGCCTTGATATTGGAATGGCGGCATAACCGTAGCAAAAACTTAAATCTATTCGACGTTGGTGATACCAAAGCATCTTTATGGATGATGTTTTTTGTTGGGTTTGTCGATATTGCACCTAAGCTTTTAGCATTCATGGCCTTTTATTATTTAGCGCAGTTAAGTCCACTTGCTGATGTAGTGCAAAGACAGTGGTGGGCTTGGGGTTTACTATTTTTCCTTGATGATTTTATTTACTATTGGTTTCATCGGCTTAATCATCAGGTGAGGCTCTTCTGGGCTGGGCATGTATCTCACCATTCGGCGATAAAGATGAATTTTGCCACGGCACTAAGACAAGGAGTTGGTGAGAGGGTGCATAAATACGTTTTCTGGCTACCTCTGCCTTTGCTTGGTTTCGATCCTTTAATGATTTTTACCATGATGTCGATAAATCTTTTTTATCAATATTGGTTACATACTGAACTGATTGGTCGTTTACCCGATTGGTTTGAGTTTGTGTTTAATACGCCATCACATCATCGGGTTCATCATGCTTCGAATATTTCGTATCTAGATTGTAATCACGGAGGTGTGTTGATTATCTGGGACAGACTTTTTGGGAGTTTTTCTAGGGAGATGAGCAACGAAAAAGTGGAGTATGGTTTGACCCAAAACATTACATCGTTAAATCCTATTTACGTTGCAACGCATGAGTATAGATCGATCATACGAGATGTGGCGCGGGCAGACCATTGGAAAGACAAATTAAAGTATTTGATTTTAGCGCCAGGTTGGAGCCATGATGGCGATGATAAGCGCTCAAAAACATTGCGCGCTTCATTGCGGGACTGATTTTAACTATCTAAAACTCATAAGCAGCTTAGTGCAACTGTTGTTTTATGGTTTAACTTTGTCGTTTAACTAGGCAAAGCTTTCTGTTCGAAAGCCTTGCGACAAAATTAGAGTTCGCTAGCTGTGTGATTAAGATGGTTTTGCAGCAAACGCCACGCACCAGCCGTTGCCAGCAACCAATTTGCCAGGGAAAGCGCCGCAGCCACCCCAATCCGGATCATCGCCTTGATAAAGCACGCAGCCAATGCAGTTTTGTTCTGGCTTATGGTTCGGGTGGCTAGTGGCATCGACGGTGGCGGTATCTTCTTTGTAACCAAGAGCTTTCGCCATTGGGTCGTCTTCAGTTAACTTTTCGGCGTCATTGGCTGCTACTAAACTTATGTTGGCTAATGCGGGAATCGCCAGTAGAGCGCCAGCGGTAAATTTGACGAATGAACGTCTGCCTAACTTATTTTTCATTTTAAAACCTCGAGTTGTTTAACTTCAGAGTATCAGATGTCTTGTTAAGAGGTTTTGCTACATGTGAAGACATCTATGCATTACGCCTTTGTGTGTCAAAATGGCAGCAAGCTAAAGCTCGGTTCTATAAAGTAACGTTAGCTATCATTGTATAGTGCTAAGCCGTTGCCGTTCCCGTTGTCGTTGCTTTGGCTTTGCGCGGGCGATATTTCTTCGACTGTTGGAAAATAATAAGTGTGC
Organism: Gammaproteobacteria bacterium; assembly: GCA_017854775.1. GTDB lineage: Bacteria > Pseudomonadota > Gammaproteobacteria > Arenicellales > Arenicellaceae > Arenicella. Next base: position 11,380 of record JAFMHC010000066.1, on the reverse strand, counting down.
CAACGACTCCCGGTAATACCCATGGAACAATGCCCGCGTAGCCGGTCAAATATTCGCTTAGAAAACGGTTCGCGCCAAACACAAAGAACGCTGTATGTGAGCCGATACCCGCGCCAATAATTCCGCCGATATGAGCGACTATTTGTTCGCCACGGGTGACTTTGCGTTTTAGACAAAAGTGCAGGTTAGTGATAGCCGTCACTGAGCAAAGGGCGGCGAATATATAGTACAAAACGCTCATTGGTGAACCACCGACTGCGGTAAATCCAAGCCACACACCGATTGCCAGCAAGGCTATGTTGATTAGCAAGCTGCCGGCGCGGCGCATCAAGGCTTGATTGCCTTTGGCTCGAACAGACTGTAAACCATGCCTGACGCCAACCAATACCAAGATTGAGATGGCTAGAAGAAACAAACCGCCAGCGCGCAACTCGGCGGCGACCTTAAGCGTCAATTCAGGATTAAAGTCGTTATCAGGGAACTTGAATGAGATCGGATCGATCATTAGCATCAACGCCAAAATAAGGGCGCTAAAGCCGACTAAGTACATCGCCTTGGCGTACCAGTGGCCAGTGCGGATATGCAATGGGCTGCCTTTTTTTGCGACAACCGGTATCCAAAAAAGTATCAGTGAAAAAAAGCCTATAGCAACGTGAATAAAAAGTAGAGCTTGGTAAGTAAGTGACATGAGTGCCTCCGTAAATGATATGCACTCATATTAATCATGCTCGCCACATTGCATAAGTGCGAAAGGTAATGATTTGAAACCATGACTTTTGGCCTATGCAGCGGGATCAAGAATAAGGAATAATGGCGGCATGAATAGCAGAAACGATTTTTATCAAATGCTCGGTGGGGTTGGCACCGCACTCGTGGTTACCGTTATAAGTGGCATGGTGATGTGGCAAAAGCCCGCGTTTGCCGAAGTCATGGTTTGGCAATTGTTGATTGTTATCGCCATATTTATGGTCACCAATGATCGGATTGATGAGAATAGAGTCGGTATTCGCCGCGCGGCCTTGTGGATTCTGCTGTTACTAATTTTTAGTTTGAGTTGGCGTATCCCAACCGATATTTTTTTCATTTATACGATCATTTGGGTAGCTTGCACGCCGTTCTATTTGTCGGCCAAAAGTTGCTGGGCTTGGTTGCTCCTTATCAATGTTGCTTGGTATTTTGTACGCTCGGTGGTTTGGCAAGACGCTAACCCGTTAATACAGACATTATTGGTGGGAACTTTTCATGTCTTCGCGCTGCTCTCGGCGACTACGGCGAAAGAATCGCAGCAAGCTAATGAAAAAACGCAGCAGCTTAACCGCGAACTCTTGGCAACCCAACACCTACTTGGTGAAGCGTCGCGTGAAAGTGAGCGTACGCGGATCGCGCGAGACTTGCATGATTTGCTCGGTCACCACTTAACTGCGTTAACAATCAACCTTCAAGTCGCTGGCCGTCTTATTAGTGGCGAGAGTGGCGAGGCAAAAGAAAAAGTTGATCAGTGTCATGCGCTTTCAAAATTGCTATTAAACGATGTTCGTGAAGCGGTCAGTGAGTTGCACGATATGCCATCCCTCGATTTGCGCGAATTGTTGGAAATAACTGTTCGCGATATTCCACGGTTAAAAATTTCGTTAAAGATCGAAGACCAATTACAACTCGACGATGTTAATACGGCAGAGGTTTTTCTACGCCTTGTTCAAGAAGCTATTACCAATACACTCAAGCATAGCGGCGCGCATAACGCGACAATTCAGGTTTACACGCAAGGTGAGCAGATTTTGTTAAATTACAGCGACGATGGTAATGGTTGTGATGATCTGAAGGAGGGCAATGGTTTGACTGGCATGCGCGAGCGAGTCGAACGGCTCGGCGGTAAGTTGCATATTGAGTCGAAACCAAATTTTAATCTGCAAGTAACGACACCGAGCTGATATGACAATCAAGGTAGCGATTATCGATGACCAAAACCTAGTTCGCAGCGGTATCGAAAGCTTATTAAGCTTGTCTGATAAGGTAACCGTTGTGGCGCAAGGCGATGATGGTGAGCGAGCTGTAGGCCTAGCTCAACAGTACCAACCCGATGTGTTTTTAATGGACATTAGAATGCCGCGGATGAATGGCATCGAGGCGATCAAGAGTCTACGAAAAGCTGAGTTTGAAATCCCAGTAATTATTTTAACCACCTTTGATGACCATGAGTTGGTATTGCAAGGCTTGCAGGCGGGTGCTCAGGGCTACTTACTTAAAGACGTGTCACTAGAGAGCTTGATTGATGCTATTGAAGCAGTTCATAACGGCGAGACAATTGTGCAACCTGCTATTACTGATACTCTGCTGCGCGGACTAAAAACTCAGAAAGGAAATTTCGATTCCTTGCCAGAGCCTCAATCACTCTCGCCTAAAGAAACTGAAGTACTGCGTTTGGTTGCCAGTGGTTACAGCAATCGAGAGATATCGGATGCTTTGTGTAAGTCGGAGGGCACCATCAAAAACCATGTATCAAGTGTGTTGTCGAAGCTAGGTGTGAGAGATCGAACTCGCGCGGTCCTACGCGCGCTTGAAATTGGAATTATATAGTGCTTAATATAGTGCCCCAAATTAGGCTCATCTGTGACCTAGTTCCTGATGTTTAATGATTGAAAGCTGGTTGATGACTTTCAAGTAATGGGTGCACTTTCTGCAAGACTTTAGCGGGGTAGCAGAACGGCTTTATTCTCTTTTAGAATATTCAGCGATGACTCGTTTTGCGTTATATAAAATACAATAACGAGGGAGCGTTATTGACCAATAAACGGCTTGTCTATATTTGAAATGAGCAGGCACTTTAAGTTGACAAGTGGCTGCTAATCATCGCCATGCCGTTTTAAATCAACAACATAGCTCGCCCATATTTAAGACCAATTGTCCATTATGTATAGACATGTCACCTTCGTGACTATATTCTGATTGGGTCTAATTAAGGCACAAGCGTAAACCCCGCCCCCCAAGTTTACAAAATTAAATGATTAAATAGAGGCGTAAAAAATGAAGAACCCTAAACTTCTGCTATCAGCCTTAGTGAGTGTATTTGTTTTTAATACACACCTAAGCTATGCCAGCGATGTTGAACTTAAAGCCAACCAAACTTTGCAACTATTGGAGCAAGAAAAAAATACCACTAACGTATATCGAGCGTATTTTCCTTCGAAAGAACTGGCGCGAAAAGCGGCCATTTCGTTTCATGCGCAACTTCTAGAAGCGAACTATGACGACGGATATCTTATTTTTGAGTTGTCGCCAAATGAGATGCAGCAATTAGAGAAATTTGATTTTAAGCTTAAAGTTGCTACTCAATACTTGCAGAAACGAACGCTTGAAATCGAGCAAAAACAACGCCAAATTAAATCTGGCTTATCACCTCAAGCTGCTAATGATATTGGTATTCTGAGCGTGCCAAACTTCCCTTGTTATGAAACAGTCGAAGAGACGTTCTCGGCTGCGCAGGGTTTGGTGACAAGCTATCCACAACTTGCTCAATGGATAGACGTTGGTAATTCATGGCGTAAAACAGTGGGTCTTGGCGGCTATGATATCAACGTATTAAAGTTAACTAACCAAGCAACGAGTGGCAGCAAACCTAAGCTTTTTATCAATAGCGCAATTCATGCCCGCGAGTATGCTACAGCGCCGCTCAATTTGGATTTTGCACGTTGGTTGTTGGACGGTTACAACAATAACGCTGATGCGACATGGATTCTCGACCACCACGAAGTGCACCTGATGTTGCATACCAACCCTGACGGGCGAAAGCGTGCTGAATCAGGCATCTCTTGGCGTAAAAATACCAATGAAAATTATTGTGGTCCAAATGGAAACAGCCTGGGCATCGATCTAAATCGTAATTTTACCTTCAGTTGGAACAGCACAAATGGCGTTGGCTCTAGTGGTAATACGTGCTCGGCAACTTACCGCGGCCCTCAGCCCGGCTCTGAGCCTGAAGTGCAAGCGATGCAAGCCTATGTGCGCAGTCTATGGCCAGATCGTAGAGGCCCGAATCAAAACGACGCGGCGCCATCGGATACCAGTGGTATTCACTTAGATATACATAGCTTTAGTGAGCTTGTGTTGTGGCCTTGGGGCGACGTTAGCCAAGCTGCTCCGAATGGTTCAGCGCTACAGACTTTAGGCAGAAAATTTGCCTTTTTTAATGGTTATAGTCCGCAGCAGTCGATTGGTTTGTACCCGACCGATGGCACCAGTGACAATGTCAGTTACGGCGAACTTGGTGTGGCTGCGTATACCTTCGAGCTAGGCACTCAGTTTTTTCAACAATGCAGCGTTTATGAAAATACCATCAAGCCAGATAATTTGCCGGCTCTTATCTATGCCGCCAAGGTGGTTAGAACGCCCTATATTACGCCATCGGGCCCCGACAGCACTAACCTAACACTTAGCAATGGTGCAAGTGGGGGCGGTGTCGTCGCTGGAACGCAAGTGTTACTAACGGCAATCGCCAATGATTCGCGCTTTAATAATAGCAATGGCTCGGAAAGTACTCAAAACATTAATGCCGCGCAGTACTATATAGACGTGCCGCCATGGCAAGCCGGCGCTGTAGCTCAATCAATGTCAGTCAGTGATGGGTCGTTTAATCAACGCACCGAAACTGTCAATGCGAGCATTGATACTAGCGGCATTAGTAATGGTAAGCATATTGTTTACGTCCGCAGTCGTGATACAAGCGGTGCTTGGGGAGCGGTTTCGGCGGTGTTTTTAAATATTACCGATACGCCACCGGCAGCCTGTTCGTTCGAAGACAACTTCACCACGTCTAAAGGATGGTCGAATTCGCCAACATCAACCTGTAGTACTGGCGCTTATATACGCAGTAATCCGACTCAAGTGACTAACTCTGGTGTGGTGACACAAGTTGCTGGTGATGCGCAAGGCGATGGGTTCGCTTTGTTTACTGCGGCTAATTCATCAGCTGGAACTAACGACGTCGACGGAGGTGTCTGCGTCGCTATATCGCCAGCGATCACTGTGTCGGATAGTTCAACCTTGTCACTCGATTGGTTTCACGGGCAGCGAGATAGCGGTGATGATAGCTCAGGAGATTTTTTCCGAATCGAGTACTCACTTAATGGTGGCTCTAGCTATAACTCACTAGTGAACATCGGAGATGTTCGTACACAAGCTCAATGGAGCGCGGCGAACGCGGCTATCCCGGCCGGTTCTAATGTGCTTTTACGAGTTAGTGCCAGCGATGGAAGTAGTGCTGGGGACTTGGTCGAGGGTGGTATCGATAGCGTATCGATCTGTCCAGACTAAGGACGCTTTAGCTTAGTTTTAGTCTTCAATGATTTATTGTTTAGTCATGCCTGTGTTTGACGCAGGTATGACGAATCAAAATCGTAATGGAGGCTAGTTATAATACTCACTAGACAGCAAAGATATGTCTGGTGAGTATTTCTATATTAGTTCGAAAAGAAGGTAGCTAATTAGTTCGAAAAGAAGGTAGCTACAAAAGGAAGCGTAGCGAGACCATTGGATTGATAGAGGCTAATGGGTGATTCTCTCCAAGCCAATACGGCGCTGTAGCTTTGCCTGTTTATCCAACACAGCCAATGGGCGATATTTCATATTGTTGACTACCCTAGTGACTCACGTAGTGTTTTAGAAGTCTTCTAGCGTCCGATACCGTCAAAACGTTTTCAATATTGTCTAAGAATTTAATCTACGATCAGATTCGCGGGTAGTAGCGAGAGTTTGCAGAATGCATTAAGCCTAAAGATAAACTCAGGAGGAGATAACGTAGTGTGAAATTCTTTTATCAGCCTTAAGAGGATGTGTTGATCAGCAATTTTGGCCTGGTTGCTCTATAAATTTCGTCACATCTGATTATTTACTAAAGATTGTATCTGGGCATTGAGCTAAGATAATGTTCCTTGTTCTATTTAGCGCACATTCTTCTAACATTTCAATGCTTATCGACTCTGATTCGTATGTCTCTCAAATTGACCATCATATTAAGCCCAATGATCCTAGCCCAACTACGCCGCGATTGCTGCTTGGTTAATTTAATCACTAATAAACACGTTCCCACCCTATGACAGAAAAAACTTTTTTTAATGAAATGTTTGATGGAGACGAGGTAAGAATTCCGTACCAAAAGGTTGATGAATGGCTTACCAACGCATCCCATTTAAGCCTTGCTAGAAAGCAAGAACAAGCGGATGCCTTATTTCATCAACTGGGCATTACCTTTATCGTTTATGGTGATGAATCAGATGCCGAGCGTCTGATTCCTTTTGACATTGTGCCGCGAGTTTTTACCGCCACTGAATGGTCCAAACTAGAGCGAGGCATCAAGCAGCGGGCGCGCGCGTTAAATGCATTTTTATGGGATGTCTATAATCGTGGTGAGATTGTTAAAAGTGGCAAGATTCCAGCGAGGCTGGTCTACCAAAATGAAGCTTATGAGCGCTCTGTTGTTGGATTTTCTCCTTCGCAAAAGATTTTTTCACACATCATTGGAACGGATTTGGTACGTACTGGGCGCGATGACTTCTATGTATTAGAAGATAACTGCCGCACGCCATCGGGTGTTTCCTACATGATGGAGAATCGTGAGGCAATGATGAGGTTGTTTCCGAACCTATTCAAATCAAATAGAATTCGACCGGTCGATCAGTATCCGAATATGCTCCGGCGCACCTTAAGTTCAGTGGCACCGGATAAATGCGAAGGCTCTCCGGTCATCGTTGTGTTGACACCAGGCTCTTTCAACTCAGCCTATTTTGAGCACAGTTTTTTGGCCGATCAAATGGGCGTTGAGCTGGTAGAAGGGCGTGACTTATACGTGCATGGTGACTTTGTCTACATGCGTACTACGCAGGGGCCGAAAAAAGTCGATGTAATCTATCGCCGTATTGATGACGAGTTTATCGATCCGCTATGTTTTAACCCTAATTCGATGTTGGGCGTGCCTGGATTGATGAATGTGTACCGCTCGGGCGGCGTACAAATTTGCTCAGCACCCGGTGCTGGAGTTGCCGACGATAAGGCTGTGTACACCTACGTGCCTGAGATGATACGTTTTTATCTTGGTGAAGAACCTATTCTAAATAATGTGCCGACTTGGCGTTGCTCCGAAAAAGATGATTTGGCTTATGTGCTAGACAACCTTGCTGAGCTTGTGGTCAAAGAGGTTCATGGCTCCGGTGGTTATGGAATGCTCGTTGGGCCAGCCTCAACTAAGGCTGAAATCGCAGCTTATCGGCTACGTATACTCGAAGACCCTGATGATTTTATTGCGCAACCCACCCTAGCGCTTTCCACCACCCCTATATATCAGGAGTCTGGCTTGGCACCGCGGCATGTCGATTTACGCCCCTATTGTTTAGTTGGCAAAGATATTGAGCTATGTCCGGGTGGCCTCACTCGAGTTGCTATGACAGAAGGCTCTTTGGTAGTTAACTCCTCACAAGGTGGTGGCGTCAAAGACACCTGGGTGCTCAGCGAATGAGCGCATTACACAGAATAAAGAGAACATCCCAATGTTAAGTCGTACCGCAGAATCACTTTTTTGGACCGCACGCTATATCGAGCGTGCAGACACCTTGGCGCGAAACCTTGAAGTGGCTTATCGCATGTCGTTGGTGCCCAATACCAGCGCTGGTAATCGCTCGGAATGGCAGTCTATTTTGTCGACGTCTAACTTGCTCGAGGATTTTAACGCTGAGTATTCAGAGGTTAACCAAGCAAATATCGAGCATTTCTTGATTTACAGTCACAGCAATCCATCAAGCATCCGTAACTGCATACGCGCGGCTAGGAATAGTGGTAAAGAGGTTCGAATTGCCCTAACCAGTGATGTTTGGTCGGCACTGAATCAGGCCTATATTGAATTTAAGAAGTTTGAGAAATCCCCAGAAGAAATAGATCTTCCTACTATCTGTGACTGGGTGAAAAGGCAAACAGCGACGGTGCAGGGTAGCTTTCAAGGCAATCAATTACGCCTAGATGGTTATGATTTTTACAATATGGGTACTTATATCGAGCGAGCCGACAACACTGCGCGGTTATTGGATATTAAGTATTACGTACTTTTGCCTACAATCGACATGGTTGGTGGCAGCGTCGATAGCTATCAGTGGACAACCTTACTCCGCGCGCTATCGTCATATCGCTCTTACTATTGGATATATGGGGGCGATTATAGCGCCGATAGAATCGCTGATTTTCTAGTGCTGAATAGCGCTTGCCCAAGGTCACTGAAGTTTTGTATTACTCAAGTAGCGCACCATTTAGATATGCTGTGTTCCAATTATGGGCGTTATAGCGATGCGCAAATGTTAGCGCTAAAGCTCCGAGATGAACTTGGCACCATCTCAATAGCTAAAATCGTTGACGAAGGCTTGCATGAATTTTTGCAAAGCTTTATTTCCAGTAACAACCAATTGACTGAGAAAATTTCTCAATCGTTTCTCTTTGGAGTTCAATGATGCTGTTGAAAGTAAAACATAGCACTAAGTACAGCTACAGCGAAACTCAACGAATGATTTTGCAGAGCCATCGTTTATACCCCTCTCGGTGCGACACACAGAAGGTATTGTCTTGGGATGTATTTGCCGAAGGCGCTTTATTTGGCGAATACTTTGAAGACGGAGCGGGTGATCGTTTAAGAACCATGAGTATTAACAACGACGTTGATGGGCTTGAGATTAGCGTTGTTGGTGAAGTTGAAACCAATGATAAGAACGGTGTGATTAAGCTTCAGCGAGACTTGATGCCCAGACAAGTGTATCTATACTCGACTAGCCTAACTAAAGCTGATCAAAGTTTACGCGAACTGGCTTTAGAATCGATTCAGGACATCGGTAGTAGTTCGCTAGACAAGGCGCATGCCATGATGAATTCCATCAGCGATCGAATAGACTACATTTCAGGCTCGACCAATAGCTCCTTTACTGCGGCACAGGCGCTGCAGCAAGGAAAAGGCGTTTGCCAAGATCAAGCTCACTGCCTGATATCAATTAGCCGATGCAATAATATTCCCGCGCGATACGTTACCGGCTATCTTTATGATGCTGAAAAAGGTGATAATCACGGCGAAAGCCATGCTTGGGCCGAACTCTATATCGATGGCTTGGGCTGGATAGGCTTTGATTCCGCTAATCGATGCTGCCCTGACGATCGTTATATTCGTATTGGCAGCGGTCTCGATGGCTTAGACGCAGCATTAATTCGTGGTGTAACCCGAGGTGCGGGGCAAGAGTCGATGCTAACTAACGTCGAAGTCAGTCAAGCGCAACAATAACAATTACAGTAACGGCAGGCGCGATTTTTTCGTATTAAGAGACAATGACATATTGTGTAGGATTAATGGTAGACGACGGCATGGTCTTATTGAGCGACACGCGTACCAACGCAGGGCTTGATAACATCTCTACCTATAAAAAGATGTTTACTTTTGAGGATCCAGGCAAGCGAATCATTGTGATTCTCACTGCTGGTAGTCTTTCTGTGACTCAAACTGTATTAGCAAAACTCGAAGAGGCTACCGAAAGTGGCCCAGAAAATAAGAACTCCGTATTCGGGCCAGGTACTACCTTGCAGGTCGCTGAGATGATTGGCGCTTTGTTGTCTGAAGTTAGCGTTAATTTTAGAGCCAAGCTCAATGGTATGGCGCAGTCAGCCAGTGCTTCTTTGATAGTGGCTGGGCAAAGTGTGGGTGGCAAGCAACGGCTATTTTTAATTTATCCAGAAGGAAACTTTATTGAAGCGACCTCGGACACGCCTTTTCTTCAAATTGGTGAGCATAAATATGGTAAGCCAATTTTAGATCGTGTGATTCAGCGAAATACGACTTTGCAAGACGCGCGTAAAGCGGCCTTGCTGTCGATGGACAGTACGTTGCGCTCTAATCTATCAGTGGGTATGCCGCTGGATTTGGCGATTATTAAAAATAATGAATTCTCATTCAAAGAACAAACTCGTATTGAAGCTGGTGACCCAGAGTTTTTAGCGATGTCAGAGGCTTGGTCTGAGGCGCTTAGAGATAGTTTTACCTCGATTCCTATCAGTAATGACCCGAGTTAAGTTGAACATGTATTGAGCCTAAGCTGGTTATCGGTCGGCCTAAGTGCCCTTGGGCTATTTTTAAGCAGTGGATAAAACAGCTTCAACCCCAATAATACAGTTACAGACATTTCTATCCGTTCGTCGAGTTATGCTGAGGTCTCTGTAAGGTAAAGATATTTTTAAAGGAGGATTACTATGCGTACTGTCGTCATTAAACAACCAGGCGGTTTAGATAACGTGCAGCTTGTTGAGCGTGAAGCACAACAACCTAAAGCTGATGAAGTGTTGGTAAATTGGCATGCTACATCGTTAAATTATCACGACTACTTAGTTGCGGTCGGGGCAATACCCGTTTCAGATCAACGTGTTCCGATGTCTGATGGTGCTGGTGAGATTGCCGCTATCGGTACTGATGTCACTCAGTGGAAAGTTGGCGACAAGGTCATGTCTACTTTTTTCCCTGATTGGCTTGAAGGCTCTGCGACACAATTCAATGCTGCGCGAATAAATGGTGAGCAAGTGGACGGCTTTGCGCAAGAATTCTCATGTGTGAATCAAAGTTCGATCACCGCTATCCCCGCTGGTTACAGTTATGCGCAAGCCGCTACACTGCCTTGTGCCGCGGCTACGGCTTGGCGCGCTCTTGTCGTTGAAGGTAATCTCAAAGCCGGTGATAGTGTGCTGGTAGAAGGCACTGGTGGTATGTCTATATTTGCATTGCAAATCGCTAAAGCGGCCGGTGCGTATGTGTACGCTACCACCTCAAGCGACGATAAAGCCGAGCGACTCACTGAGCTAGGCGCAGATCACGTGATCAATTATCGCACCGATGAAAAATGGGGTCGAACGGTCAACAAGCATTCTGGCGGTGGCGTAAACCATGTCTTGGATGTAGGCGGTTCATCAACTCTTTCTCAATCGGTAGAAGCGATCGGTTATGGCGGTCACATTTCACTAATCGGGATTCTTGGTGGGCGAACAGCTGATTTCATCTTGCCGAAAATGTTTTTTAAACATGCGCATATGCACGGCATTGCGGTTGGTAGTCGAGCAATGCAAATGGACATGGTCAAGGCGATTGATACCACCGGCTGGAAGCCAATAATAGATAAGTCGTTCGAGCTTAGTGAATTAGCCGACGCATTTAGGTATCAAGATACAGGGCAGCACTTTGGCAAGATCGTGTTGGAGTATTGATCTCTAAGCAAGCACTCTTGTTATTGAAATTCCGGCTACGGTAAACTGTTTAGGTATTGAATCAGCTCTGCCAAGTTAACGCCGGAGAAAATCGCCTGTGAATTAACTTGGTATTTAC